>CAYVPO010000038.1:11419-23722 GCA_964453825.1 uncultured Holophagales bacterium
GCGGTCCGGCCGCCGCAGACGGCGTGGAACGGCGCAGCGACGACGTGCCCGCCTTGAACGAGGACGAGGCCGCGCGTCGCCGCGGCGGCGCGGCGCGTCGCTTCCGTGGCCCGGCCGAGGCCGCGGAAGACCTGGCAGTGGACCGAGTCGCAGACGTCGGCGCCCCGGTCCGCGTGGCGCCCCTTCTGGGCGACCGCGTACGACCTCGCGGCGACGGCCTGGGCCTCGAGCGCCGACGCCGGCGCTCGGCCGCCGATCTCGTCCGGGAGGACCGCGGCGACGTACGCCTCGAGAGGGACCGTCTCGACCGCTCCGGTGAGGAGGCGGAGGACGCGCCGTGCCGTCTCGCCCGTCGCGTCGCCGGGGATGCGGGACGCAGCGCGGGCGGGGAGGAGAGCGAGGGCACCGGCGAGGAGGACGCCGGCACCGAGCGCGGCGGAGCGGGAGAAGCTCACGCGGCGGCGTCCCTGCGGCGCGCTCAGGCCCGGAGGGGCGCGGGGTGTGCCTCGGCGCCCTCGCCCCGGAGCATCGAGACGGCATGGGGCAGGGCCGCTGAAATCGCCTCGAGGCACTCCACCGCGCCACGAGGGGAGCCCGGGAGGTTCACGACGAGCGTCTTCCCGCGAATCCCCGCGACCTGCCGCGAGAGCATCGCCGAGGGGAGCACCGCCCGGCTCGCGGCGCGCATCGCCTCCGGCAGCCCCGGCAGCTCGAGGGAGATGACGGACCGCGTCGCCTCGGGCGTCACGTCGCGCTCGGAGATCCCCGTCCCGCCGGTCGTCAGGACGATGTCGACGAGGACGTTGTCCGCGAAGCGGGTCAGGTGCCAGACGATGTCGTCCTTCTCGTCCGGGACGACCTGGGTCTCGACGACCTCCGCGCCGAAAAGCCGCCGGGCCGCGTCGGCGACGGCGGGCCCGCCCCGGTCCTCCCGCTCCCCGCGGAACGAGCGGTCGGAGACGGTCAGGACGGCGATCCGCAGGGGCGCGCTCACGGACGGGTACCTCGATCGAGAACGGGGAACGACATCGACATGGCGGGATTCTAGGTGGTCTCTACAATCCTCACGGAGGCCCGCCTGCTCCCTCTTCGCGCCCGCCGGCTGCTCGTCGCCATTCTCGCTGGAGCGGGGCTGTCGGCGCTCCTCGCCGCGCTCGTCGAAGCCGCGGCGGAGCCGTTCCGGAAGGCCTCGCCGGCCGAGGTCTCAGGAGCGGCGCCGCGAGCCTGACCGGGCCGCCGCTCGCCGCCAGGCCCCGCTCTTGCCGCCGCTCTTCTCGACGAGCTCGATCGGCCCGACGACGATCCCCTTCTCCGCGGCCTTGCACATGTCGTAGACGGTGAGGGCGGCGGCGGTCGCCGCGACCATCGCCTCCATCTCGTACCCTGTCCGCCCCGAGCCGCGGACGGTGGCGAAGACCTCCACCTGCCGCCGGCTCCGACGCCGCTCGAGGCGGACGTCGACGGCGTCGAAAAGAAGAGGGTGACAGAGCGGGATCCACTCGGAGGTCCTCTTCGGCGCCTGGATGCCGGCGAGGCGCGCGACGGCGAGGGCGTCCCCCTTCCGGTTCTCCGAGGCGTCGAGGGCGGACCAGGCCGCGGCCCCGAGCGTCACGACGGCACGGGCCGTCGCGCTCCGAATCGTCGCGGGCTTCCCGGAGACGTCGACCATGCGGGCCGCGCCCTGCGCGTCCAGGTGGGTCAGCTCAGGCGCTTTCTTCTTCGACGGCACGATATTCCTCCGGGGTGTTCACGTTTCGGAAGACGCCGGGACGATAGCCGGGCAGGCGTTCCGTCTCCGCCGCCGGGAGGACGATCGCGCCTGCGGACTCCAGGGCGCGCCGGAGCGAGAGGTCTCCAGTGGCGGCCGACGCGCGGAGCGCCGGCAGCGCGCGTGTCGACCAGGAGGAGCAGAGGGGCTGGGGGCCCTTCCCGTCCCACGGGACGACCGCCGACGCGCCGGTCGCCTCGCGCCGGGCGCGCAGCGCCTCGAGGAGCTCCGCCGGGACGAGCGGAAGGTCGGCCGCGAGGACGAGGCACTCCTCTTCCGTCGAAGCACCGAGCGCGGCGACGAGCCCGTGGAGCGCCGCCCGCTCTTCCGTCCCGTCCGCGACGAACTCATAGCCGAGCGCGACGAGCTCTCCCGGCTCCTTTCCGACGAAGCAGACCCGCGCGCAGATTTTCTCGAGCTTCCGCGCCTGGAGGAGGGCCATCGGGACGCCCCCGACCGGCAGGAGCGTCTTGTCGCGCCCCATGCGGCTCGAGCGGCCTCCGACGAGGACGAAACCGTGCGCCACGCCCGGGCATCGTACCCCGCCGGGCACGGCCCGCACGCGCGACGGACCCGCGACTACACCAGCTTCAGCAGGTGCCCCATCTTCGCCTTCTTGACGGAGAGGTAGCCGCGCGTCGAGTCCGTGGGCGGGATCTCCAGGGAGACCCGCTCGACGATCTCGAGGCCGAAGCCGTCGAGGGCGACGTACTTGGACGGGTTGTTCGTCAGGAGGCGCATCTTCTTCACGCCGAGGTCCCGGAGGATCTGGCAGCCGATGCCGTAGTCGCGGACGTCCGGAGCGAAGCCGAGCGCCTCGTTCGCGGCCACGGTGTCGAGGCCGCCGTCCTGGAGGTCGTAGGCGCGGAGCTTGTTGAGGAGGCCGATCCCCCGACCCTCCTGGAGGAGATAGAGCAGGATTCCCCGCCCTTCCCGGGCGATCATCTCGAGCGCCTTGTTCAGCTGCTCGCCGCAGTCGCAGCGCATCGAGCCGAGGACGTCTCCGGTCAGGCAGGCCGAGTGGACCCTCACGAGGATCGGCTCCTCCTCGGCGACGTCGCCCATCACGAGCGCGAGGTGCTCCTCGTTCGTCAGGTCCGACCGGTAGGCGTGGACGCGGAACTCCCCGTGCCGCGTCGGGAGCGTCGGCGAGGCGACGCGCTGGACGAGCCGCTCGTGGTGCATCCGGTGGCGGATGATGTCGGCGACCGAGACGAGCGGAATGCCGTGCTTCTCGGAGACGCGGAGAAGGTCGGGGACGCGCGCCATCGCGCCGTCGTCGTTCAGGATCTCGCAGATCACCGCCGCCGGCGTCAGGCCCGCGATCCGCGCGAGGTCGATCGAGGCCTCCGTGTGCCCCGCGCGCTTCAGGACGCCCCCCTTGCGGGCGCGGAGCGGGAACATGTGCCCCGGTCGCAGGAGGTCGTGCGGCTTCGTCCGCAGGTCGACGAGCGTCCGCACCGTCTGGGCGCGGTCCGCGGCGGAGATGCCGGTCGTCGTCTTGCCCCGCGCTTCCACCGAGACGGTGAACGCCGTCCCGTGGTTCGAGGTGTTCTGCTCGACCATCGGCGCCAGCTCGAGCTCGTCGCACCTCTCCTCGGTCAGGGAGACGCAGACGAGGCCGCGCCCTTCGCGAGCCATGAAGTTGATTCCCTCCGCCGTGACGTGCTCCGCCGCGAGGCAAAGGTCTCCCTCGTTCTCGCGGTCCTCGTCGTCGGCGATGATGACGAAACGGCCCTTCCGATAATGCTCGGCGGCCTCCGGTACGGTGACGAAACCCAAGGAAGAACCTCCGGGCCGCGGGGAGCGGCTCCGCGTCAATTGTAACGGGGCGGCGCCGCCTCCGTGCCGTCGCCCGTCCGCGGGCGCCCGCCCCGGAACGGGTGAGCCGAGAGGACCGAACGTTTCGAGACCTCCCGCACGAGCGTCTTGAGGAAGACCTCGAACTGGTGCGCCGCGGGGAGGAACGCGCGCGGGCTCCGCTCGCGCGAGAACCCTGCGTGGAAGCGGTCGAAGAGCGACCAGTCCTTGAACATGAGGTGCTTCATGGAGCCGCGGCGGAACGCGTCGAGGGAGTCGATCATCGCCTTCAGCGCCTTCTTGTCGGCGCCGCGGGAGAACGCCTGGACCGCCTGGAGCAGCTCCCAGAGGTCGTCTCGAAGGCGGAGGCTCTGGTCCAGCTTCGTCCGGTATTCCGGGAAGAGCGCCCGTCCGTCGACGTCGGAGGAGAACGTCTCGGCGAGGCCGATGATGCTCTGCTGGAAGAGGTCCTTCAGGATCCCGGAGGCGTCCTCCATCCGCGCGTAGACGAGCTTCGGGTCCTTCATGAGGGCGACGTCGACGAGCTCGAGCTCCATCACCTTCCTCATCTCCATCTCCACGGAGAAGACGAGGCGCTCGAGGCCCGCGGCGACCGGGGTCTCCTCCGGGAAGCGCGGGAGAAGCCTCTTCCGGATGAACTCGCCGAGGCTCGTCGCCTGCGCGCGAATGAGGCTGAAGACGAGGAGGGCGCGCTTGATCGTCGCGGGCGACTCGATCGTCTGGCGGATCCTCTCGGTCCAGCGCAGCCCCTTGAAGAGCTCGACGAAGAGGGCCGCGAGCGCCGACTTCTGATTCGCGTCGGAGACGGCGGCGAGGACGCGCGCGAGCGACTGCTTCGACTCGCGGTCGAGGACGGGACGGAGGTTCTCGCGGAAGAGGACGCCGAGGTTCGGGTCGGCCTTCAGCGTCCCGACGACGATCCTCCCGAGGGAGAGATAGGTCTGCAGGGGAAGGAACGGGGCCCGGGAAAGCTCGTCGAGGACCTTCGAGAAGTCGTCGAGCTTCTCCACGACGAGGGCCAGCTCGGTCTCGGCGCCGCCCCGCCGCTGCGGGACCGGGGCGCCCCCCGACGCCCGGCTGACCTGGCTGTCGAGAAAGAGGAGGAACGAGGCGAGGTCCTCCTTCCCCTCTCCGAGCAGGTGCGTCGTCAGGAGCGCGAGGTGCGAGATGCCGGACCTGACGACCGCGACCTCCTCGACGAAGTTCTTCAGCGACGCGTGCGACCTCTCGAACGCGGAGAGCGGGAGGTGGTCGAGGACGAAGAACCGCTCGACCCCCTTCAGCCACATCTCCATCTCGAAGAGGTAGTCGTACTTGACGCGGTTCGAGAAGAGCGCGGAGGTCTCGAGGACCGTGAAGCGCGGCATGGCTGCGGTCAGTTTACGCCGCGGACGGGGCCTCCGGCGGCGCCCGCGGCGGAAGCCGGCTCCCCGAGGAGACGCACGGAGAGGAGCCGGTCGTTCTGCTCGATCCGGTCCACGACCTCCATTCCGGCCGCCACCTCTCCGAAGACCGTGTAGCCGGCGTCGAGGTGGGGCTGGCGCGAGAGCGCGACGAACCACTGGGAGCCCCCCGCGTCGGGGCCCGAGAGCGCCATGCCGATTCGGCCGCGCTCGTACGGGATCGGGTTCAGCTCGTCGCGGAGCGCGTAGCCGGGGCCGCCGGTCCCGTCCCCGCGCGGGTCCCCCGCCTGGACGACGAAGTCGGGGACGACGCGGTGGATCGTCGTCCCGTCGAAGAACCCCGACCGGGCGAGCGAAACGAAGCTCTCGACCGTCATCGGCGCCGCGTCGGGGAAGAGCTCGGCCTCGAAGGAGCCTCGGGTCGTCTCGACTCTGACTCGGAGCCGAGGTCCCTCGGCCCGCCCCGCCAGCCGCCGGTAGTCCGCCCCCGAGAGCCGTGTCGCGACGCTCCGCGGCGATCCGCTCGAGGCCTCGCCGAAGCGCTCCCGGAGGAGACGCCGGGCTCGCTCGCGCACGAGGTCGTCCGACGCGTCGCGGTGCGCGGCGAGGAGCTCCCTACCGCCTTCGGGGAGCGACGCGGCGGCGTCGAGGGCGGAGGCGACGAGGTCCGCCTCTCCGGAGGCGACGAGCGCGTCGAACGCCTCACGCCACGCCGCGGCGAGCGCGGCGTCGTTCGCCGAGCCCGCAGCGACGGGGGCCGTGGTGTCGAGGGCGGAGGCCCGGACGGCGCCGTCCGGGTCGGCGAGGGCGCGCGTCAGGAGCGGCAGGCTGCCGGGGACGAGAGGTCGCGGGAAGCGGGAGACCGCCTCCATTCGCACGCGCGGAGCGGGGTCCCCGAGGAGCGCCTCGAGCCACGGTTCGGCGCGCCCGGCGGCGAGGAGCGGAAGCGCCTCCGCGGCCCCGAGGCGGAGGTCGAGAGGGGCGGTACCGCCCGGCGGGAAGACGAGGGCGAACGCCCGTTCCGCGTCTCCCGCGGCGAGGCTCGCGAGCGCGACCCCGCCACGCCGCCCGCCGCCGGCCGCGACGCGGGCGAGGAGCTCGCGAACGTCGGCGGCATCCGCTGAGGCGCGCAGGAGCCCGAGCGCCGCGACGGCGACGCCGGGGTGCGGGTCGGCGTGGCGGGCGAGTCCCGCTTCCCGAGCGAGCTCCCGCGCGGCCCCTCCCGCCGCGAGCCGCTCGAGGGCGACGAGCGCCTGGATCGCCGGCCCGGGGGTCCGCCCGCGCGCGAGCTCCGAAAGCGCAGGCGCGGCCTCCGCGTCGCCCAGAAGCCCGAGGCCGCGTGCGGCCCAGGCCGCGATCTCCGGATCGCCGTCCCGGAGAAGCCGGCGAAGCGCCGGTGCGCTCCCGGGCCGGGGCGCACGAGCGAGCGACCAGGCGGCCATTCGCCGCGCTTCCCCGTCGGTCGAGAGCGCGGCGCTTTCGAGGAGAGGGACCAGCGCGGGGTCCTTCGAGCGCTGGAGCGCCGCAGCAGCAGCCGCGATCGGCCCGGTGGCGCCGCTGAGGACGCTGCGGAGGGCCTCCTCAGCCTCTGCGCCGCCGAGCCGTCCGAGCGCGGTCGCCGCCGCGGCTGCGGTTTCCGGATCGGGGTCGGCGATCGCGGCCCGCAACGCTGGCACGAGGTCCCTCCCCGCCGCGAGGCCGCCGGCGAACGCCGCCGCCCGGCGGACGCGGGGCTCGCGATCCGAAAGGAGGCGCGTCAGGAGCCCGATCGCGTCGCCCGACCGGACCCGGCCGGCCGCGAGGGCCGCCCTCTCGCGAACGAGGACGTCCTCCGTCCCGGCCGCGGCGTTCGCGAGAGGGGCGTCCCAGAGACGCCGGTCCTCCATCTCGAGGAGCTGCGCGACGGCCTCGACACGCTCGGCCCGAGCGTTCTCGCCAACGGACGGCGCCGGAAGGGAGGTGCAGGCCCCGAGAGCGAACGCTGCGGCCGCGAGGCCCGCGCGCCCGGCCCTCGACACGCCAGGACGCCGAAGCGCCACCCGCCCCTCAGAGCCCCAGGAGGAGCCGGTCGCCGAGGATCGTCGGAAGCCCGGCCCGGAGGACCTTCTGCCGGGCCGACTTCACGTCGTACGGCACCCTGTCGAACGTGACGGTCCGCTCCTCCGAGTCGAATATCGCGTAGCTCGCGCGCGGGTTCCGGTCGCGCGGCTGGCCGACCGACCCGGGGTTCACGAGGTAACGGCGCCCCGGCTCCAGGAAGAGCTTCCTGCGGCTCCCTCGAACCGCCTCGACGAGGATTCCGTCGGGGGCGAGGGTGAAGATCGACGGGATGTGGCTGTGCCCGAAGAACGAGACGCTGACGGACGGCGCCACCCGGTCCATGTGGACGAAGTTCATCTGGGCGTCCCAGTCCGAAAAGATGTAGGCGTCCTCGTCGAGGGGCGAGCCGTGACAGATCGCGAACGACTCGTCCACGAGGATCGGGCCGCACGGCAGACGGCGCAGGAACTCGAGGTTCTCCCTCGAGAGCCTCTCCGCCGTCCAGCGGGCCGCGAAGAGCGCGGGCGCGTTGAACATCTCGCCGGAGTCGGCGCCCGAGACGACCTTGTCGTGGTTTCCCCGGATCGAGATGGCGGGCCGGGGCAGCGTGCGGATCTTGTCGAGGACCTTGTTCGGGTCGGCCGCGTACCCGACGAAGTCTCCGAGGCAGACGACGCGGTCGAGCTTCTTGCGCCTCACGCGGGCGAGGACGGCGGAGAGGGCCTCGTCGTTCGAGTGCAGGTCGGAGAGAAGGAGGTAACGCACCTCCTCAGCCGACTCCCGGGCTCTCGAGCGTCTCGACGATCCGATCGACCACGGCGTCCACTCCCTCGTCCCCCTCCAGAGCCAGGACCGCGTCGGAAAGTGTATAGGACGCGCGCCGCTCCTCAAAGAGCGCACGCGCCTCCTCGAGCGAACGGAAGAGGGGCCGGTCGACCGCCTTGACGCCGAGCCGCGCGGCGATCGCCTCGAAGGGGACGTCCAGGAAGAGCGACCGGCCGGCGCGGCGGACCACGGCCCGGTTCTCCGGGAACGTGAAGGTGCCCCCCCCGAGGGCGACGACGACGTCGGGGAGCGCCTCGCATCCCCGCAGCAGCTCCGCCTCCCTTTCCCGGAACCACGCCTCGCCCCGCTCCTCGAACGCGCGGCGGATCGTGACGCCCGCGAGCGCCTCGAACGCCTCGTCGAGATCGAGGAACGGGATGTCGAGGCGCCCGGCGAGGGCCCGCCCCACCGTGGACTTCCCGGCTCCCATGAAGCCGACGAGGAAGACGCGCCCCGGTCCGGTCGTCACGACGGTCGGGCGGTCATGCCGCCGGCGTCTCCTCGGCGAGCCACCGCTCGAGCCACTTCGTCGAGAAACGTCCGTGCCGGACGTCGGGCTCGTCGAGCAGCCGCAGGTGAAGCGGGATCGTCGTCTTCACGCCCTGCACGACGAAGAGCTCGAGGGCCCGCCGTCCGCGCGAGAGCGCCTCCTCGCGCGTCTGTCCGTGGACGATCAGCTTCGCGAGGAGGGAGTCGTAGTGCGGCGGGATCCGCCACCCGATGTAGGCGGCAGTGTCGACGCGCACGCCCGGCCCCCCGGGGACGTGGAGCGTCGTGATCGTCCCGGGAGACGGCGTGAACTTCTCCGGGTCTTCGGCGTTGATCCGGAACTCGATCGCGTGACCCCGGGGGCGGAAGTCGTCCTTCGCGGCGCCGACCCGCGGGAAGGAAAGCGGCTCGCCCGCGGCGACCCGGACCTGCTCCTTCACGAGGTCGAAGCCGGTCACCATCTCGGTCACCGGATGCTCGACCTGTATCCGCGTGTTCATCTCCATGAAGTAGAACGAGCCGTCCTGGTCGAGAAGGAACTCCACCGTTCCGGCCCCGACGTAGTCGACGGCCCGGGCCGCCGCGATCGCGGCCGCGCCCATCCTCTCCCGGAGTTCCGCCGACACCGCGGGGGACGGCGACTCCTCGAAGACCTTCTGGTGCCGCCGCTGCAGCGAGCATTCCCTCTCGCCGAGGTGGACGATCTTCCCGAGGCGGTCGCCGAAGACCTGGACCTCCACGTGCCTCGGCTCGGCCAGGTACTTCTCGAGGTAGAGGGAGCCGTTCGAGAACGCCCTCTCGGCCTCCACGGTGGCGAGCTCGAACGCGGCCGCGAGCTCCTTCCCGTTCCGGGCGACCCGCATCCCGCGCCCACCGCCGCCCGCGACCGCCTTCAGCAGGACCGGGTACCCGATCCGCTCGGCGATCCGGAGCGCCTCCTCCGTCGAGGAGACCGGCCCGGGACTCCCGGGAATCGTCGGAACGCCCGCCTTCTTCGCCGTGTCCTTCGCGGTCGACTTGTCGCCCATGCGGCGGATCGCGTCGGGCGACGGGCCGATCCAGGTGAGCCCGACCTCCTCGAGGATCTCGGCGAAGTGCGCGTTCTCCGCGAGGAAACCGTAGCCGGGGTGGACCGCGTCCGCTCCCGTGATCTCCGCCGCGGCGACGAGCGACGTGACGTTCAGGTAGGAGGCCGAGGGCGCCGCCGGCCCGATGCAGACCGATTCATCGGCGGCCTCGACGTGCAGCGCGTCCCGGTCGACCGTCGAGTGGACGGCGACGGTCGCGACCCCGAGCTCCTTGCACGCGGCGATGATCCGCAGGGCGATCTCCCCGCGGTTCGCGACGAGGACCTTGCGGAACATCAGGACGGCCGGATCCCGAACAGCTTCTCGCCGAACTCGACCGGCTGGCCGTTCTTCGGGAAGGCCTCGACGACCGTCCCGGCGACGTCGGCCTCGATCTCGTTCATCAGCTTCATCGCCTCGATGATGCAGAGAGTCGCGCCCTTCTCCACCGTGTCGCCGATCTTCACGAACGGCTCGGCTTCCGGGTTCGGCGCGCGGTAGAACGTCCCGACGATCGGCGAGGTGACGACGTGGACTCCCGAGTCGGCCTCGGGCGCAGCCGCCGGGGAAGGCGGCGGCGGAGCCTCGGACCGGGGCGCCTTCTCCTCCCACGACACGGGGACGGCCGGGTAGGCCGACGCGGGGAGCGGCGCCGCCTCGCGGACGGCCGGGCGCGGCCCCTCGATGCGCAGGCGGAATCCGGCGTCCTCGACCTCGAGGCTGGCGAGGCCCCGGCGTGCGACCAGGTCTGCGAGTTCCCTGATTTCCTTGACGTTCATTTCCTTCTCTTCGAGCGGTTCGATCTTCTGCGGAGCGAGCCGGCCCTCAGACGAGGGCCGGACGAAGCTGCTCGGCGGCGCGCGCCGCCTCGAACCGGATTCGACCCACGGGGACGCCGGGGCCGGTCTTCAGGAGGAGCGCGTACTCGGGCGTGATCGCCTGCACGGCGGCCGTCCCGGCGCTCCCGGTGAGGACGAGGCTCTGAAGCGCGCCCGCGCCGACGTCGGCACGCGCGCGACGGACGTTCTTCCAGAACGCCGTCAGCTCGGCCGACAGGCTCTCCATCGCTTCGGCTTCGAACCGGGGGCCGACGCTCACGACGGGGACGCCCTCGAGGTCGGTCACGAGGGCCGCCGCGGGCGCGAGCCTCTCCACGATCTCCTCGACGGCCGCGACGAGGTCCCCGCCGCTCGGGCGCGAGTCCCGGGCGAACGGCTCGACCCACTCCTCGAGCCTTCCCCGGACCGATGCGTCGCGCGCCGCGGCGATCTCCGCGGCGGCGTCGGCGTAGCGCCGCGCCTTGGCCGCGTCGGGCTCGGTGCGTGCCAGCTCGAGGTAGGCTTCGCGTGCGCGCCCGAGGTGGCCCTGCGCGCGCAGGAGGCCGGCCAGCGTTTCCGTCGCACCGGGGATCGGGAGCGGTGGCGCAGGCGTCGGAACCGCCGGTGATGGCGGGACAGCCGGTTCCGCCGGAGGAGGCGGAGCGAGCGGCAGTGCCAGCGCAGCCTCTGCCGGCTCGCTCTCGACGGGGAGCTCGGGCTCGTCATCGATTGCCAGAGGATCGAGGTCTCCGACCGGCTGCAGCTCAGCGAGGACCGCGGGAGGCTCCTCGGGAACGGGAAGAGCAAGGGTGTCCTTCAGGTCCGCCAGGACCGGCGCCACGGGCTCGACGTTTGCGACCGCCGCATCGGGTTTGGTGCCCCATGCGGGCACGTCCGGGGGCGTTTCGACCACTGGCGCGACCGCGACGTCGGGCGTGGAAGCGGCCACCGACGGAGCGGCCTCCCGCACGTTCGGCGGCTGAGGCGCCTGGGCCGGCTTCGGAGCCTCCATCGCGACGGACGGCAACGCCAGAGGCGCGGCCGCCGGTGCGGGCGGCACCGGGAGCCGGAGCCCCGAGCGCGGCGACGGCGGAGGCGCCAGCTCGGCGTCGAGCTGCCGGATCAGCTCCGCGACCTCCCGATCCCCCGGGCTCAGGCCACGGAAGAGCTTCAGCCGCTTGATCGCTTCGACCTTCTCACCCCTGGCGAGGTGCACCTCTCCGAGCTGGCGGATCGCCACGAGGTTCTGCGGATCCAGCTTCAACGCGGCCTGGAACGAGTCGATCGCCTTGTCGAGCTCACCCGTCTGCTGGAGGAGCCGCCCGAGGGCGACGAAGCCCGCCACGGACGTGGGGCTCTGCGCGAGCCCTGCCTCGAGGATGTCGATCGCCTCGCGCGGTCGCCCCTGCCGGCGATGCTCGTCGGCGACGGCGAGGAACTGCCTCGGCCCGGTCTCCCGGGTCATGCTCCTCTTGATCTCGTCGATGCGAGACAGCGTCCTGCTGAAGAGGCCCATCGGTCCGGGCCAGTGTACGGCAAAGCGGGCGGCGGAAAAAGCTCGGGCCGCCCCGAAGGGCGGCCCGAGAGGAGACTTAGGTTCGGTGGGGCCGATCGGTGTCAGTTGAGTGAGAAGGTATATGTCGCCGAGGCCGTGTGGCTCGCCCCGCCGCACGAGGGTGTGTCGGTCGCCGTAACCGTTACGTTGTAGGGCCCCCCCGCCACCGCGGTCCCGCTCGTCGAAAGCACCCCGGAGCCATTGATCACGACTTGGCTGGCACCCGGCCCGGAAACGGCCCAGTTCACCGTCAGGTTCGGCGTCACTGTGAACGGCAGCCCGACCGGCGTCCCGGCCGCGGCAGACACGGTGACGGATGGCGGAGCCGTGACTACGAGCGGGCCGTTCGGGTCATTGAGCAGAAGCCCGACCGTGCGGCTGACGCTCGACGCCGCCGTGTCGGTGGCGGTGAGGGTGACCGAGAGCGCCGTAGGCCCGCCGGGTCCCGCTGTCGGCAGCTGTGGCGTCCCGGAAATGGCGCCTGTGGTGAGGTCGATGGACATGCCGGGAGGAAGCC
>CAYVPO010000039.1:0-23641 GCA_964453825.1 uncultured Holophagales bacterium
TGGGCTTCGTTCCGGCGACGACGGAGGAGTTCTCGTCGCGGATGTTCTCGATCCCGTTCCTTCAGCGGTTCGTGCCGACCTGGGCGGCCGTCGGAGCGCCGGCGCTGATCTGGGGGTTCGCGCACGCGGGCTATCCGAACCAGCCGTTCTGGGTGCGCGGGGTCGAGGTCGGGCTGGCGGGCGTCGTCGTCGGCGTCGTGATGCTCCGGCGGGACCTCTTCCCTCTCCTCGTCTGGCACTTCACCGTCGACGCGGTCTACACGTCGCTCCTCCTGGTCCGCTCGTCGAACCCGTACTTCGTCGTCTCGGGCCTCCTTGCGGCCGGCGTCCTCCTCCTGCCCCTCGTCGTGGCGGGAGCGCTTGCGTGGCGCCGGGGGGGCTTCGCGCCGGAGGCCGGCCTGACGAACGGCGAGGTCGGGTCGGCGGCGCCGCTCCCCTCCTCCGGCGCGGTCGACGAGGCCCCACCCGTCGCGGCGCCGAGGCCGCTCCCGACGCGGACCGTCGTCGCGGCCCTTGCGGGCGCCTCGGCCCTCGTCCTCCTCGGCGCGGCCGTGCTCCTGCCGTCGGGGAGGCTCGACGCGGACGCCGGCGTGACGCGGACGGAGGCGATCGCCGCCGCGCGCGCGTTCGTCGCCGGGGAGGGCGACGACCCGGCGCGCTACCTCGCGACCGCGCGGATCGACTCGGCGCTCCCCGCGCTCGACGAGGCGGGCGAGACGGGGCGCGGGCTCCTGCCGTATCGCTGGGAGCGGAGCGCGGAGCGCTGGCTGCTCGAGAAGGGAGGCCCGGAGACGCTCCGCCGATGGGCCGGAGGCATCCTGCCCGGTCCGGTCTGGCAGGTGCGTCTCGTGCGCGAGCGGGACCGCCACGCCTGGTGGGTCGTCGTCGACGCGCGCGACGGGCGGGTCGTCTCCTTCGCGCGCGACCTCCCGGAGGAGGAGGCGGGCGAGGTCCTCCCACCGGGCGAGGCGCTCGAACGAGCGAGGGAAGCAGCGCGGGCGCGCGGGATCGACGCCGATGAGCTGACCGTCGTCTCGGCGGTCGAGAAGGAGCGAAAGGGTCGAAGGGACCACAGGATCGTCTTCGAGTCGACGAGCGAGTCGGCCGGAGAGGCGCGACGCCGAATCCTGGTCGACGTCGCCGGTGGGAAGCCGAGCCTCGTGGCGACCGCGCTGAAGCTGCCGGAGGAATGGGTCCGGGCGCGACGCCGGAGCACGGGAGCGACCTGGGCGGCGCTCGGCGCGAAGGTCGTCGGGTTCGGAACGGTCGTCGGCCTCGGTCTCGTCGTCCTCCTCCTCGTTCACCGTGCGGGGCGAATCCGCTGGCGCGAAGCGGCCCGGTGGGCGGCGTTCCTGACGCTCCCGGCGCTCCTCGAGAGAGCCGCCCGGTTGCCGACGCTGCTCCAGAGCTGGCCGCCCGAAACGCCGCTTGCCGCCTGGGCGGTGTCGGCGACGCTCGGTGTCCTTTCGGGCCTCCTCGTCTCGTACGCGCTGGCGCTCGTGGTCTGCGGTCTCGTGACGGCGGCGGCGCCCCACGCGCTCGGCTTCGTTCGCCGTCCGTTCCCGGGCGCGCGCCGCAGGGCGCTCCTCGCGGGAGGGGTGACGGCGGTCCTCGTCCTCTCCGCACGTCGCCTCGCGGACGGCCTCCGCGGCCTCTTCCCGGCCTCGGCGGGCCTCGGGGGCTTCGACCTTCCGCCCGGCGTCGACGGCTGGCTGCCGGCGGCGGCGTCGCTTGCCTCGGCGACGGAGCTCGCGCTCCTCGTGGCAGGCGGCGCCGCGATCGCGGCTCTCCTTGCGAGGGAGCTCCGACCCTCGCGCGCCGGGTGGCTCCTCCTCGGCCTCGCGGTCACGGGGTGCTGGGCGCCGTTCGAGGCGTGGGACGCCGCGGAGGTCGTCGTCCCCCTCGTCATCGGGGCGCTGCCGGCGGCGGCGCTCGCTCTCGGGGCCGCGCTCCTGCTGAAGGACGACCCGCGGGCCTTCGCGGCGGCGGCCGCCGCGATCGTCCTCCTGCCCGAGGGCGCGGCGCTCGCGGCGTCGGGAGTGCCGTCGTGGGCAGTGAGCGGGGGGCTCTGCCTCGCGGCGGCGATCCTGATCGCGCTCGCGCCCCTCCGGAACCGCTCCGGCCCTATTCCCCCGAAGCCTTCGCCCCGCGCGGGCTGACGCGGCGCCACTCCGATTCGGAGAGGCGGTCGGCGGCGCCGCGCCCGACGGCGCGGAGCATCTCGACGAGGAGGCGGGCCGCCTCCCCGTCCTCGAGCGGCGGCGGACCGAGGCGCGTGAGGAGCGCGTCCGGGTGCTCGGGCGAGACGATGCGGGCTTTGAGCGTCGCGAGCGGGACGAGCGGCCGGTAGAAGGCGTCGAGCCGCACCTCGGGCAGGGGCTCGAGCGGCGCGGCCGCGGACGCGGCCGTGCGCCGCGCCGGGGCGGGGAGCGCGGCCGGGGCCGCGCGCCGGGTGCGCGCCTCGCGCAGGCGCGCGAGGACCTCGTCGCGTCCCTTTCCACGGAGGAGGAGGAGGAGGAACGGGTCGCGATCGAAGCGCTCGGCGAGGGCGACGTGAACGGCCGCGGCGTGGCGGCAGGCGGCGCCGTCGGGGCACGCGCAGGTGACGGCGACCTCGTTGGCCGAGACGGGAAGGAGCGCGCCTCCCGCGGCCGCGAAAACGTCGTCGGACTCTTCCGGGAGGCCGCCCGAAAGGAGCTCGGCGACGGTACGCGCTTTCTCTGCGAACGCCTTCAGCGCGCCGTCGAAGACCTTCTCGTTCAGGGTCCGGAGGCGCAGGCGAACGTTGAGGACCGACCGACCGCGGTCGCGGACCTCCGCTTCGACGAGGCCGGGCTTGACGGAGAGAGCGGTGAGGGCGCCTTCGGCGACGAGCGCCCGGCCCTTCTCGAGCCGCGCCTTTCCCGCGCCGGAGGCGGCGGCGAGCCAGCGCCCGCCCCACCCCTCGGGCGCGGGCGGGGCGGCCGGCACGTCGACGAGGCGCTTCTTCGCCGTCACGTCAGCTCCCCTCTCCGGCGTCGACGGCGTCTCGGGAGAGCGCCACGAGCTCGGCGAGCTCCTCGTTCGAGAGCTCCGTGATCCAGCTCTCGCCGGCTCCGATGATGGAGCGGGCGAGCTCCTTCTTCTCGTCGATCATGCGGTCGATCCGCTCCTCGAGCGTCCCGCGGCAGACGAACTTGTGGACCTGCACGTGCCGTGTCTGGCCGATCCGGAAGGCGCGGTCGGTCGCCTGGTCCTCGACCGCCGGGTTCCACCAGCGGTCGACGTGGAAGACGTGCGAGGCGCGCGTGAGGTTGAGGCCCGCGCCTCCCGCCTTGAGCGAGAGGACGAAGAAGAGGGGCGGGTCGTCGTCCTCCTGGAAGCGGCGGACCATCTCGGCGCGCGCGAGCCGCGGGACGCCGCCGTGGAGGAACAGGATCTCCTTGTCGAACTTGTCGCGCAGCGCGCGGACGAGGAGGTGCCCCATCTCGCTGAACTGCGTGAAGAGGAGCGCGGGACGGTTCTCGGCGTCCGTCTCCTCGAGCATCGCGAGGAGGCGCGTCAGCTTGGACGAGCGGCCGTCGAGGCGGCTGCCGTCGCCGAGGAAGAGCGCCGGGTGGTTGCAGATCTGCTTGAGGCGGAGGAGCAGCAGCAGGACCTTCGCCCGCCGGCTCTGTCCCTGCGCCTTGCCGATCCCCTCGAGGAGCGCTTTCGTCGTGGCGCGGTAGAGCGTCGCCTGCTCGCGCGAGAGGCCGACCCACTCCTTCGTCTCGATCTTGTCGGGGAGGTCGGGGGCGATCGCGGGGTCGGTCTTCGTCCTGCGGAGGAGGAACGGCGACGTGAGCCGCCGCAGGCGCTCGCGGGCGACGGGGTCGTGATGGCGCTCGATCGGGACGGAGAAGGTGCGCCGGAACGACTCGTCGGAGCCGAGAAGGCCGGGGTTCAGGAAGTCGAGGATCGCCTTCAGCTCGGAGAGCCGGTTCTCGAGCGGCGTCCCGGTGAGGGCGGCTCGCCGCGTGGAGCGGAGCGCTCGGACGGCGCGCGACTGTGCGGTACCGGGGTTCTTGATGTTCTGCGCCTCGTCGAGCGCGAGGTACTCCCAGGTGACCTCCGTGAGGAGAGCGCGGTCGCGGTGGGCGAGGGAGTAGGTCGTGACGAGCAGGTCGGTCTTCTTCACGAGGTCGTAGAAGGCGTCGCCCGCGGCGCGCTCGGGGCCGTGGTGGACGGCGACGGTGAGAGTCGGGGCGAAGCGATGCGCCTCCTGGACCCAGTTCTCGACGACGGAGGTGGGGCAGACGAGGAGAGACGGGCGGATCGCCTCGCCCGCCTCGCGGGCTGTGAGGAGCGTCGCCAGGAGCTGGATCGTCTTGCCGAGCCCCATGTCGTCCGCGAGGCAGCTGCCGAGGCCGCGGGAAAGGAGGAACCGGAGCCAGGTCACCCCCTTCTCCTGGTAGGGACGGAGCCGCCCGGCGAGCTCCTTCGGGGTGACGAAGGGCGCGTCCTTGTCGGCATCGGCCTTCAGGAAATCGGCCAGCCAGCCGTCGGCCGTCAGGACGTCGACGCCCGGGGCGCCTTCGTCGTTCTCGTCGAGGCCGCTCGCCATCCGAAGGAAATCCGCGAGCGAGGCCCGCCCGGACGGCTTCTTGTCGAAGAGCGCGAGCGTCCGCTGGACGCTCTGCGGGTCGAGGAGGACCCATTCGCCGCGCACCTCGACGAGCGGCACCTTGCGGCTCGCGAGCTGCTCGAACTCCTCGGGCGAAAGGAGGAGGTCGCCGACGGCGACCTTCCAGTCGAAGTCGACGAGCGTGCCGAGCCCGAACCGCGTGACGGCGACGCCGCTCTTCCAGCGGCTCTCCGCGGCGTTGAGGCGAAGCGACGGCTTCGTCGTCCGGCCCTCGGCCGGGAGGAGGAGCTGGACGCCCGCCTCGGAAAGGAGCGGCGCGTCGGAGGCGAGGAAGCGCCAGGCCTCCTCGAGCGAAAGGGGCGCTCCGACGGGGTGGCGCTCCTCGAGGCTGCGCCGGATCGGGTCGCAGAGCTTCGCGACGCCGCCGAGGCGTGCGAGGAGCGTCTCCTGCGGGTTCAGGAACCGCCGGCCGAGGCGCCGCAGGCTCGAGGCCGTCTCGTTCCAGATCTCCTCGGCGTAGAGCTTCAGGCTCGGGTCGTCGGCCGCCTCGAGGTGATAGCCGAGGCGCCACGAGGGGGCGCCCTCGGCCTCCGGCTCGGGAGGGAGGAGGCGAACGCCGAGGCGCAGCTCGCCCTCGGGCAGAGCCTCGAGGAGGGGGACGCTCCAGGCGCCGAAACGCTCCGCGACGTCGGCCGGAACGGCCTCGGCTGCGGTCTCGTCCTCCCGCCCGTCGCGCCGGACGGCGAGCCGTGACAGGGCGAGCCCTTCCGGCCCGGGGACGCCGCGGCGGCGCGACTCCGGCAGCGTCTCGGCGAGGAGCGCCCTCGCCGCGGCGTCGGTCAGATCGTCGACGACACCCCGCAGGAGGAACCCGGCGGCGGGGTAGAGCCCTTCCGAGACCGAGCCGGGCCACGCGATCGCCCGGCTGGCGGCGGGCATCGCCTGGGCGAAGAGCTCGGCGCGCTCCTTCTCGTGCGGGTCGGTCAGGACGGGGCGCCAGCGCGCGTGTCCGTCCTCGACGGCCGGGACGAAGCGCCGCCGGTGGAGGAGGTCGAGGGCCCAGCCGGCGACGGCCGACCAGTACTCGGTGTCGTCGCCGAGGACGAGCCCGGCGCGGTCGGGCTCCTCGGCGAGGGCGAGCAGCGCCTCGAACGCGCGTTCGGCCGGGACGTGCAGCCCCTCGACCTCCAGAGGCTTCAGGACCGTCTCGCCGGCCGCGTAATCGCCGTCCTCGCGCAGAGAGGAGCGCGTGGGGACGGGGCGCGAGCGAAGCGTCGGGACCGTGAGGACGAGGCGGAGCGGTCGGGAGGCGCTGGCGGCGACCGCGAGCCCGGCCGACCGGAGCGCGGTCGCGAGGTGGGACGGGTCGACGTGACGGGGATGCTCCGGACGCTGCCGCGCGCCGACGAAGGGCCCTTCTCCCCAGAGGAAGAAGCCCGCCCCGGGGAGTGGCCCCGTCGGGGGCAGCGGGTTGCCGTGGAGTACGAGCAAGCCGCCCATTCTCGCGCATTTCGACTCGGGCGGCGCGACCGGGTATCCTCCGCCCCTGCAACGATGAAGCCGTACGAGATCTTCCGCCGCCTCTCGACCGCCGAAGCCGACTCCCTCGTCTTTTCCGCCTGCGAGGACGACGAGATCCCCGACAAGGTCGCCGGGAGCGTCCTGACGCTCCAGCGCGTGCCGCTCAAGCGATTCGAGCGGATGACGGACGAGGTCCGGCGGGCCCTCGTGAGGAAGACGCTCCGCGACAAGCGTGCGGAAGACCTCGCGCTCTTCGTCCTCTCGGCCGGGCTCGTCCGGGCGCGGAGCGAGATGATCGAGGGCTTCCTCTCCTCGCTCGAACTGCCGCACGACGGCCCGAACCTGACGGCCGACGAGCCGGTGGCGGAGCCCGCGCGGGAGCGTCTCACGAAGGCCGTGGCGGACCTCGCCGGGACGCACGGCGCGCGGGACGCGGCGCTCTTCCTCCATGCCTTCGTCGAGCAGCCGGACGTGGCGTGGCCGGTCCTGGTCGAGCTCCTCGGCAGCGATCCGAACCTCGCCCTGGAGGATCGCTCCGCGGACTGAGGGGGCCGCCCGGCGGGACGGCTGCGTCCGGCCGGGCGTCGGCTAACATCCTCGCGCGCCCGCGCCCGAAGGCGCGCGGCCGGAGGTTGACCATGATCCCCGAGAAGCTGAAGGTCGCTCTCGACGAGCACGTCTCTGCTGAGGTCGGCGCCGCCTACCTCTACCTCGCCATGTCGGCCGACTTCGAGTCGAAATCCTTCAAGGGCTTCGCGCGGTGGATGCGCGTCCAGTTCCAGGAGGAGATGGCGCACGCGCTGAAGTTCGTCGACTACATGCTCTCGCGCGGCGCGACGATCGGCTGGAAGGACGCGAAGGCGCCGGCGAGCACGTTCGGGTCGCCGCTCGAGACGTTCGAGAAGACCCTCGCGCACGAGAAGGACGTCACCGCCCGGATCCACAAGCTCTACCACCTCGCCGCGGCCGAGGGCGACACCGCCACGCAGGTCTTCCTGCAGTGGTTCGTCACGGAGCAGGTCGAGGAAGAGGCCCGCGTCACCGAGATCGTCGACAAGATCCGGATGGTCTCGGACCGGCCCGGCTCCGTCCTCTACCTCGACAAGGAGTACGGCAAGCGCCAGGCCTGAGGCCGTACTCCTTCCGGTTCCTTTCGCATTCAGCGGGGCGCCATCGGCCCGGGCCGACGGCGCCCTTCGTCCATTCGGGCCGTGCGGAGCCCGGCCAGACGGGGTCATCGCAAATGGTCGCAGATCGCACAGATCGGGGTCAGGTCCGTTTTCCGTTGGAATCAGATCGGGGTCAGGTCCGTTTTCCGTTGGAATGGTCAGATCGCGCACGGCCAGACGGGGTCAGGTCCGTTTTCCGGGGCCACGTCCGGGCGGGGTCAGGTCCGCTATTCGTAGGACAATGATCCATGGCCCGTCCTCTGCGGCTCGACTACCCGGGCGCCCTCTGGCACGTGACCGCGAGGGGGAACGAGCGGAAGCCGATCTTCAGGGATTCCGAGGACTGTGCAGCGTTCGTGGATGTCCTCGGGAGGACGGTGGCGCGATACCGCTGGCGGCTCCACGCCTTCGTCCTCATGCCGAACCATTACCACCTCCTCGTCGAGACGCCGGTCGCGACGCTCTCCCGCGGGATGCGACAGCTCGGAGGCGTCTACACGCAGCGCTTCAACCGGCGGTGGTCCCGGTGCGGGCACCTTTTCCAGGGGCGGTTCTTCTCGCTGCATGTGGAGCGGGAGTCGCACATGCTCGAGCTGGCGCGTTACATCGCGCTGAATCCCGTCCGGGCGGGTCTCGCGAGGGCCGCGGCGGAGTGGCGATGGGGCAGCTATCGGGCGCTCGCCGGGCTGGAGGCCGCGCCGCCGTTTCTCGAGACGCGGTGGATACCGGAGGCGTTCGGGAGCCGGAGGCAGGCGGCCTCTCGAGCCTTCTCGGATTTCGTCGACCGTCCGAACGACTACGAACCGTGGTCGCGCGTTCGGCATCAGGTCTATCTCGGAGGCGAGGAATTCTGCGCCGACCGGCTCGGCCAGGCTCGTGGCCAGGGCGAGAGGAGCGGGATTCCCGCGAAACAGGTCCGTGGTCTCGCGGCCGATCCGGACGACTTCAGGAAGCACCTGATTGCTTCGCGGGTCCTGCGACCGGGAGACCGCCGTCGTCGGGACCTCGTCGGTCTCCTTCTCAGGGACGAGGCGCTCGCGACCTGGGCGGAGGTCGGGGGTGCGATCGGACTGACGGCGGACGGGGCGAGAGCCGCAGTTGCGGCGGTTCGTGCTGCGCTCGACGACAACCCGCGCTCGAGGCAGGAACTGGAGGAGCTGAAGGCCGCGTTGAAGGCGTCGGCGCTCGCGCGAGCATGACCTGCGGTGAGCCGCGACGACGTCCGTTCGCCTCGAGGCGGACGCGAGCATGACGTCCCGCCCGCGCAACGGAATGCGGACCTGACCCCGCTTCAACGCTTCAACCGGACCTGACCTCGCTTCACTCGCTCCCCTCAACACGAAAAACGGACCTGACCCCGCCTCTCTAGCACGGAAAACGGACCTGACCCCGCCTCTCTGACCCCGCCTCTGCGCTTCCTCATAGAGCCCGCGCGTACCGCGAAGGGTGGTGGGCGGGGGTGCGAGGAGGAGCCAGCGGCAGTTCAGCTGCCGGTGGAGCCGTACTTCGCGATCCCCTTCCGCCAGAGCGCGACGTTGAGCAGGGCGAGGAGGAGAGCGACGGCGGGGACGGCCCAGAAATACGGAAGGAACTCGCTCCGCCCGAGCGCGAGGGTCGTCGGGTAGAACGACGCGAACGCGAAGGGAACGACGGTCGAGAGGAGGACCTTCACCTTCAGGTCGTAGATCGTGATCGGATAGCGCCCGAACGACATGAGGTTGAAGACAGGGGGGGCGAGGCCGACGCGGTCCTCCACCCAGAAGCTCGCGGCCGTGAGGAGGCCGAAGACCGACACGTAGATGACGGCTCCGAGGACGGCCCAGAGCGGCAGGAGCACGAGGCCGAGCGGTGAGACGTCTGGGAGGCGCGAGACCGCCCACGCGATCGCGACCGTGCCGGTGGCGACCTCCTGGAGCGATTCGAGGCGGAAGCTCTCGAAGAGGATCTGGAAGAGCGGCGAGACGGGACGCAGGAGGATGCGATCGAATCGCCCTTCCACGAGATAGCGGTCGGCGAACTCCCAGAGGTTCGAGGAGACGACGCTGAAGAGCCCGTACGGGAGGAGCGAGAAGCCGTAGAGGAAGACGATCTCCGGGAAGCTCCAGCCGGCGAGGTGGGGAAAGCGCGAGAAGAGGAGGAGGACGACGGAGAACGACGCGGCCGTCCCGAGGAACGAGGCCAGGACGGCCGCGGCGAAGTCGGCCCGGTAGGCGAGGCGCGCCTTCGCGTACTGCGCGAAGTAGAGCGCGAGGAGGCGCGCGTGGAACCGAACGCGAGCCATCGTCACCCTCCCTGGACCTCGATCCGCCGCGCCGTCGCCTTCCAGAGCAGGCGGCCGAGGACGAGGAGGACGACGACCCAGGCGGCCTGCAGGCCGAGCGACCGTGCGGCGTCGGCTCCCGTGGCGAGGCCGAGCCAGATGCGCCCGGGCGTGTCGTTCATGTGGAGGAACGGAAGCCAGACGAGGACCTCCCTCGCCGGCTCGGGGAAGAAGGCGATCGGGACGAGGAGGCCGGAAAGGAGCTCGAGGACGAGGTACTTCGCGCGGAGAACGCCGAGGATCGACGTCGTCCGGATGGCGACGAGCCCGACGCAGAAGTTGATCGCGCCGACGAGGAGCGCTGAGAGGAGGCCGGACAGGAGATAGAGGCCGAGCGCCGCGGGCGAGGCGGGCGGCAGGACGGGGTAGACGAGGACGAGCAGGAGGCCGATCGGGACGGTGAAGAGGACGAGCCGGAAAGCGCTCTCGCCGAGCGCCTGCCAGAGCGTCATCGCCTGGACGTCGACTGGCTTGACGAGCGTCATCGCGAGGCGTCCCTCGCGGACCTGGCTCGCGATGTCGCGGTCGACTTCGTTGAAGTAGAAGCTCCGGAGGGCCCACCCGGTCGCGACGTAGGTGAGCATCTGCGGGAACGTGAAGCCGCCGAGCGTCGCGCCGTCCCCCTTCTCGTGGAAGAGCGCGCGCCAGATGTAGTACCAGACGGTCGCGTTGAAGAAGTAGGTCAGGATGCCGACGAAATAGCGCGCGCGATACGCGAGGATGTTCAGGAACGAGGTGCGCGCGAAGGCGAGGTAGGGACGCGCGGAGGAGAGTGCGGACGCGAGCATCGGCGAGGGCGCGCTCAGCCGCGCCGGACGCCGCGGTGGGAGACGAGGCCCGGGGCGGCCCCTTCCGCGGCCTGGGGGGCGTCGGGCCGCCGGAGCGCCGCGTTCTCCCGGTAGATGCGCGCGACGACCTCCTCGACGTCGGGCTCGCTGACGGCGAGGTCGAGGACGGGCAGGCTCCGGACGATCTCGCGGATCACGTCGGGGGCCGAAGCCTCCCGCTTGTCGACGGCGACGAGATAGCGGCCGGGGGAGAGGCGAACGGCGCGCCACGGCCCGACGGCGAGCTCCGCCGGGTCTCCCTCGGGAGGGCCGGGGAGGTCGAAGCGGATACGCGCCTCGGGGAGGTGCCGGTCGCGCAGCCCGCGGAGGGGCCCGTCCCAGAGGACCTGGCCGTGGTCGATGAGGACGACGCGCTCGCAGAGCTCCTCGATGTCGTCGAGGTCGTGCGTCGTGAGTATCACGGTCGTCGAGAGGCGCCGGTTCGCCTCCTTGAGGAACGCGCGGACATTCGCCTTCGCGACGACGTCGAGCCCGATCGTCGGCTCGTCCAGGAAGAGGAGCGGCGGCTCGTGGAGGAGCGAGGCGGCGAGGTCGCAGCGCATCCTCTCGCCGAGCGAGAGCTTCCTCACGGGCTGGGAGAGCAGCCGGCCGATCTCGAGGAGCTCGTCGAAGACCTTCATGCGCCGCTCGTAGTCGGCGCCGGAGACGCCGTAGATTTCGCGGAGGAGCTGGAAGCTCTCGACGACGGCGATGTCCCACCAGAGCTGGGTACGCTGGCCGAAGACGACGCCGATCGACCGGGCGTAGGCCCGCCGGTCCCGCCACGGCACGAATCCGAGGCAGCTCACCTCGCCGGACGTCGGCGTCAGGATGCCGGTGAGCATCTTGATCGTCGTCGACTTCCCGGCGCCGTTCGGGCCGATGTAGCCGACCATCTCGCCCCGGTCGAGTTCGAAGGAGACGCGGTCGACGGCGCGGAGCGTCGACGTCTCCGAGCGGAAGAGCCCCTTCAACGCGCCCGCGAGCCCGGGGGCCTTCCTCGTCACCTCGAACGTCTTGACGAGGTCGCGGACGCGGACGACGGCGTTGCTCATTCTCGGGTGGGAGACTCGGGATCGCTGGGGTCGTCCGGATCGTCCAGGTCCGGGCCATCGGCGGAGTCCTCGGACTCTTCCGGATCGACGACGTCCTTCGGGTCCGACGTGGCGGATGCCGGAGCCGCGCCGGCGGGAGCTGCGGCGATCGCGATCTCACCCTTCACGCCGGGGCGGTGCGCGAGGAGCTCGGCGACCGCGGAGGCGTAGCCGCGGAGGACCTCCTCGTGGAGCTTCGTCAGCTCGCGTCCGAGGCAGACCTTGGGGTCGCCCCAGGCGGCGGCCATCTCGCGGAGCGACTCGACGACGCGGAAGGGAGATTCGAAGAGGACGCGCGTCTCGTCGCGCGCCGCGAAGCGGGCGTACCAGCGGGCGCGCTCGCCGCGGCGCGAGGGAGGGAACCCGAGGAAGGAGTAGGGGACGGCCGGAAACCCCGATATCGAGAGGAGCGCGGCGACGGCGGACGGGCCGGCGACCGGCTCGACCCGATGGCCGGCGTCGGCGGCCGCCGCCGCGAGGAGGCGCCCCGGGTCGGAGACGCCGGGAGTCCCCGCGTCGGAAACGAGGGCGATCGTCTCGCCCGCGGCGAGGCGCTCGAGCACCTCGGGGATCCGGCGGAACTCGTTGTGCTCGTGGCAGGAGACGCGAGGCGTCGTCAGGCCGTGCCGCGCGAAGAGGTTCCCGGTCCGCCGCGTGTCCTCGCAGAGGACGAGAGTCGCGTCGCGGAGGGCGGTCAGGGCGCGGGGCGAGAGGTCCTCGAGGTTGCCGATCGGAGTCGCGACGACGAGGAGCCGTCCCGGGGAGCCGGGAGGGGACGTCACGCCGTGATGCTACCAGCGTGTCCGGCCACGACCGCGAGGCCTCCGGCCGGCGCGCGGACCCGAAGGCCGTACGACGAACGAGCCGTGGTCTCCCGCGAAGGGAGACCCGCCCCCGCGCGTTCAACGGAAAACGGACCTGACCCCATGGTTTCGGTAGCATGGGGGGGTGAACGGGATGATCGCGGGGGTGGTGCTGGCGGTGGCGGGGGCGACGGGCCCCGCGGTGACGCTCGACCGGATCGCGGCGGTCGTCGGAGACGAGATCGTCCTCGAGGGCGAGGTCTCGCGTCTCGCGGCGATCGGATTCCTGCCCCGGCGAGAGGGAGAGGCCGAGCTCGCCTACCGCGACCGGCTCCTCGACCTGCGGGTCGTCGAGCTGCTGCGGGAGAAGGAGCTGCGTCTCCTGACGGGACTCGAGCCCGACCCGGCCGAGGTCGACGCGAGGCTCGACGAGATCGCGGCGCGATACGAGGCCGGGACGGCGGAGCCGTTCGATCGGGCGCTCGAGCGGTCCCGCACGAGCCGCGACGAGGTGAAGGGCTGGATCCGCCGGGGAATGGCGCTCGAGAGCTACGCGCGCGAGCGGCTCCTGCCGACGGTGAGGGTGACCGAACCGGCGATGCGCGAGTTCTACGACGGTCCGTTCCGGGCCGAGGCCGAGGGCCGGGGTCTGACGACGCTCCCGCCCTTCGGCGAGGTGCAGGACCAGCTGCGTGAGCTTCTCCGCGAGCGTCTCCTGAACGAGGAGGTCGGGAAGTGGACGGCGGGGCTCCGCGAAAAGACGCGGATCCTCGTTTACCGTCGGCCGCCGATCGCCTCGGCCTCGGGGAGCGCGAGCCGGTAAGCGCGCCGGTTCGCGAGGACGCGCCTCACGTAAGTCCGGGTCTCGGCGTAGCTGATCGCGGCCAGGAGCGCCTCTGCCGGCCGGTCGCTCCCGCCGCTCCAGAGGAGGGTCTGCCCCGCGCCGGCGTTGTAGCCCGAGGCGGCGCGCGCGGCGTCCCCGTCGAAGCGGTCGAGGAGCGAGCGGAGAGTCTGCGCGCCGAGACGGATCGAGCGAGCGGGGTCGTAGAGCTCGGAATACGCCGGGGGTGCCTCGTTCAGCTCGCGCGCGGCCTCGCCCGCGGCGGGAAGCGTGAGCTGCATCAGGCCCCGCGCGGCGGCCGGCGAGGCGGCCTCGCGGTCGAACCGGCTCTCCTGCCGCATGACGGCGTAGAGGAGGTCGCGCGGCACGCCGAGATCGGCGGCCGCCTGCGCGACGAGCCGGTCGAACGGGCGCGGCGCGAGGCCCCGGCGGATCGTCCTCGGGGCGAGCTCGAGGAGGAAGTCCCGCGGGACCTTCCGCGAGACCGCCTCGGCCGCCTCGAGGGCGGCCGGGCCGGCGCCGGCGTCCTCGGCGAGGCGGGCCGCGACGAGGCTCCCGAGAAGCGTGTCGAGGCGGCGCGCTTCCCGGACGATCGGCTCGGCGTCCTCGGCGAGGCCCAGCTGGAGGAGGCGGCAGGCCGCGGCGTCGCCGCAGAGGTCGGGGAGGGACTCGTCGGGGAGCTCCGGCGCGAGGAGGACGTCGGCGTAGCGCGGGAGCGCGCGGTAGGCCTCGCGAAGCCCCTCCTTCGCCTCCGCATCGCCGAGAACGGCGGCCGGGAGGAAACGTGCCTTCGCCGCGGCGGCGTTCCCGGCCCGGAGGAGCCGCCGGCCGTCGGCACGTGCCGACGCGACGAACCTCTCGCGGGCCGCGGCAGGAAGCTCGGCGATCCGGGAGAGAGCCCGCTCCGCGGCGAAGGAGCCGGGATCGGCGGCGAGGAGGGCGGCCCACTGCGACAGGGCGGTGGCGGTGTCGCCTCGAGCGCGGGCGACGAGGCCGGTCCAGAACGGGAGCTCCGAGAGCCACGGCTCCGGCAGGCGACGCGACTTCGCGAGGACGGCGACGGGCGCGAGAGCGCGTGCGGCCCCGGCGCCGTCGCCCGACTGGGCGCGCCGCTCGACGAGGAGGAGGAGCGCCTCGACCCGGCCCGGCTCGCGGGCGATCGAGGGGCGGAGCAGGAGCTCTTCGGCCCGGCCGAGGTTTCCGCGCCGGATCTCGAGACGGGCCCGCTGGAGGACGGAGAGGCCGACCGGGCCGGCGCCTCCGGCCTCGACGTGCCGGAACTCCTCGACGGCCCCGTCCAGGTCGCCGAGCTTCTCCTTCATCGCGCCGAGGTTGAAGCGGACGCGCCCGGCGAACGCCGCGGTCCCGAAGGTGTCGTCCCCCTTCCGGGCCGGAGGCCGAAACGCCCCCGGCATCGAGTCGAGGAGCGACGCGAAGCCGCTCGCCGCCTCCGCGAACTTTCCCCGCGAGCCGCGGAGACGTGCGAGGTCGAAGCGGGCGACGGCCTTCTCTGCGGCGTCGGAGCCGGAGAGGGCACGTCGCTCGCGCTCGGCGGCGAGCCGCTCGGCCAGCTCGAGGTCGCGCTGCGAGCGGGCCGTGTCGACGAGGAGGTGCAGCGTCGCGCCGGGCAGGTCGGACGGGGTCCGCCCCGCGAGCTCGCGCGCGAGAAGGGCCGCGGCCGCGTCGTCGCGGCGTCCTTCGGCGAGGAGGGAGAGCCGCAGCTTCGACGCCTCGCCGGTCGCTCCCTCGCGCTCGAGCGCCTCGGCCCGGAGCGCCTGGAGCCGGCGCCGCTCGCGAGGGGGAGTCTGGGGGCGGGCCGCGACGAGCCGGGCGAGGGCGGTCGCGTCGAACCGCGTCTCGAGGGCGTCGAGGGCGGTTCGGAGAGCCCGGCGTGAGATGGCGCCCTCTTTCCGCTGGAGGAGCGGGAGGAGCAGGTCGAGCGCTTCGGTGCCGTCCCCCTTCCCGAAGCGGAGGCGGGCGGCTGCGAGACGTGCCGGGACGTCGAAGAGCTCCCCCGGCGCGGTGAAGCGCTCGAAACGGACGAGGGCCTCGTCGATCCGCCCGAGGCCGGCGAGGGCCCGCGCGGTCAGGAACTCGAAGCGACCGTCGGCGTAGCGGACCGGAGCGCGCCGGTGGATCTCGTTGAGATGGATCAGGACGTCGACCCAGTCCTCGGCGCGCGCCGCCTCGGCCGCCTCGCGCTCGAGGAGGCGGAGCGCCTCCTGAGGGAGCGCCGCCCGTGCGGTCGGGCGCGCGGCGGAGGCGGCCGGATCGTTTCCCGGGCCGGAGGCGCGGACGGGCGCAGCCCCGGAGAAGAGGAGCGCGGCGGCGAGGACCGCGATCCGGTCGGAGCCCCGCACTCCGGTCACCCCGAGACGCGCGCGACCCGGGCGCCGAGGGAGGAGAGCTTCTCCTCCATCGCGGCGTAGCCCCGGTCGAGGTGATAGATGCGGCGCACGAGCGTCTCGCCCTCGGCGACGAGCGCGGCGAGGACGAGCGCCGCGGAGGCGCGGAGGTCGGAGGCGGTGACGGCGGCCCCCTCGAGGCGGGCCGGGCCGGTGACGAGGGCCGTGCGCCCGTCGACGCGGACGTTCGCGCCGAGCCGCACGAGCTCGGCGGCGTGGAGGAAGCGGTTCTCGAAGATCGTCTCGACGATGCGCGAGGCCCCCTCGGCCTGCGTCATCAGCGCCATCCACTGCGCCTGCAGGTCGGTCGGGTAGCCGGGGTGGGGCGCGGTCTCGACGTCCACGGCCCGCAGGGCGCCTCTTCGCCGGACACGGAGGCCTGCGTCCGTCGGCTCGACCTCGGCGCCGGCCGCGCGGAGGGCCGCGACGAAGGCGGGGAGATCCTCCTCGTGCGCCCCGGCGAGCGTGACGTCGCCTCCGGTGATCGCGGCAGCGGCGGCGTACGTCCCCGCCTCGATCCGGTCCGCGAGGACGGCGTGCGGCGCCGCCGTCCCGCCGAGCGTCTCGACGCCTTCGACGACGATCGCCTCCGTGCCCGCGCCCGAGATGCGCGCCCCCATCGAGGCGAGGAGCGCCGCGAGGTCGGCGACCTCCGGCTCGCGGGCGGCGTTCTCGATCGTCGTGGTGCCGCGCGCGAGCGTCGCGGCGAGGAGGACGTTCTCGGTCCCGGTGACGGTGACCTGGGGGAAGCGGACGGTCGTGCCGACGAGCCGTCCGCGCCCCGGACCGAGGCGCGAGACGTGGGCGTGGATGTAGCCCTTCTCGACCGCGATGCGGGCCCCCATCGCCTCGAACGCGGCGATGTGGAGGTCCACCGGACGGACGCCGATGGCGCAGCCTCCGGGGAGGGAGACGCGGGCCTCGCCGAAGCGGGCGAGGAGCGGTCCGAGGACGAGGATCGAGGCGCGCATCGTCCGGACGAGGTCGTAGGGCGCCTCGGTGGAGACGATGCGCGAAGCGTCGAGCGTGACGGTGCCGGGGGCCTCGCCGGAGATCGCGACGCCCATCCCGGCGAGGAGCTTCTTCATCGTCCGGATGTCGGCGACCGGGGGGAGCCGGTCGAGGGCGACGGGGCGCTCGGCGAGAAGCGCGGCGGCGACGGCGGGGAGGGCCGCGTTCTTCGCGCCGGAGACGGCGAGCGTGCCCGAGAGACGGCAGGGGCCGGAGACGAGGAAGGCGTCCAAAGCGGCGGGAGTTTAGTACGCGTCCGGCGGTTCCCCGGAGGCCGGCCGCGGCTCCCTCAGCGGCAGCGGGCGACGACGGTGCGCGGGATGCCGGCCGCGTCGAGGCGGACGTCCTCGAGCGCGAAGGAGGGGCTCGCCTCGACGAGGTCGCTCACCTCGCGGGCCTGCCCGTAGCCGATCTCGAAGAGGAACGGCGCGCCCGGGAGGAGGCGCTGCGGGAGCTCGCCGAGGAGGACGCGGACGGCGTCGAGGCCGTCGTCGCCGCCGAAGAGCGCGAGGTGCGGCTCGTGGTCGGAGACGGTCTTCTCGACGTGCGGAGCGTCGACGCGCGGGACGTAGGGCGGGTTCGCGACGGCGAGGTCGAAGTGGGGGCGCGGTGCGAGGGCCGAGAGCCAGTCGGACGCGAGGAAGGCGACGCGCCCGGAGACGCCGTGGAGCGCCGCGTTCGCGCGCGCCAGGGCGAGGGCCGCCTCGGAGCGGTCGACGGCGACGACGCGCGCCTCCGGCCGCTCGAGCGCGAGCGAGACGGCGAGGATGCCGCTGCCGGTCCCGGCGTCGAGGATCGTCCGGGCCGACGGGGCCGCGGCGCGCGCGAGCTCGACGATCGCCTCGGTCTCGCCGCGGGGGATGAGGGCGCGCGGGTCGACGCGGAACGTCCGGCCGAGGAACTCCCACTCGCCGAGGAGGTACTGGAGCGGCTCGCCCGCCGCCCGCCGCGCGAGGAGGTCGAGGAACCGCGCGGCGGTGGTGATCTCCGCCTCCTCGCGCCGCCGCGCGTGGAACCAGCCGCGCGGACGCCCGGCGGCGGAGGCAAGGAGCTCCTCGGCCTCGTATGGGGCGAAGGCGGGAGAGTCGAGGAGGGATCGTCCCTCGGCGAGGAGCTGGCCCCAGGTCGGCACCCGCGGATCTTGCCATCGCACGGGGACACCTCGTCGGCCGTCACGGGTTGGGACCCGGTCGGCCGCGGCGGCGCCTGCGCCTCAGAAGCCCATGCGGTAGAGCATGAGGTAGATGACGACGCCTGTGACCGAGACGTAGAGCCAGACGGGGAGCGTGACGCGCGCGAGGCGCCGGTGCGCTTCGAAGCGCCCCTTCCGCGCGAGGACGAGCGTCGTCACGGCGAGGAACGGGACGATCGCGGCGAGGACGGTGTGCGTCAGGAGGATCGTCAGGTAGACGGTCCGGACGGAACCGGTTCCCCGGAAGCGGACGCTCCCAGCCTCGAAGTGGTAGACGAGGTAGGAGACGAGGAAGAGGACGGAGCAGGCGAAGGCGGCCGTCATCACGCGCCGGTGCGCGTCGCGCCGCCCGGTGCGGATGAGGACGAAGCCGGCGACGAGGAGCGACGCGGCGGTCCCGTTCAGGAGGGCGTTGACGGTCGGCAGGTCGGAGAAGGTCAACGGCGCTCCGGAAGCGCGGCGGCGAGAGCGCGGGCGTCCCGCTCGAGCGCGTCGACGGGGGGCTGCTCCATGCCGTCGTAGTAGCCGCGGATCGTCCCCTCGCCGTCGACGAGGACGAAGCGGGTGGAGTGGAGGATCGGCTCGACGCTGTCGGCGGCGTCGTCCTCGATCGCGAGCTTGAAGCCGTCCTTGATGAGGGCACGGATCACGGGCCGTTCTCCGTGGAGGAACGTCCAGCGGGAAGGATCGGCGCCGAGCTCGCGGGCGTACGCCGCGAGAACCTCGGGCGTGTCGTACTCCGGGTCGACGCCGAACGAGACGTACCGGATGGCGGGGACGTCGATCGTCTTCTTCGAGAGCGCGAGCATCCGGGAGGAGAGGATCGGGCAGCTCCCGCCGCAACGGGTGAAGATGAAGTCGGCGATCCAGACGGTCCCGCGGTAGTCGGACGCCGTCACCGTCTTCCCGCTTTCGGAGACGAGGGAGAAGTCCGGCGCGGCGCCGAGGCGGGGGAGGTCGGGGCCGGCCGGACCGCGGTGGAGCGCGGCCCAGATCGCCGCGGCGACCCCCGCGAGGAGCAGGACGACGAGCGCGGCGGCCAGGGCGGGCGGGACTCGGCGGCGGGGCGTTTCGGCGTTCACGAGCGTGTCCTCCGGGAGGGGCGTGCGGGGCGGTCGGGGCCCGCCGGGAAGCGCGCGATGACGGCGGCGGCCACGAGGACGGCGCCGAGGGCGAATGCGAGCGTGACGGCGACGGCCAGGGCCGGCGGGGCGCCGGACCCGGAGGCGGGATCGAGCGCGTGCCGCAGCGAAGCAACGCCGTAGGTGAGCGGGTTCACGGACATCGCGGCGCGGAGCCACGCGGGAGCGCCTTCCGCGGGGAAGAACGAGCCGGAGAGGAACCACATCGGAATCAGGACGAGGTTCATGACGGCGTGGAATCCCTGCGTGGACTCGAGCATCCACGCGATCGCCAAGCCGAGGCCGGTCAGCGCGAGGGCGACGAGGGCGAGGACGAGGAGGGCGGGCGCGAGCGCGGCGGCCGAGGGGGCGAACCCGAGGAGCGGCGCGAGGGCGAGAAGGAGGCCTCCCTGGGCGAGGGCGAGGAGGGTCCCTCCGGCGATCTTTCCGGCCGCGACGGCGAGCGGCGAGACGGGCGAGACGACGACAGCCTGGAGGAAGCCCTCGCGCCGGTCCTCGATGACGGAGATCGTCGAGAAGATTGCCGCGAAGAGGACGACGAGGACGACGGTGCCCGGGAAGAACCAGGCGAGATAGCCGGCGCCGCCCGGCGAGCGGAACGAGGCGCCGAAACCGGCGCCGAGGAGGAGCCAGGCGAGGAGCGGCGGGGCGAAGGCGCCGACGATCCGGCTCGGCTGCCGGAGGAACCGGACGACCTCGCGCCAGGCGAGCGCGTACGCGGCCCTCACGCGGCGCTCCCCGCCGCGGCGGGCGCGTCGCCGAACGGATGCCCCGTCCGGGCGACGAAGACGTCCTCGAGCGAGGGCGCTCCGAGCGAGAGCGAGCGGAAGCGGCCGGCGAAGGAGGCGGCGAGCGCGGGGACGAGCGCCGCGGCGTCGGGTGCCTCGATCCGGACCGTAGCGCCGAGGGCGCCGACGCGACGGGACGGGGCGGAAACGTGCGGCGGCGAAACGAGCGTGGCGGCGACGTCGGATGCGAGGGGGGCCGCGTCCTCGTCGGAATCCGTGACGAGGACGAGGACCTCGCCGCCCACCGTGCGGGTGAGGTCGGCCGGCGCGCCGAGGGCGACGAGGCGGCCCCGGTCGAGGATGCCGATCCGGTTCGCCTCCTCCGCTTCGTCGAAGAGGTGGGTCGTCAGGAGGACGGTCGTCCCGCCCCGCGCGAGCTCGTGCAGGAGCGCGCGGAGGCTTCGCCGCGCGAGCGGGTCGAGGCCGGTCGACGGCTCGTCGAGGAGAAGGACCTTCGGAGCGTGGAGGAGCGCCTTGGCGATCTCGACGCGGCGCGCGAGCCCTCCGGAGAGGGACTCGACGCGGTCGCGCGACCGGTCCGCCACGCCCATCCGCTCGAGGAGCTCTCCGGCGCGGGCGCGGAGCGACGCGCCGCCGAGGCCGAGGACGGCGCCGTGGACGAGGAGGTTCTCGAGAACGGTCAGCTTCCGGTCGAGGCTCGGCGATTGGAAGACGACGCCGAGGCGGCGACGGAGGTCGCGCAGGGAGCCGAACGGTGCGATCCCGTCGACGCGGAACGTGCCCGACGAGGGCGGGAGGAGCGTCGAGAGGAGCTTGAAGAGAGTCGTCTTGCCACCGCCGTTCGGGCCGAGGAGCGCGAAGAGCTCTCCTTCCTCGACGCCGAAGGAGACGCCGTCGAGAGCGAGCCGGTCGCCGTAGGCCCGGCTCAACCCCTCGACTTCGACGAGGGGAATCGCGCTCATCCGCCCGAGACGCGGTCGGCGAGGAGGAGGACGACGATGGCCGGGAGCCAGGCGATGGAAGCGAGGAACATCGACTTCGCCGCCCGGTCGGTCGTCTCGCGGAAGAACTTCACCGCGGTCCCCGCGAACCAGGCCGACAGAAGGAGCGCCCCGGCCGCGTAGACGAGGCCCGCCGTCCCGAGGAAGGTCGGGAGGACGCTCACCGGGACGAGGAGGAGGCCGAACGCGAGCGCGTGCCGCGCGGAGCTCCGGCCCGTCGGGTCGACAGTGGAGAGGATCCGGAAGCCGGCGGCGCCGTAGTCCTCGCGGTGCCGCCAGCCGATCGCGTAGAAGTGCGGCATCTGCCAGAGGAAGAGGATCGCGAAGAGCGCCAGGCCCGGCGCGCCGATTGCCCCGGCCGCGGCCGTGTAGCCGCCGAGCGGCGGGAGCGCGCCGGGGACGGCGCCGACGATCGTCGAGAGGGGCGAGCGCGTCTTCATCGGCGTGTAGACGAAGACGTAGCTCGTCAGCGTGAGCGCGGCGAGGAAGGCGGTGACGCCGTTCGCGAAGAGCCAGAGCTCGGCGACGCCGAGGAGCGAGAGGAGCGTCGCGAAGGCGACGGCGCCCCCGAACGGGAGCCGCCCGGCCGGGAGCGGCCGCGTCGCGGTCCGGGCCATGCGGCGGTCGAGGTCGACCTCGGCGATCTCGTTGAAGGCGCTCGTCCCCGAGGCGACGAGGGCGGTGCCGAGGAGCGTGTGGAGGAGGAGGAGTCCGTCGATCCCCGCGAGCGGGCCGTCCGTCCCCGCGGCGAAGCCGAGGAAGGCGGTGAGGACGACGAAGACCGTGATCCGCGGCTTCGTCAGCTCGAGGAGGTCGGCGAGGGTCTGCTTCACGCGGCGGCCTCCTGCGGTTCGCGAACGACGGCGGTCGCCGAGGCGGGGGAGAGCGCCGCGGCGCGCGCGAGGAGGACCGCGGCGAGGACGCCCGCGATCCAGAGGAGGCCGCCGACCGCGAGGTGGGCCGAGGTCGCCCAGACGGCTTTCGCCGTCCAGACGGAGGTCGCGCCGAGAGCGACCTGGACGCTGACGAGAACGAGCCAGAGCGTCGAGAGACGGCGGAGGCCGGGGAGGGCGTCGAGCCTCCGGAGGGCGAGCGCCGCCGCGACGACGAGCGCCGCGACCGCCCACGCGAACGTGCGGTGGAGGAAGTGGGCGAGGACGCCGTCGGCGGACCAGTCGGCGCCGGTCGGGACGACCTTGCCGAAGGAGAGGGGCCAGTCGGAGATCGCGAGCCCGGCGCCCGTGTGCCTCACGATCGCGCCGAGGAGGATCTGCACGTACGTCGCGCCGGCGGCCCAGATCGCGAGGCGGGAGGCGCGCGAGAGGAGCGCGGGGTCCGTGGACGTACGCGGCGCCGCTTCCGTGAAGCGGCTCCAGAAGAGCGAGGTGCGGAGCGCGATCGTCGCCGTCAGCGCGAAGACGATCTGCGCGAGGCCCGCGTGTGCCGAGGAGATCGCGGGCGGGAGGAGGAAGAGGACCGTCAGCCCGCCGAGGACCGCTTGCGCGAGGATCGCGCCGAAGGCGGCGAGGCCGAGGCGGAACGTCGTCCGGTCGGTGCGCCGGAAGCCGAGGACGAGGATCTGCAGGCCGACCATCGTCGCGACGGTCGCCGCGATCATCCGGTGGCCGTGCTCGTAGAGGATCCCGCCGACCATCGGCGGCATCAGCTTCCCGTAGGAGAGGGGCCAGTCGGGGACGGCGAGTCCCGACCCGGTCGAGGTGACGAGCGCGCCCGCGATCAGCAGGAGGAAGACGGAGACCGCGACGGTGCGCGCGGCGATGCGGACGGGACGGACGGGCGTCATCGCGGCACGGCTCTCACGCGGAGGGGACGGCGGAGAAGACGACGTCGTGCGTCGTCGTCTCGCCGTCCGCGAGGGTGAGGTTGAAAGACTGCGCGGGGAGCTTCTCGTGCCACGCCTCGACGGTGTACGTCCCCGCAGGGAGGCCGCGGATCTCGAAACGTCCGTCGGACCCGGTCACCGCGAAGAAGGGGTGAGGGACGACGGCGACGAACGCGCGCATCCAGGGGTGGACGTCGCACCGGAAAGGAACGAGCTCGGGCTTCTCGAACGTTCTCGTGTAGCGGGTCCCCGGCGCGGGCATGCCGAGGTTGAAAGCCCGGTTCTGCTTTGCGGCGGCGTGGACGTTGTGGATCGTCGCGTCGGAGGAGACGATCTCGAGCGGCTGGCCCGTCATGAGCGCGAGGACGCGCGGGGAGTACGCGCACCCCTTCTGGTCGAGAGTCTTCGCCTCGGCGGGGGCCGGGTAGAAGCCGCTCACGCCCTCCGTCACGCGGAGGAGGACGTTCTCGAGCGCGCCCTCGGGGCCGACGGCGACCTCGGGCATCTCGGTCTCCCCCGGGTGCTGCCCGTTGCAGAACGGGTCGGTCGTCATCGTCACCCGCGCGTTCGCGGGAGGGACACCCTCGAGCGTGACACGGCCCATGACCACCGCCGTCCCGAGCTTGCCCGGAGGGCCGGCGGGGGCCTTCGAGGCCTCTGGTGCTTTCGGGCTGCAGGCGGCGAGGAAGAAGGCGAGGAGGGCGAGACCCCCCCGAAGGGTGCGGGAGCCGGAAACGGTCATCATTCTTTCTGAGGCGCCGGACCGGAAGTCCGTCTGCCTCAAAACGATCGACTCTATTTCCGGGCTGAGACTCTGTCAAATCTCTGGCGCCCGGGGGACGAATGGTCAGAGGGCCTCCTCGAGCCTGTCGCAGATCGTGGTCACGACGGCGAGCCTCGCGGCCTTCTTGTCGGTCGCGGCGACGAGCGTCCACGGGGCGGCCCGCGTCGAGGTACGCGCGACCATCTCGTCCACTGCGACCTCGTAGGCGCTTCCCTTCTCGCGATTCCGCCAGTCTTCGTCGGTGATCTTGTGCTTCTTCCATTCGACCGTCTCGCGCTCGCGGAACCTTCGGAGCTGCTCCTCGGGCGAGATGTGGAGCCAGAGCTTCGAGAGCGC
>CAYVPO010000040.1:0-16602 GCA_964453825.1 uncultured Holophagales bacterium
GCAGCCCGCCCGAGAGGACGTTCCACGTCGCGCCGCGGTCGAGCGAGACGTGGACCGCGGTGAGCCCCGACCTCGCCTCGACGCGCGAGCCCGGGGACGTGCCGTTCGGGACGATCACGACGATCTCCGAGTCGCCGAAGACGTTCGGCGTCCTCTTCGTCGGAACCGACGAGGGGAAGGTCTGGGGAACGCGCGACGGCGGGGCCACCTGGAAGGACCTCTCGAAGGGGCTCGCGAAGGAGCGCTGGGTGACCCGCGTCGTCGCCTCCGTCCACGACGAGGGAACGGTTTACGTCGCGCAGAGCGGCTACCGGAACGACGACTTCGCGCCGTACCTCTGGAAGTCGACCGACTTCGGGGCGACGTGGACCTCGATCGCGGCGTCCCTCCCGGCCGAGCCGGTGAACACCGTCCGCGAGGACGCGAAGGCGAGGCACCTCCTCTACGCCGGGACCGACCTCGGGGCGTACGTCTCCCTCGATCGCGGCGCGACCTGGGACGCGCTGGCCGGCGGGCTGCCGCACGTCCCGGTTCACGACCTCGCGATCCACCCGAAGGAGGGCGACGTCGTCCTCGGCACGCACGGGCGGAGCGCCTTCGTAGCGGAGGCGGCGCCGCTTCGCGAGCTGACGCCGGAGGTGAGGGCGAAGCCGCTGCACGCATTCCGGGTGAAGCCCGCGACGTGGGAGCGGAACCGGGGCTACGGCGAGAACGAGTTCTTCGCGTGGCGCCGCGTCCCGACGACGCGGACCGTCTCCTGGTGGGCCTCGCCCGCAGCCGCCGGGACGGCGACGATCACGGTGACCGACTCGACGGGGCGCGTCTGGAAGGAGTGGACGGCCCCCTCGGTCGCCGGCTTCAACGCCGTCGCCTACGACCTCTCCGTCGACGCCGCCCGCGCGGACGCGAACGAGGAGGCCCTCCGGAGGGAAGCGGCGGAGGCCGCTGCGAAGCCGGCGACGACGAAGGGATCGGAGGTCGCCGCCGACGCCCTGCCGGGCGACGAGGACGACGGCGACGACGCGGCCTCGAAGGCGACGCCGCCCGCAGTCGCCGCTCTCCTCGACGACCCGCTCCGGTCGAGCCGCGACCGCTACCTTCCTCCGGGGCGATACACCGTCGAGGTGGCGGCCCCGGACGCGCGCGCCACGACCCGGCTCGTCGTGAAGCCGCCGAAGGACGGCGGCGAAGGCCCGGGAGGGCGCTGAGAATGTCCGGATCGCGCCGGCGGGTGATCGTCGTCGAGGACGATTCCGAGACACGGGAGTTCGTGGCTCGCGCCCTGCGAGAGGACGGGCTCGAGGTCCAGACGGCCGCCCGGGCGGAATCCGCCCGGAATCTCCTCCGGGCCGGGGAGGTCGACCTCGTGGTCCTCGACGTCGGGCTTCCCGGCGTCACGGGCCTCGATCTCTGCGCCGAGCTGCGCCGGGACGGCTCCGCCGTTCCAATCCTGATGCTGACGGCCCGGACCGACGTCGCTTCGCGCGTGGAGGGGCTGGAGTCGGGCGCCGACGACTACCTCGGCAAGCCGTTCGCGCTCGCCGAGCTCCGTGCGCGGGTGCGGGCCCTCCTTCGGCGCGGAATTCGGACCGGCTCGCCCGAGGCCGTCCTCGAGCACGCGGGGGTCCGGGTCGACCTCCGCCGACGTCGAGCCTTCCTCGGAGCCGAGGAGCTCCCGCTGACGCGCCGGGAGATGGACCTCCTCGCACGGCTCGTGCGGGCCGGCGGCGTCGTCGTGGAGAGGGACGTCCTCCTCGAGGACGTCTGGAGAACCGACACGCCCGAGGCCGCGGCCAGCCTGGAGGTGATCGTCAGCCGCCTTCGCCGGAAGCTGGCGAAGGGGGGCGGCGCGAGCCCGCTCCGCAACGTCCGGGGCATCGGCTACGCCCTCGGCGCGGGGGAGACGTGATCGGGCGCTCGCTCGCGCGCCGCACGGTGGCGGCGACGCTCCTGACGGCTGCCGTCTCGTCGCTCGCTTTCGCCGTCGCTTCCGTCGTCGCGCTGCGGCTGCTCTGGGACCGCCACGACGCCGCCGAGCTGGAGCGGACGGCCGACGCCGCCGGGCGTATTTTCGCGCTCGAGCGGGAGGAGTTGGAGCACGGCGCCGCGGAGCTGGCGCGCGAGGCGCTGGAGCAGGCTCTCGAGCCTCTCGACAGGGGCGCCTTTCGCGCCGGGGGCGAGCTTCTCGCCGAGCGCGGCACCGAACCCGGCCGAGGGGCGGACGGCCGGCTCCCGAAGGGCTGGATCGAGACGCGCCGCGAGCTCGCGGACGGGATCGTCCTCGAGCTCTCCCGCCGGCCGGCGGAGGGAGTCCCGTTGCGGCGCCTCTTCTGGGCCGCGCTTCTCGTCGCCGCGATCCCGTCGTCGCTCGTCGCCCTCGCGGTCGGCCGCCGGGCTGGTCGGGCCGCGGCCCGGCCGATCGAGGAGCTGGCGCGGCGCCTCGGCGACGTGAACGACCCGGGCGACTACGTCCCTCCTCCGCTCGAGGGCCTCCCGGCCGAGGCCGCCGCTCTCGAGGAGAGCTTCGCGAGCGTCCTCGGACGGCTCGGCTCGGCGCTCGATCGCGAGGCGTCCTTCGTCCGGAACGCGGCGCACGAGCTCCGGACTCCTCTCACCCGGATTCGCCTTCGCGCCGAGCGGGCGGCCGTCGGCGTCTCGGGAGAGTGCCGGACGGAGCTTCAGGCTGTCACCCGGGAGGTCGACAGGCTCACGCGGCTCGTCGACGCCCTCCTCGTCCTCGCGCGCGACGAAACGTCCGGCCTCGGCCGGTCGGAGACGGTCAACCTCGCGGACGTCGTCCGAGCCTCGGTGGACGCGGGGGAGTGTGAGGTCGAGGTCGGTGCGCCCGACGAGGCGCTCGTCCGGGGAGACGAGGAGCTTCTCCGGCTCGCCGTCGACAACCTCCTCGACAACGCCCGGAAATACGCGCCGGCCGGCCGGGTTCCTCGGGCGCGCCTCGTGGAAGAGGAGGACCTCGTGACGCTCGCGGTCGAGACCCCCGGCATCTCTCTCTCGCCGGAGGAGCGCGCGCACGCCTTCGAGCGCTTCTACCGCGGCAGCTCCGCGCGCGAGGCCGCGCCGGGGCACGGTCTCGGCCTCTCTCTGGCGCGCCACGTGGCCCGGGTTCACGGCGGGGACGTCGTCGCCGCCGACGGCGAGGAGGACCGAACCGTCTTCGAGCTCCGACTCCCGGCCTGGCGCGGCGGGAGCTGACGCCGGGACTCCGGGAGGAAACGGGCCGGGTTCGGGAACGGTTCGGCCGGACGCACGAACCTCGGCCAATGGCGAGCATCCGTGCCCGAGTCGCCCCGGAGATCGTCCTCGCGCTCCTGGCGGGTCTCCTCGTTCTCGCCGAGCCGGTTCGCGTCCCGCTCATCGACCCCGACGAGGGGCGCTACGCGGAGATCCCGCGCGAGATGCTCGCGACCGGCGACTTCGTCATTCCGCACCAGAACGGCCTCGTCTACCTCGAGAAGCCCCCGCTCGCCTACTGGCTCGTCGCGGGCTCGTTCCGGCTTTTCGGGGAGACCGAGGGAGCCGCGCGCCGTCCCGGGAAGCTCGCGACCGTCGGGACGATGCTCGCGCTTTTCGTCTTTGCTCGCCGGAGGGCGGGGGAGCGCGCCGGCGCCCTCGCGGCGCTCTTCTTCGGCGGCTCGCTCCTGGGGTTCGGGCTCGCTCGGATCGTCCTCATCGACCCCCTCCTGACGGCGGCGCAGACGGCCGCGGTTCTCGCCTTCGCCGCGCTCGCCGAAGGGAGCTCCGGCAAGGCGCGCGAGCGGGGCCTGGCCGTGGCCTTCGCGGCCGCGGCGGCGGCGGCCGTTCTCCTGAAGGGCCTCGTCGGCGTCGTGCTGCCGGGCGGCGCCGTCGTGGCCTGGTCGATCGTCACGGGCAGGTGGCAGCCGTTCCGGCGCCTCGTCGGACCGCTCCCGATCCTCGCGTTCCTGCTCCTGGCCGTTCCGTGGCACGTCGCGGCAGCCCTTCGCGAGCCGGAGTTCCTGAGGTTCTACTTCGTCCGCGAGCACTTCGAGCGGTTCCTCCTCCCGAATCACCACCGCCCCGGGCCTCCCTGGTACTTCCTCGCCGTCGTCGCGGGCGGTTTCCTTCCCTTCACGCCGCTCCTTCCGCGGCTCCGCGCCGTCTGGCCCGGCCGAGGTCGCGCGCGATGGGCGGACCGGCCGCTCGAGGCCTTCCTCTTCGTGTGGATCCTCCTCGTCGTCGCCTTCTTCTCGCTCTCGAAGTCGAAGCTGATCCCCTACGTCCTCCCGGTCTTCCCGAGCCTCTCCCTCCTCCTCGCGCTGGCGGTCGCGCGCGACAGGAAGGGCCTCGAGCTGCGGCCGGTCGAGAGGTGGTCGATTGCGGGCCTCGTCGGCCTCCTCGGAACCGCGGCGGCCTGGGTCGGGGCGGCGGACGTTGCCGCGATCCCGGGCCTCGCGGGTTCGGCCCTCCTGCTTTCGGGGGCTCTCCTCGCGGGCTTCCTCCTCGTGGGAATCGGCCCGACGCTCGCGCCCGAGCGGGGCGTCCTGCTGGCCGGGACGGCGTGGGTCCTCTTCCTCGGCGCGTCCCTCTTCGTCCTTCCTGCCTGGGCCCGCTGGGACGGGGCGTGGCCGATCGCCGAGGCGGTCGCGGCGACGCGGCGGCCGGGCGACGTCCTGGTCCAGCGGGGCGACTACGTCGAGTCGCTCCCGTTCTACGCGCGGCAGGTGACGCCCCTGAGCCTGATCGGCGAGGGGAGCGAGCTGACGTTCGGCCGAGGGCTCGACCGGACGGGCGTCTTCCAGACCGACGAGGAGTTCACCCGGCTCTGGAACGGCCCTCGCCGCGTCCTGGTCGTCCTCCGACGCGAGGTCCTCCGCGAGTGGACCGGCCCGGGGAGCCGCCGCCGACCCTACGCGATCCTCGCGACGGCCCACCGGGACCGCTTCGTCCTCGTGTCGAACGACCCGGGCCGGGTCGTCGCGCACGCGGCGCCGGCTCCCGGCGGGGAGGAGATCGCGATTCGCTGAGGCGTGGCATCACCGCACCTTCGGCGGTCCCTTCGCCCCGCCCATGATGCGTCTCCATCGGGCGCGCTCGGCTCGGGCGGGGCCGAGCGCGCGGCGCTCCTCCATCGCCTCCTCTTCGCGCCGGAGCTTCTCGAACGCGGCGAGGCGCCCGGCCTCCATCGCACCCTCTTCGGCCGCGGCGCGGACGGCGCAGCCCGGCTCGGCCTCGTGCCGGCAGTCGCGGAATCGGCAGCGCGGAGCGAGGGCCGCCACCTCGTCGTACGTCGCGGCGATCCCTTCCGCTCCGTCCCAGAGAGCCAGCTCGCGAAGCCCCGGCGTGTCGATCAGGAGCGCGCCGCCGGGGAGGGCGAAGAGCTCGCGGCTCGTCGTCGCATGACGGCCGCGAAGGTCGCTGTCGCGGACCTCCCGGATCGCCTGTCGCGCCTCGCCGAGGAGGGCGTTGACGAGCGTCGACTTGCCGGCGCCGGAAGGGCCGAGGAGGGCGGCCGTCCGGCCGGGCGCGAGAAACGGCGTGAGGGCGTCGAGGCCCGGGCCGGTGCGGGCGCTCACGGCGACGACGGGCGCGCCCCCCGCGACCGCACTCGCCGTAGCGAGGGCCGCGGATGGCTCGGGGGAGAGGTCGGACTTCGTCAGGACGACGACCGGCGCGACGCCCGCCTCACGCGCCAGCGCCAGGAAGCGCTCGATCCGTCGCTCCCGCAGCTCCCCGTCGAGCGGGGCGGCCACGAGGAGGAAGTCGACGTTCGCGGCGAGGAGCTGTGCCTCTTCGCGCCGGCCCGCGGCGCGGCGGACGAGCGCCGTCCGGCGCGGGAGGACGGCGTCGACGACGCCGAGGCCGTTGCCCGGATACGCGCGCACCGCGACCCAGTCGCCGACGGCCGGGAGGTCGACGGGGGAATCCGCGGCGAAGCGGAGCCGGCCGGAGAGCTCGGCAGGAAGCTCGCCGCCGGCAGTGGCCAGGCGGTAGCTCTCTCGCGTCGCGGTCAGGACGCGCCCGGGAACGAGCCCGGCGCGCGCGTGGTCTTCGAACAGGGTTTCGAGGTCGTGGTCCCACCCGAATCGGGTCAGGGGCATGGCGGGCTTCTCCATCTCGGTTTGCGGACGGGGAAGGCGAGCCGGGGCGCGCGGCGAAACGAACATCGCCGGGCGGGTCGCCCGTCTCGGTCAGGAGCGCGCTACGGGGCGCGCCGGCCCGTCAGGCAAGGACCGTAAACAGAGGCCTTCTCAGGCCGGAGAGCATAGCGCAGCAGGGATGGCCGCCGACGCCCCCCTCCTGGCGGGCCCGACTCGGAAATGGGAATAATCGCGGAAAGATCGGTGTTAGCGGTCCGACCCCGGTCCGATTTCCGCCGTCGGTCCCCGAAAGGAGTCTTCTGCGTGTTCTGGATGTACGCCGGCTTCATCCTCCTCGTCCTGGCGCTCCTCGCGCTCGACCTGGGGGTCTTCCACAGGAAGCTCCACGTCGTCTCCGTGAAGGAGGCCCTGGGCTGGTCGGCCTTCTGGATCGCCCTCGGGCTGGCCTTCAGCGGGTTCATCTACCTCGGCTACGAGAACCACTGGCTCGGCCTCGGGCTCACGCCCGACCTGATGACGACGCGGCCGGTGCCGGTGGAGGGGCTCGGGACGGTCTACAACGACGGAACGTCGGCCCTCGTCAAGTACGTGACGGGGTACCTCGTCGAGAAGTCGCTCGCCGTCGACAACATCTTCGTCATCAGCATGATCTTCACGTTCTTCGCGGTTCCGGCGCTCTACCAGCACCGGGTCCTCTTCTGGGGCATCCTGGGGGCGCTGGTCCTCCGGGGCGCGATGATCGCGGCGGGCGCGCGGATGATCCAGGAGTTCTCCTGGATCATCTACGTCTTCGGAGGGTTCCTGATCCTGACCGGGATCAAGATGCTCCTCCTGAAGGAGGGCGAGACCGACCCGAACAGGAACCTCGTCGTCCGCGCGACGCGAAGGCTCTTCCCGATCACCGAGCGCTTCCACGGCGAGCACTTTTTCGTCAGGGCGGGGACTGACGCCTCCCACGAGGCCGAGACGCCGGGAGCGGCGATCCATGAGGACCGGGTCGTCGACTCGGCGAAACGGGGGGCGCTCCTCGCGACGCCGCTCTTCCTCGCGCTCGTCATGGTGGAGTTCACCGACCTGATCTTCGCGGTCGACTCCATTCCGGCGATCTTCGCGATCACGGCCGACCCGTTCCTCGTCTTCACGAGCAACGTCTTCGCGATCCTCGGGCTCCGCAGCCTCTACTTCGCGCTCGCCGGGATGATCGACTCGTTCCGCTACCTGAAGGTGGCGCTCGCCGTCGTCCTGATGGTCGTCGGCGTCAAGATGATGACCCACACCTGGCTGAAGGCGATGCTCGGCGAGGGCTTCAACCTCTATCTCCTCGGCCTCGTCCTGTCGATCCTCGCCACGGGGATCGTCGCCTCGCTCTGGAAGAACCGGCGAGAGGCGCGCGCGGCGCAGTAGTACACGATTTCACGCCTGACCCCGATCGCGGGGGTCGCGGAGGCGCCGCCAGAGGATGGCGGCGCCGCGCGGGACCTCGGGGAGGCGGGAGGCGACCTCGTCGGCGAGGGCGCCGTCGTCGGAGTCGAGGAGCTGCGTGACGTCCCAGAGGTCCTGGGCCCCTCCGGCGTGGAGCTTGAGGAGGACGAGGTCGGCAGCGCGGACGACGGGAACGCGCGTGTCGAGGAGGTCGAACGGCTCCGCGCGTGACACGACTCCTCCGAGCCAGGCGCCACGTCCGACGAAGACGTCGACGGGGCGCTCGTCGCGCGACAGGAGGCGGACGAGGCCCCTCAGCGGGTCGTCGCCGTCCCCGCGCCGGATTTCGATCTGGGCGCCGTCGCGGGTCACGGGCGACCAGAAGGCGTCGGCCAGGACGGACGCGTCGAGCGCCAGCAGGTCGACGTCGAAAGTCGAGCGGGCGACACCCCGGATCGCGAGCGCGACGCCCCCGACCGTCGCGAACGGGGTGCGGCGGAGGGAGAGGTGCTTCGCGACGACGGCGAGGAGGCTCATCCGGTCCCCGCGACCCGGCTCGGGATCCGGCCGGCGCGCCGCTTCGCGGCGAGCTCGGCCTCGGCGGCCGCCCGCGGCAGCCCGCGGGGGCGCCGGAAGGCCTCGGCGTCGTCGTCGCCGAGAGCGAACGCGCGAGCGACCCGTTCGGCGGGCGTGAGGAGAGCGTCAACCTCGGCGGTCTTCCGCCGGAATGCGTCGCCGATGGACGTCACGATCCGATTATGGGTCCCGCGGCGGCCCCCCCGAAGACGAGAACGACCGAGCCTGTGTCGAACCTCACGTCCCGACCCAGCGTCCCCCCTCCCCGACCTGGTGCCAGGCGTGAACTCGTGTATTGTTTGCCGACCCCTAGAATTCGCAGGTCGTGACGGGAATCCTCGTCGTCCTCGCGCTCGTGGTCGTGAACGGACTCTTCGCGGGGGCGGAGATCGCGGTCCTGACGCTGCGCCGGACGCGCCTCCACGAGCTCGTCGAGGAGGAGCGGGCCGGCGCGCGGGCGCTGGCGGCGCTTCGGGCCGACCCGGAGGGGTTCCTCGCGACGGTCCAGATCGGGATCACGGTCGTCGGTGCGGCGGCCGCCGCGTTCGGCGGGGCGACGCTCTCCGCCCCTCTCGCCGCGGCGCTCGAAGCGGCCGGGGCGCCAAAGAAGCTGGCGGACGACGCGGCCCTCGCGGTCGTCGTGGTCGTCGTCTCGTTCCTGTCGCTGGTCGTCGGGGAGCTCGTCCCGAAGTCGCTCGCGATGCGCTTCGCCGAGAGGTACGCGCTCGCGATCGCGCGGCCCCTCGCGCTCCTGTCGCGCCTCGCGCGGCCGGCCGTCCGCTTCCTCACCGCCTGCTCGAACGGGGTGCTCCGGCTCTTCGGGGACCGGACATCGTTCGTCGAGGCCCGGCTTTCGAGGGACGAGCTCCGGACGCTCGTCGAGGAGACGGCGACGGCGGGGGGGCTCGACCCGCGGGCGGGGGAGATCGCGGCGAGGGCGCTCGACCTGCCGGGGGTGAAGGTCGGCGCGGTGATGACGCCTCGGCCCTCGGTCGTCGCGATCGACTCGACGGCGACGCGCGAGGAGATCGTCGCCGTCGTCGGCCGGAGCCGGTTCGCGCGCTTTCCGGTCCACGACGGAAGCCTCGACGGCGTGACCGGCTACGTCCTCGGCCGGGAGGTGCTCGCGCGCGCGCTCGAGGGCGCGTCCCCGCCGCTGCAGGGGATCGTCCGCGAGGCGCCCTTCTTCCCGGAGACGGTGGAGGCGCTCGGCGTCCTTCGCGAGCTGCAGGAGCGTCACGTCCCGATCGGCTTCGTCGTCGACGAGCAGGGGGGGTTCACGGGCCTCGTGACGCTCGAGGACCTCCTCGAGGAGCTCGTTGGCGAGATCTTCCACGAGAAGGAAGCCGACGCCCTGCCGTACCACGAGGACGGTCCCGGGGCGTGGGTCGTCGAGGGGCGCGCCGGCATCCGCGACGTGAATCGCGCTCTCGGGGTCGAGCTTCCGGAGGACCCGGCCTGGGCGACGATCGCGGGGCTCGTCCTCCATCGCCTCGAGCGGATCCCGCCGGCGGGGACGGCGTTCGTCGACGAGGAGTCGGGCCTGACGATCGAGGTCGTCGAGAGCACGCCCCGGCGGATCGCGCGCGTTCGCCTGTCGCGACCCGCCTGACGTCGCTATTTTCTCCCGAGAGCCCGGGCGACGTCCGCCTCGAGGGCGGCGAGGTCGTGCTCGCCCTCGTGCCGCGCGCGCAGGCGCCCGTCGCGGTCGACGACGAAGGCCACCGGGAGGCCGAGGATGCCGCCCCAGCGCTCGGCCACCTTCTCGTCGCCGAGGGCGATCCGGTACGTCAGGCCGAGCTCCTTCCGGAACTTCCGGACCGGCTCGGCGGACTCGTCGAGCGATACACCGACGACGACGAGCCCGACGCCGCGGTGCTTCTCCTGCAGCGCTTCGAACTTCGGGGCCTGAGAGCGGCAGGGGGCGCACCAGGTGGCCCAGAAGTCGACGACCACGACCTTCCCCTGGAGCGAAGAGAGATCGAGTTGCCTGCCGTCGAGGTCGACGAGGCCGAGGGCGGGGGCCGGGTCGCCGATCCTCGGCGCGGGCGGGTCCTCGGCCCTGGCGGCGAGAGAAAGGAGCGCGGCGCAGGCGGCGAGGCCGCCGAGCACACGGAGGCGACGGAGCCGCTCAGCCACGATCGGCGCTTCCCGAGGCCGAGGGGTGGCCCTTTCCGACCCAGTCCCGGCCGAAGTTCGTCGGGACGTAGAGGACGCGGACGTCGCTGAACCCCGCCGCGACGAGGAGCCGCCATGGCTGCTCCATGTTCGGGCACTTCTCCCAGGGGCAGCAGCCGCAGTAGAGGACGATCGTCTTCGACTTCGGCACCGCGGCCACGGCCTTCCGGAGAGTCTCGAGGCCGGCGGGGCTTGCACCGGGACCAGCGAAGTGAGAGCCGGGAATGTGAGCCTGGACGAAGAGGACCCGGAAGCCGACGTGGAACATCTCCGGCTTCGCGGCCGCGGGGTCCTTCAGGAGGCGGGCGAGCTCGTCGATCGAGATCCGCTTCGCGTCGTCCCAGGCGATCGGCGCCTTCTCCGGCGCGGCGGCGGGCGAGGGAGGCGCGACGCCGAACGAGAGGAGCGCGCAAAGAACGAGCCGAGCGGTGAGTCGGAAGATGCGAACGGCCGGCGCCGTTACCGTCGGCGCGCGCTGCGGAAATGCGTTCATGGCGCGCGATCCTACAGAGGCGGGCGGCAAAGGGGGAGCCCGCTGCGGCGGAGAGAAGGGGCTTCCCGGGAGCCGGGCTCGGCGGCGCGACGAACAATACACGATTTCACGCCTGGCACCAAAGGGGGAGGCATACTGGCGCCCGACATGGGAAGCGCGACTCTTTCGGCGGGCGCGTGGCATCGGAGCATCGAGGACGTCCTCACGGAGGTCGCCTGCCGGCCGGAGGCGGGTCTCCCGGCGGCGGAAGCGGCCGCACGCCTCGCGCGCCACGGCGCGAACGAGCTGACCGAGCGGGCCGGCCGGAGCCGCCTCGAGATCGTCCGCGAGCAGCTCCTGAACGTCATGACGCTCATCCTCGTCGTCGCCGCGGCCCTGTCGGCCGTGCTCGGGGACTGGGTCGAAGCGGTCGTGATCCTCGCGATCGTCGTCCTGAACGCGGCCCTCGGGTACTCGCAGGAGTACCGGGCCGAGCGCTCGATGGCGGCGCTGAAGCGGATGTCGGTGCCGACGGTTCGGGCCCGGCGCGACGGCCGCGTGCAGGAGGTCTCCTCCCGCGAGCTCGTGCCGGGAGACGTCGTCCTCCTCGAGACGGGCAACGTCGTCCCGGCCGACGGCCGCGTTCTCTCCGGCGTGAACCTTCGGACACAGGAGGCCCCGCTCACGGGCGAGTCCGAGGCGGTCGAGAAGGACGCGGCGATCGTCCTGGAGCCGGAACGGCCGCTCGCCGAACGCCGGAACATGGTCTTTGCGGGGACGGTCGTCACCTGGGGCCACGGCGAGGTCGTCGTGACGGCCACGGGGATGTCGACCGAGCTCGGAAAGATCGCGAGCCTCATCCAGTCGGTCGTCGAGGAGAAGACTCCGCTCCAGCAGCGACTCGATCGCCTCGGAAGAGGCCTCGCGATCGGGGCGGGAGTCCTCGTCGCCGTCGTCTTCCTCCTCGGGATCCGGACGGCCGGCACGCGCGAGGAGGTCTTCGAGGTCCTCCTGACGGCGGTGAGCCTCGCGGTCGCCGCGATCCCCGAGGCGATGACGGCCGTCGTGACGATCGCCCTCTCCCTCGGCGCGCAGCGGATGCTGAAGCGCAAGGCCCTCATCCGGAAGCTCCCCGCCGTCGAGACGCTCGGCTCGGTCGGCGTCATCTGCTCGGACAAGACGGGGACGCTCACGCAGAACCGGATGACCGTGACGGCGCTCGACGTCGCGAACCATCGGATCGACCTCGTCCAGCGCGAGGGAGCGGAGCGGTTCTCGCTCCGGCGCGTCGGTTCTGGCGAGTCCGAGCCGGAGCTCGCCCCGACGCTCGACCTCCTCCTCGCCGGGGGCGCGCTCTGCAACGACGCCTCGCTCGTGGGAGACGAGGGAGGCGGCGGGACGTTCCACGCCGTCGGGGACCCGACGGAGGGCTCCCTCGTCCTGGCGGCCGCCGAGTACGGCGCGCGGAAGGACGACCTCGACCGGGCGCTCCCGCGCGTCGCGGAGCTCCAGTTCGACTCGGTGCGGAAACGGATGACGACGGTCCACCGGCTTCCCGCCGGCGACGCGGAGCTCCCTCCCGCGCTCCGGCCGCTCTGGGCGCGGCGCGTCCGGCCGGAGGAGACGCCCCGCTTCATCGCCGTGACGAAAGGGGCGATCGACGGTCTCCTCGAGAAGGCGCGGAGCGTCTGGACCGGGGAGTCGGCCGCGCCCCTGGACGACGAGAGTCGCCGCAGGGTGATGGCGGCGCACGACGACCTCGCGGCGAAGGGGATGCGCGTCCTCGGCCTCGCCGTCCGGCCGCTCGACGGCCCGCCGGCGGCCGGCGAGCTCGACGCGCTGGAGGAGGAGCTGACGCTCGTCGGCCTCTTCGGGATGCTCGACCCGGCGCGACCCGAGGTCGCAGAGGCGGTCGCGCGCTGCCGCGCGGCGGGGATCCGGCCGGTCATGATCACGGGCGACCACCCTCTCACGGCGCGGCACATCGCGAGGCAGATCGGCATCACCGAGGGCGACGAGTTCCTGACGGGGGCCGAGCTCGATCGGATGCCGGAAGCCGAGCTGGCCCGGGCGGCGGGCGCGGTGCCGGTCTTCGCCCGCGTCTCGCCGGAGCACAAGCTCCGGCTCGTCGCGAGCCTGCAGGCGCAGGGGCACGTCGTCGCGATGACCGGCGACGGCGTCAACGACGCCCCCGCGCTCCGGAAGGCCGACATCGGCGTCGCAATGGGGATCACCGGAACCGACGTCTCCAGGGACGCGGCCGAGATGGTCCTCCTGGACGACAACTTCGCCACGATCGTCGCGGCCGTCGAGGAAGGCCGGAAGATCTACGACAACATCCGGAAGTTCATCAAGTACCTGCTCAGCTGCAACGCGAGCGAGATCGCGGTCATGCTGCTCGCGCCGCTCTTCGGGATGCCGCTGCCGCTCCTTCCGCTTCAGATTCTCTGGATGAACCTCGTGACGGACGGTCTCCCGGCGCTCGCGCTCGGCGTGGAGCCGGCGGAGGCGGACATCATGAAACGGCCGCCCGCCTCGTCCGAGGAGAGCATCTTCGGGAGGGGGCTCGTGCCGTTCGTCGTCGTGACGGGCGTCGTCATGAGCCTGATCTCGCTCGGGATCGGGCTCTTCTCCTATCGCAGCGGCGACCCGGCCTGGCAGACGCTCCTCTTCACGACGCTCATCTTCTCGCAGGTGATCCTGGCGCTCGAGGTGAGGTCGGAGAAGGCCTCGCTCTTCACGCTCGGCCTCCTGACGAACCCGCTGATGGTGGCCGCCTTCCTCTCGACGGTCGGCCTGCAGGTCGCCGTCGTCTACGTGCCGTTCCTCCAGAGGGTCTTCTCGACCGCGCCGCTCGGAGTGCGCGACCTCGGGATCGCCTTCGGCTCCGGCCTCGCGGTCCTCCTCGTCGTCGAGGCCTGGAAGGCGGTCCTGAGGCGGCGGGCCGCGAGCTGACGGACGGGCCGGGCGAGTGCGGCAGAATCCCGGGATGCCGCACTCCAACCGGCCTCCGAACCGGCTCGCGAACGAACCGTCTCCCTACCTGCGCCAGCACGCGCACAACCCGGTCGACTGGTTCCCGTGGGGGGAGGAGGCGTTCGAAAAGGCGCGGCGCGAAGACAAGCCGCTCTTCCTTTCCATCGGATATTCAGCCTGCCACTGGTGCCACGTCATGGAGCGGGAGTCGTTCGAGGACGAGGGGGTCGCGGCGCTCCTGAACGAACGGTTCGTCTCCGTGAAGGTCGACCGCGAGGAGCGGCCCGACGTCGACGACGTCTACATGAGCGCGGTGCAGACGATGGTGGGGCGCGGCGGCTGGCCGCTCTCCGCGTTCCTCTTCCCCGACGGCCGCCCGTTCTTCGGCGGAACGTACTTCCCGCGCGAGGACCGGCGGGGTCAGTCGGGCTTCCGGACGATCCTCGAGAAGCTCTCCGAGGCGTGGCGCGAGCGGCGGGAAGAGCTTTCGAAGGGGGCCGACGAGATCGTCGCGGAGGTGGAGCGCGCGGGCCGCATCACCGACCGCGCGGGGCGCGAGCCGCTGACGGCGCGGACGGGGAACGTACTGACCGAGACGCTCAAGAGGACGTTCGACGCCCGGCACGGCGGCTTCGGCGGCGCGCCGAAGTTCCCGCCCCACCTCGCTCTCGAGTGGCTCCTCCTGAAGGGCGTCGAGGGAGACTCGATCGCCCGGTCGATGGCGCTGAAGACGCTCGACGAGATGGCCCTCGGCGGGATCCACGACCACCTCGCCGGCGGCTTCCACCGCTACTCCACCGACGAGCGCTGGCTCCTCCCTCACTTCGAGAAGATGCTCACCGACAACGCCCAGCTCCTCGCGCTCTACGCGCGGGCGTTCGTCCTGACGGGTCGCGACCTCTACTGGCGGACGGCGCGCGGGATCGGGGACTGGATGCTCTCCGGGATGCGGGGAGAGGAGGGGGGCTTCTTCGCCGCGACCGACGCCGACTCGGAAGGGGAGGAGGGGCGTTACTTCGTCTTCACGGAGGAGGAAGTGCGCTCGGTCGCCGGAGACGACGCGGCGTTCTTCTCGTCGGCCTACCGCGTCCGGCCCGAGGGGAACTTCCACGACGAGTCGACCGGCCGCGCGACGGGCCGGAACGTCCTCCACCTGGCCGGGGAGCCCTCGTCCGAAGAGGAGCGGCGGCTCGCGCCGATCCGCGCGCGCCTGCTCGATCGGCGGCGCCTCCGCGTCCCGCCGGGGACCGACGACAAGCGGATCGCGGGGTGGAACGCCCTCGCCGTCTCGGGGCTCGCGATCGCCTCTTCGATTCTCGGCGAGCCTCGCTACCTCGACGCGGCCCGCGCCTGCGCCGAGTTCCTCCTGACGCGGATGCGCGACGCCGGAGGCCGGCTCTCGAGGACCTGGAAGGACGGCGAGGCCCGGATCCCGGCGTTCCTCGAGGACGAGGCGTTCCTCGCCCTCGCGCTCCTCGACCTCGCCGAGGCCGAGCCCGAGCCGGCCGGCAAGGCGCGGTGGGCCGCGGAGGCGCGCCGGACCGTCTCCGGTCTTCGCATCCGCTTCGGTCTTCCGGGGGTCCCCGGGCTCGCGTTCACGGGCGAGGGGCACGAGAGGCTCTTCGCGCGGACGCGCGACCTCTTCGACAAGGCGATTCCCTCTGCGCCGGCGGCGGCGGCGCGTGCGATGGCCCGCCTCGCGCGGCGCGACGGCGACGAAGGCATGGCCGCCGCGGCGCTGGCGGAGGTGGAGGAGGTCTCCGGGCTGATGGAGCGCGTCCCGCACGGGACCGAGTCGTGGCACCTGGCGTGGGAGGAGCTTCGGACGAGCGGCCTGCTGCGGCCGCCCGCGGCGGCGCCCGAGGCGGACGCCGGAGGCGGCGGGAAAGAGGACGACGAAGAGGAGAGCCGCTCGGCGACGGCGCGGGCCGAGCCGGCCGCGCCGAGCGGGCCGGTCCGGGTCGAGGCCTCCCTCTCCACCGACCGGGCCGCGCCGGGCGAGATGCTCGAGGTTCGGATCTCGGTCGACGTCGAGGACGGCTGGGCGCTGACCGGGGAGACGCCGCTCGCCGTCGACGCCTGGGGCGGGCCGGGGCTGCGCTGCGTGGCGGTGGAGCTGCCGCCGCGGGGAACGGTCACGCACGCGGACGGCTCCTCCGAGCCGGGCTACGAGGGGCGAGTCGGGGTGACGCTCGTCTTCGAGGTCCGCGAGGGAGCGGCCCGGGGGGAGCACCCCGTCGCGGTCTCGCTCCGCTATCGCGCGTGCGGCGAGGGGACGTGCCTTCCCGAGCGCGCCCTCGCCCTCACCGTTCCCGTCCTCGTCCTCGGCCGCTGAATGGACGTTCCGCTCGCCCCCCGCGCCGGCCGTCTGTCGATCGCCGGGGCGGCGCTCCTCTGGTCGACCGCGGGCCTCGCGATCAAGCTCGTCCCGCTCGACGCGGTCGGCGTCGTCTTCTGGCGGTCGTCGATCACGTTCCTCTTCCTCGCGGCCGTCTACCGGCCCGGGATCGAAAGGTGGAAGAAGGCGTCGATCGCGACGGCGCTCTCCTACGCCCTCATGATCCTGTGCTTCGTCTCGGCCAACAAGCTGACGACGGCGGCGAACGCGATCTTCCTTCAGTACACGGGCCCGTTCTACGTCCTCGCGCTCGGGCCGTGGCTCCTGAAGGAGCGCTTCCGGAAGGAGGACGCCGTCGCGATCGCGGTGGCCCTCGGCGGGATGTCGCTCTTCTTCGTCGGGCGGCTGGACGGCGGCGACCTCGCGGGGAACCTCCTCGCCGTCGTCTCGGGGCTCTTCTTCGCGCTCACGGTCGTCCTGCTGCGTCGCGACCAGTCGCGGGACCCGATGGCCTCGGTCTTCCTCGGGAACGTCCTCGCCGCGCTCCTCGCCCTCCCGTTCGC
>CAYVPO010000040.1:16702-23247 GCA_964453825.1 uncultured Holophagales bacterium
CGGGCCGGGTTCGCGAGAGCCTTCGTGACCGTCAGGGTGCGGCCGAGCGGCGTGTCCATCGGCGCCGACGGTAGCCCCGGCCCGGAGAGAGCGTCAAGGATCGGGAAGCGAGAAGCCTCGCGAGACGAGCACCTCGCGACCGCGCGATGAGAGAAGCGCGTCCCGGAGCGCACGGGCGCCGGCGAGGTCGCGCGCGCTGCGGAGGACGATCCCTCCCTGGTCCATCCGCGGGAAGGCGTCCGGCGCGACCTCGGCCCAGCGTCCGGAATCGCGCATCCGCGGCGAGAGGACGAGAGAGAGCGCGAGGATTCCCGCGTCGGCGGCGCCGCTCTTCGCGAACTGGGCGGCCTGGGCGACCGACTCCCCGAGGACCAGCTTCTCCTTCACGCCGCTCCAGACGCCGAGACGTCGCATCGCGGCCTCGGCGGCGCGGCCGTACGGCGCGTGCCGGGGGTTCGCGATGGCGACCTTCCGGACGGACGGGTCGAGGAGCGCCCGGAGGCCGAGGGCTCCGACCTCGAGCCGGGACTCCGAAGGGACCCAGACGGCGAGCCGGCCGACGGCGTAGAGGAAGACGGGGCCGTCGGCGAGCCCCTTCGCCGCGAGCCGGCGCGGATAGTCGGCATCGGCCGAGAGGAAGAGGTCGAACGGCGCACAGTTCTCGATCTGCGCGTGGATGCTGCCGGAGGAGCCGTAGATGACGACGGGGCGGACCCCGGCGATCGAGCGACCGGCGGCGCGGAAGACGTCGTCCAGCGCGAACTGGAGGTCGGCTGCGGCGGCAACGCGGACCTCCCGCGTGCGGCCCGGGCCGGGCTCCGCGGGTGCGCCGACGGCGCAGAGGAAGCCTGCGGCGAAGAGAGCGAGGAGCCGTCGCACCCGCTTCGCCCTCACGCCTCCGCCGAAATCGCGGCGGCGTTCCGGCGAGCGGCGCCGCCGCCGGCCGAGAGGGAGAGGCGGAAGACCACGCGGGGATGCTAGCGCTCTCTCGCGACGCCCGGCATTCACACGGATGCCTTAGACTCCCCGACCGGGATGAGGAGGCGAGGAGAAGAGGCCCGGGAGTCCCGTCCGTCGCCGGGACGCGGGGCCTTTCTTCCGAGGCTCGGCTGGCTCCTCGCGGCCTTCCTTTTCCTCGCCTTCGTCGCCGGACTCGTGAGGCGCGAGCGGATCGAGCAGGCCGGAGAGCAGGTCATCCGGATGCTCTTCGTCCCCTCCGTCGAGCAGGGGACGCTCGCGCGCCGCGGGAACGAGCTCGCGGAGTTCGTGAGGAAGGACACCGGCCTCGTCATCCGCTCCGCCGTTCCGACGAGCTACGCCGCGGTCGTCCAGGCGCTCGGCGTCGGGCAGGCGGACATCGCCTGGGTCCCCGCCTTCGCCTACGTCGTCGCGAACGCCCGGTTCGGCGCCGAGGCGCGCCTGCAGGTCGTCCGCGAGGCCGAGCGTTACGCGGTCGTCGTGACGCGCAACGGCCCCGGAGAGCCGGCCAGGCTCGGCGACCTCGCCGGGAAGAGGATCGCGATCCCGAGGAGCTTCTCGCCCGAGCTTCGCGCCACGCTCGTTCCCGAGCTCGACAAGTGGTCGCCGGGCTGGACGGAGGTGCCGGCGGAGGACGACCGCGAGGCCGTCCGGCAGCTCCTCGACCGAGCCGACGTCGTCGACGCCGCGGCTTCGAGCTGGGTCTTCTCCGGCCCGAAGGACCTCGTCGGCGACGGCCGCAAGCTCCTCGAGTACGAGCGCCCCGGGACGCTCGAGAAGACCCGCGTCTCCTTCAAAACGGCGGAGCCGGCTCGCGAGCGGGTGACCGTCTACTACGGCTCGGTAATGACGCGGACCGACTCCGGCGTCTCCCGCCTCGAGGACCTGAACGGCCGACCGTTCGCGTTCTCCGACGCGACCTCGACCTCCGGCTACATCTTTCCGCTCAACCTCCTGAACGCCGCCGGCGTGAAGCTCGGCCACGTCTACTATGCCGGCGGGCACGCGAACGTCGTCCAGGCGGTCGTGGACGGGAAGGTGGCCGGCGGCTCCTCGTTCTACTCGCCCCCCGGGAAGGTGAACGAGGTGGAGCGGACGTTCGTCGCCGACGCGCGGCACCTCCTGATGAAGCGGATCCCGACCGACGAGGGGCGCCTCGCGTTCCTCGACGAGGTGCGCGTCCTCGCGCTGACCGACCCGATCCCGAACGACGTCTGCTGCGTGCGGCGCGGCTTCCCGAAGGCGACCTGGGACCGCTTCGAGCGCTCGCTCCGGAAGTTCATCGCGACGCCCGAAGGCCTTCGCGCCTACCTCGACCTCGTCGCCTCGGTCGACGCCCGCTCGTGCGACGACTCCACGTTCGACGGCTTCCGCTCGACGCTCCGGTCCGCGGGCGTCAGCGCCGTCCAGCTCCTCGAGGCGGAGGAGGAGAAGCTCCGGAAGAAGAGGGAGGGGAAGAAATGACCCCGCCCGTCGCCGTCGCGGTCGAGCACCTCTCCAAGGTCTGGCCCGACGGCATCCGGGCACTCGACGACGTCTCGCTCGAGGTCCGCGAGGGGGAGTTCCTGGCCGTCCTCGGACTCTCCGGGTCGGGGAAGTCGACGCTCCTGCGCTGCATCAACCGCCTCGTCGACCCGACCGAAGGGCGGATCGCGATCTTCGGCCGCGACGTCACGGGAGCCGAGGGGGCCGAGCTGCGCGCGCTGCGCCGCGAGGTCGGGATGATCTTCCAGCAGTTCAACCTCGTGAAGCGGCACACGGTGCGGGACAACGTCCTTTCGGGGGCGCTCGGGAGGACCGGCACGCTCCGGAGCCTCCTTCTCCTCTTTCCGGAGGCCGACCGGGCCGAGGCGCAGGCGTGCCTCGAGAGGGTCGGGATGGGGGACCGGGGCGACAGCCGGGCCGACGCCCTCTCGGGCGGACAGCAGCAGCGGGTCGCGATCGCCCGCGCGCTGATGCAACGGCCGAAGCTGATCCTCGCCGACGAGCCGGTCGCCTCGCTCGACCCGGCCCTCCGGAACTCCGTGATGCGGCACGTCGAGGCGCTGAACCGGGAGGAAGGGATCACCGTGATCTGCTCCCTCCACGACCTCGACCTGATGAAGCGCTACGCGACGCGCGCCGTCGCTCTGCGCGAGGGGAAGCTCGTCGCCGAGGGAAAGCCCGAGGCATTCGACCTCCCGACGCTCCGGTCGATCTACGGAGAGGAAGCCGAGTTCGGCTTCGAGGCGGCCTCTTGAAGCGCGCCGCGCCCCCGCCGCCCGGGCCGGGCGCCCGGCTCCTCGCGCTCGTCGTCGACGCCGCGCTCCTCGCGACGTTCCTCCTGATGGGCGAGCTCCTCGTCCGCGCCCTCGCCTTCCCGATGCAGGAGGGGACCCTCCGGACCGCCCAGGAGATCCTCGAGAAGCTCCATTACGCGATCCTCGGCGGGGCGGGGCTCCTCCTCGCGCTCGCCTGGAACGGGGCGGCGCGTCTCGTCGGCGGGACGCCCGGCCAGGCGTTCGCCGGAGCGCTCCCGGAGGAGCCGGCCGACCGTCCCTGGGACCGGACACTCCGAGGCTGGTTCACGCTCCTCTTCGTCGAGCTGACGTTCTTCACGGGCTGGCTCGTCACCGAGGTCGACCTCGGCACGTTCTTCACGAACTTCGACAAGGCTTCCGGCGTCCTGCGCGGCCTGCTCCACCCGTCGGGCGCGGTCCTCTTCGAGGGGCTGATCCTTCTCGCTCAGACGCTTTTCCTCGCCTTCATGGCGACGGCCTTCTCGATCCCGATCGCGTTCGTCCTCTCCTTCGCCGCGGCCCGGAACCTGACGCGCGAGAGCCCGGCGGCGAAGTTCGTTTACACGGCGCTCCGGACCCTGATGAACCTCACCCGCGCCGTCGAGCCGCTCGTCTGGGCGCTCGTCTTCATCTCCTGGGTCGGGATCGGGCCGTTCGCCGGCGTCCTCGCGCTCTGGGTCCACTCCGTCGCCTCGCTCGTGAAGCTCTACTCGGAGTCGATCGAGAGCATCGACCGCGGTCCGATGGACGCGATCAAGGCGACCGGCGCCGGGACGCTCCAGGTCCTCCGCTACGGCGTCGTCCCGCAGGTCATTCCGCCGTTCCTCTCGTTCACGATCTACCGGTGGGACATCAACGTCCGCATGTCGACGATCATCGGCTTCGTCGGCGGCGGCGGCATCGGCTACATCCTCAAGCCCCGCGTCGACCTCGGCGAGTGGGGCGAGGTCGGCACGCTCGTCCTCCTCATCGCCGTCGCCGTCTGGGTGATGGACCTCGTCTCCGCGCGGATTCGCGAACGGATCGTCTGACACGGGGCGGGGCGGCGGGGACGTGGCCCTCCGCGGGCTCGGAACGCCCCTCCGGCCTGTTTTCACGCAATCGCGTGTTACACTGGTTTCCGTGAGAACGACCTCCGAACGCCCTGCGACGCAGAACGTCACGCTCGCCCTTCCGAAGGGGGTCCTGACGCGCGTCAAGGTGCTCGCGGCCGAGAGGGGGACGTCGATCTCGGCGCTTCTGGCGGGCCTCCTGGAGGAGACGGTGGAGCGCGACCATGCTTTTCGCCGTGCGCGCGAGCGGGGCCTCGCGGCCCTTCGGAAGCCCGCCGACCTCGGGACGCGAGGCCGGCGGCCCGCCTCGAGGGACGACCTGCATGAGCGCTGAGGCGCCGTGGGAGTTCGTCGACACGAACGTCTTCGTCTACGCCTTCGACGCCGGCAGCGGGTCGAAGGGTGAGAAGGCGCGGGCCCTCGTCAAGGGCCTCTGGGAGGGCGGCCGAGGCTGCCTGAGCCTGCAGGTCCTCCAGGAGCTCTACGTCACGTTGACCCGCAAGGTCGCGAGACCCCTCGCCGCCGAGGCGGCGGGTCGGATCGTCGAGGACCTCTCGGCCTGGCCCTGCCACGAGCCGTCGAGGGCCGACCTGGTCGACGCGATCGCGCTCTCGCGGAAGGCCCGGATCTCGCTCTGGGACGCCCTGATCCTCCAGAGCGCCCGCGCGAGCGGCTGCGCCGTCCTCTGGAGCGGGGACCTCAACGCCGGCCAGAAGCTCGCCGGCGTCGTCGTCCGGAACCCCTTCGCCTGACCCTCCTCGCCGGCTGCGGGAACAGGCCTGGGTTCGCCCCTCCTCCCCGTCGCCGTCGCCTTCCGGGTGACGGCCCTCGTCTCGGGGCGGATTCGCGAACGGATCGTCTGAGGACCGCCCCCGGCGGCGACGCGGTCGACGCGCCGGGCGCGCGCGTAGAATCGCCCCGATGAGCGCGGTCGTCGATCCCGTCCGGAGCTTCCTCGAGCTGGAGAAGCGGCTCGAGCGCGAGCCGGCGACCACGCAAGGGGAGATCGCCCGGGGCGTCTACATGATGACGCCGCGGCCGCGGGCTGCGCACGGCGGGGTGCAGGGAAACCTCTTCGCGGCCCTCCGCCTCCGCTTCGGGTGGGGCGAAGGGATCACGGCGCCCGAGTGGCTCTTCGTCGTCGAGCCGGAGATCCGGTCGGAGGAGAACCTCTCGCGACTCGTCCCCGACCTCGCCGCGTGGCGGCGCTCGACGACGGGCTGGCCGGACCTGAACGAGACTCCTGTGCCCCTCGTGCCGGAATGGGTCGCGGAGGTCCTCTCGCCGACGACGGAGCGCTTCGACCGGCGCGAGAAGATGGGCGCCTGGGGGGCGATGGGCGTGGGCTACGTCTGGCTCGTCGACGTGGACGGGCGCCGCGTCGAGACGTTCGCGAACGTCCGCGGCTCGATGGTCCCCGGGGCGGTCCTCGGCGCGGACGCCGAGCTGGCCGCCGAGCCGTTCGGCTCGCTCGGCCTTGCCGTCGCCCGCCTCTTCCCCGGCTGACGCCGGGTCCCCGTCTAGCCCTTCTTCCCCTGGTTCGCGACGGCTGCAGCCTTCGCGGCGACGGCTTCGGCGTCGCCGAGGTAGAAGCTCTTCACCGGCTTCAGCGCCTCGTCGAGGTGGTAGACGAGCGGGACGCCGGTCGGGATGTTGAGCTTGAGGATCGCCTCCTCGGAGAGGCCATCGAGGTGCTTCACGAGCGCGCGGAGGGAGTTGCCGTGCGCGGCGATCAGGACGCGCCTCCCCGCCTTCACGTCGGGGGCGATCGTCCCCTCCCAGTACGGGACGAAGCGGGCGACGGTCTCCTCGAGCGACTCGGTCAGCGGCAGCTCCTCCGGAGTCAGCGAGGCGTAGCGCCGGTCGTGCCCCGGGTAGCGCTCGTCGTCGGGGGAGAGGGCGGGCGGCGGCGTCGCGTAGCTGCGGCGCCAGACGAGGACCTGCTCCTCGCCGAACTTCGCGGCGGTCTCGGCCTTGTTGAGCCCCTGGAGGGCCCCGTAATGGCGCTCGTTGAGGCGCCAGCAGCGGATCACGGGGAGCCACATCCGGTCCATCTCGTCGAGGGCGATCCAGAGCGTCCGGACCGCGCGCTTCAGGACCGAGGTGTAGGCGACGTCGAAGTCGTAGCCTTCCGTTCGCAGCAACCGGCCCGCCTCGCGGGCCTCCTTGCGCCCCTTCTCCGTGAGGTCGACGTCGGTCCAGCCGGTGAAGCGGTTCTCGAGGTTCCACTGGCTTT
>CAYVPO010000041.1:0-14946 GCA_964453825.1 uncultured Holophagales bacterium
GTCGAAGCTCGCGAAGAGGAGGAAGTTGAGGCAGCCCTGGTCTCCCGGCGGCAGGCCGCACTCCGACTCGAAAGCCACCTCGACGAGCGTCCTCGCCCAGCCCGAGATCCCGTGCTTCTCGAGCCATGCGGGGATCGAGAGGGCGTCGAGGGCACGCGCCGCCTCCGGCCCGCCGTAAGAGGCGTCGGGCTCCTCCCCGAGAAGGGCGAGGTCGCGACGCGCCGCGGCGACGACCGGGCGCATCGCCTCGACCATCTCGGCCTCACTCCGGCGCGCGCCGCCGAAGAAGAGCGTCTCCGTCACGCCCGGCGGCTCGACGAGAAGGTCGTCCAGCTCGAGGCCGAGCTCGGCCGCGAGGCCGCGGAGGCTCTCGTGGGACGTGTCGATCAGCTCCGCGCCGAGCTCCGCGACGAGCCCCTCCGGGAAGTGCCCGGTCAGGCTCCGCATCCGGCCGCCGATCCGCTCCTGCGCTTCGAGGACGCGGACCGCGACCCCCGCCTGCTTCAGGCGGTACGCCGCCGTCAGGCCGGCGAGGCCGCCACCGACGACGAGGACCTCGTCCGGCCCGGGCGCCTCTGCCGGCACGACCGACGCGCAGCGCGCCGCGGCGAGGCCCGCGAGCGCGACGCCTCCCGCGCGGAGCGCGTCCCGGCGGGACGGGCGGGAGTCCGCACGCGGGCCTCCCGAAAGCTCGGGGTCGGCTCCCCGGGGGAGCGATGCGAGACGCAGGGCACGGGCGAGCCGTCGGCTGAGCGGGCTGCGGGCCATCGGGAGACCTCCGAATTGTGGGGTGGCGGGATTCTAGCCGGGTCAGAATGCGCACCGCAGAAGATGCCGAACGAACCCCGCGTCCGCCGCCGACCGCTCCTGCCGACTCTCGCCGCGCTCGCGCTCGCCGCGGCCTCCGGGCCGGCGACCGCACGGCCGCCCGCGCCGACGCCGCAGGCCGAGGGCCCCGCCCAGACGGCGCGCCGGGCGCTGGCCGAGCGGGACGTCCCGTTCGAGGCGCACGCGTTCGTCTCGGCGGCCGCCGACGGCGATCTCCCGCTCGTCGAGCTCTTCCTCGCGGCGGGGATGCCCGCCTCGACGCGCGACCGCTTCGGCGTCAGCGCCCTCGTCGAGGCCGCGCGTGCGGACCGGATCGAGGTCCTGGCGCTCCTCCTCGCGAGCGGCGCGAAACCGGGCGAGGCGCAGGGGGGCGAGCCTCCCCTCGTCGCGGCGGCGGAGGCGGGAAGCCTGCGAACGCTGGCGGCGCTGCTTCTCGCCGGGGCCGCCCCCGACCAGGCCGCCGATCCGGCGAAGGGACCGGGCGGGACTCCGCTCCAGCGCGCCTGCGCCGCCGAGGCGTGGGAGGCCGCGCGGCTCCTCCTCGAGGGAGGTGCGAGCGCGACGGTCGCCGCCCCGCCGATGCCACCTCCGCTCTTCCTCGCCGCCGAGAGCGGCCACGCCCCGACCGTCACGCTCCTCCTCGCGAAGGGGGCCGACCCGAACGGACGCGGCACGGGCGGGGCGGCGCCGATCTGGCTCCCCGTCTGGAACGGCCACGTCGAGGTCGTGAGGCTTCTCCTCCTCGCCGGCGCCGACGTCCGTGCCGACCGGACGACGCTCCTCAAGGGCAGGCCCGGGCACCCGGTGAAGCCCGAGATCCGCAAGCTCCTCCGGACCCCTCCGAGGCCGATCGGGACGAAGCGGTCGGCGCCGAAGCCGCGCTGAGCGGAGCTCGCCGTCGGCCGCGCCGGCACGCGGGCGCCGTCGTCCGAGGTATGGTCCGCGCAAACCGCAGCCGAGGAGCCCACACGCGATGTCCACTGACATCCCTGTCGACCACGCCCCGCTCGCCGCACCCCAGCGGCGCCTGACGACGCTCCTCGACGCCGCCCTCGTCCTCGGGAGCGCCGCCGTCCTCCTCGCGTGGATCGCCGGGCGCCCGATCCTCTACGAGGCGGCGTCGCCGGTGATGTCGGCGTTCACGGCGCTCTCCCTCCTCCTCATGGCCCTCGTCCGCCAGGCGCGCCTCCACGTCGGGACCTGGCCGATGGCGCTCAGCCTCGCGATGAGCGGGCTGGTGCTCGGCGGCAACGTCTCCTCGATCGTGATGCTGGCGTTCCTGCCGCCCGGCCTCTGGGCGAGCTTCTCCGGCGTCGTCCTGACCTCGACGATGACCTCCATCGGCCTGATCCTCTTCTGCCTCCACGACCTCGCCGTCGAGCTCCGGGAGACTCCCGAGTCACCCTTCCTTCTCGACGACCTTCTGATCCACCTCGCGCTCGTCCCCGGCGGCGTCAGCCTCCTCGGCTACCTCCTCGGAAACCCGACCTATCTGAGCGTCCACGCCGACCCGCGCGTCGGGATCTCGCCGCTCGAGATGGCCTTCCTCGCGACCTACGCCGCGAGCGCGATCCTCTCGAACCCGCGGCTCTTCCTCTGGAGGTTCCTCGCCGCCGGCTGGACGAACCGCCTCGTCTTCGCCGGGCTCTTCGCGAACCAGTTCGTCGCGCCCGTCGCCGTCGCCTTTCTCTTCACCGAGCGGCGCCCGCGCGGCCCGGGCCTCGAGCTCTTCGCGATGCTCGGCGGCGTCGTGGCGACGCTCACGTTTCTCCTCCTGCAGGCGCGGCTCCAGCGCCGGCGCGCCTCCGCGCTCGCCGCGGAGTGACCCCGGGCGCTCCGGCGCCCGGCCGCCTCAGGAGAGCTCGGCGAAGACCGGCGCGTGGTCGGAAGGGAGCTTTCCCTTCCGCTCGTCGCGGTCGATGAACGCGGCCGTGCAGCGCGGGACGAGCGCGGGCGCGAGAAGGACGTGGTCGATCCGGAGGCCGTCGTTCTTCGGGAACGCGAGCATCCGGTAGTCCCACCAGGAGAAGAGCCCGCCCTCGGGGTGGTGGAGGCGGAACGAGTCGACGAGCCCGGCCGAAAGGAGCTTCGCCCACGCGGCGCGGACTTCGGGGTGGCAGAGGACGGAATCGGCCCACGAGGCGGGGCTCGCGACATCGCGCTCCTCGGGGGCGACGTTGAAGTCGCCGCCGAGGACGAGCGGCGGGCCGCCCGCCTGCCTCTCGACCCACGCCGCGAGGCGCGCGAGCCACTCCAGCTTGTAGGGCCACTTCTCCGAGCCGACCTCCTTGCCGTTCGGGATGTAGGCCGACGCGACCCGCAGGCCTCCGACGGTCGCCGCCACGAGGCGCGCCTGGCTCTCGTCGCCGCCGTCCCCGAAACCGATCGAGACGTCCGCCGGCTCCTCGCGGGAGAGGACCGCAACGCCGTTGTACGTCTTCTGTCCGAGGACGGCGGCGAAGTAGCCCGCGGCGCGGAGCTCCTCGAACGGGAAGCCCTTCTCCTCGGTCTTCAGCTCCTGCAGGCAGACGACGTCGGGGGCGTGCCTCGAGAGGAACGCGAGGAGGCGCTCCTTGCGGGCCTTCACCGAGTTCACGTTCCACGTGACGATCTTCATCGGGCCTCCCGCGCCGACGGGCGCGACGCGATTCTAGGAGGCAGCGGGGCTGGAGCCTTCCGGAGGGTCGCCCGGAACGCGCTCGAGCTCCTCGGCGATGAACCGGGCCACCGCGGCGCGCGCCTCGTCGGTGCCTCCGACGAACTCGATGCCGACCTGGGTGGTCACCGAGCCCTTCTCCGCTTCCTCTCGCTGCACGAACGCGACTCGCCCCTCGAGTGGGACGGTCCCGGTCCGGAGACGGAGCTCCAGGGCGAAGCGGCTCTCCGCCGACGCCTCGAGGGCGGTCCTCACGAGCATCCCGGAGAGGCTCAGCCGCAGGACCTCGAACTCGTCCCGCGCCTCGAGCGCCGCCGGAAGGAGGGCGTCGGCCCGGAACCGCCCCGTCAGCCGTTGCTGCGGGGAGAGGACGACGTGGTGCTCGAGGAACCCGAGCAGGGAGCGGCCGCTTCCGGTGAAGACGTCGTCGAACGCGAGGCCCGCTTCGTAGACGGCGCGCGTCTCCCCGCCGGGGCGCGGGCGCGCGCTCGAGAGGTGGCACCAGCGGATCGTCCCGTGGACGTCGACCGCCTCCCCTGCGCCGGCCAGCCGGATCGCGTAGGCGCGGCCCAGCTGGAGCCGCTCCGCCGACTCGAGGGAGAGGCCCGACACGCTCACGTTTCGCACCTTCACCGTCGTCCTGTAGAGGAGCGACCCGTGGAGGTCCTGGACCTCGTACCTCGGATGGCGGCGCTGGCCGGGCTTTGGCATGCTCGAGTCGTCCTCCGCTGCGTTGCCGCTGGCCTCGTGATTATCGCGCCGCTGCGCCCGGACCGTACACTGGGCCGTCGTGCCGATCGCCGTGCCCGCCTCCGTGCCGGACCCCGCCGCCGTCGACGCCGCCGCCCGGATCCTCCGTCGGGCCCGCTCCGTCCTCTTCGTCACCGGGGCCGGGATCTCCGCCGACTCGGGCCTCCCGACCTACCGGGGCGTGGGAGGGCTTTACGAATCGGACGCGACGGAGGAGGGGCTCCCGATCGAGGTGCTCCTCTCCGGCGAGACGTTCCGGCACAGGCCGGCGACGACCTGGAGGTACCTCGGCGCCATCGAGCGCGCCTGCCGCGGCGCGCGGCCGAACCGCGCCCACGAAGCGATCTCCGCGCTCGAGGCCGCCCTTCCGCGCGTCGTCGTCCTCACCCAGAACATCGACGGCCTCCACCGGGCCGCCGGCTCGCGGGACGTCATCGAGATCCACGGCGACGTCCACCGGCTCGCCTGCACCCGCTGCGCCTGGCGCAATCACGTCCCGAACTACGTCGGCCTCGACCTTCCGCCCCGCTGCCCGGAGTGCGCCGCGCTCGCCCGGCCGGAGGTCGTCCTCTTCGGCGAGATGCTCCCACGCGAGGCGGTCGACCGACTCGAGGAGGAGCTTCGGCGCGGCTTCGACGCCGTCTTCTCGATCGGGACGACGAGCGTCTTTCCCTACGTCGCCGCGCCCGTCCTCATGGCGCGCGCGTGGGGCGCGGGGACGGTCGAAGTGAACCCGGGCGAGACCGAGGTCTCCGGCGTCGTCGACGTCCGTCTCCGCTGCGGTGCGGCTGCCGCGATGGATGCTCTCCTTTCCGCCGCAGCGCGGCCGCCCGTCGGCTAGACTGCCGCGGAACGGACAGCACGGGAGAACGCATGACGCTCCGACTGCGAGTCGTCTCTGCCGACGGTCGCCGCTTCGAACACGACGTGGCGGGCGACGCCCTCGTCATCGGCCGCTCCTCGCGGGCCGACCTCGCCCTCGCGGACCGCGCCATGTCGCGCGAGCACGCCCGGTTCCGCCGGGACGAGGCGGGCTGGTGGATCGAGGACCTCGGGTCGCACAACGGGACCCGGCTGAACGAGGTACCCCTCGACGGGGCGCACCGGGTCCACGACGGCGACACGATCTCCGTCGGAGGGAGCGTCCTCGTCGCGGAGATCCACGGCGACGGCGACCCCGGCAGCGGGGACTCCGTCATCTACCGCTCCGCCCGTGAGCTCCTCGAGGTGGTGTCCGGCTCCACGGACGTTTCCGGAATCGCGGGCGCGGGGCGGAAGGCCGCCGAGCGCCTCCACATGCTGAACGGCGTGAACCAGGCGCTCGCGAGCTCCATCTCGCTCGAGGAGCTCCTCGAGCTGATCCTCGACCGCGCGTTCGAGCACCTCAGGCCGCAGGAGGCGGCGATCTTCCTGCGCGACGCCTCGGGGGGCGACGTCTGCGCCGCCCGCCGGACGACGCCCGGGCGCGAGGCGCTCCCGATGCACTCGAAGAGCCTCTTCCACGAGGTTATCGACAAGGGGATGGCCGCCCACGTCGTCGACTCCGCGGCCGACGCCCGCTTCGCCGCGAGCCAGAGCCTCATGCTCTCCGGCCTCCGGAGCTTCCTCGCCGCGCCCCTCCTCGACGCCCAGGGAGCTCTCGGGATGATCGTCGTCGGCGCCGCCCTCGGCGTCCGGAGCTTCAAGAGCGAGGACCTGGAGCTCCTCGTCTCGCTCGCCTCGGTGGCGGCCCTCCGGATCCGGAACGTCCGCCTCGTTGCCGAGGCGATGGAGCGCCAGCGTCTCGAGCAGGAGGTCCGTCTCGCGCGGCAGATCCAGGTCGCCCTTCTCCCGGCGAACCTGCCGGAACTTCCCGGCTGGGAGCTCCACGGAGGGACGCTCCCGTCGCGCGGCGTCTCCGGCGACTTCTACAAGATCCTCCTGCGCGGCGACGGGACGTCGAGCGCGCTCTTCGTGGCCGACGTCTCGGGCAAGGGGATCGCCGCCTCCCTGCTGACCGCGTCGCTCGAGGCGCTCTCCGCGCTCCCCCTCGAGGGCTCCGACCCTCCGGCCCGGATCTGCGAGCAGGTCGGGGCGATGCTCCACCGCCGGACCCCGCCCGAGAAGTACGCCACGGCCTTCCTCGGCGTCTTCGACCCGCCGTCCGGACGGCTCTGTTTCACGAACGCCGGGCATAATCCCGCGCTTCTCCTCCGCGCCGGAGGGGAGGCGGAGTGGCTCCGGTCGAACGGCGTCCCGCTCGGGCTCATTCCCGGGGCGAAGTACGGAGAAGGCGAGCTCGTGATGGAGCCGGGAGACGTCCTCCTCGTCTACACCGACGGGATCACCGAGGCCGCCGATCCGGACGACGAGGAGTTCGGCGAGGCGCGCCTCCTCGAGTCGGCTCTTCGCGGCCGCACGCTCCCGCTGCGCGAGATGGCGACGCTCCTCGAGCACGACCTCGACGCGTTCGCGCGCGGCGTCCCGTTCCACGACGACCGGACGCTCGTCCTCGTCCGCAGGTCGGCGTGAGGGTCCGGCCCGTGTACTTCCGCCTCGTCCGCCTGAAGGTCCGGCCCGAGAGCTTCTGGGATTTTCGCGACTACTACGAGAGCCGGATCCTCCCTGCCCTCGCGTCGGCTGGTGGCTGCCTCTACGCCGCGCTCCTCCGGCCGGTCCGGCCGGCCGAGGAGGCCGACGCCGCGTGCGAATCGCTGACGCTCTGGGAGAGCGAGGCCGGGGCCGACGCCTACGTCGACTCCGGCCGATACGACGAGCTCCTCGACGGAGCGGACCCGTTCCTCTCCGGCGTGACGACCTCGTCGGCGGACCTCGGGCGGCTCGAGGTCGGCAATCGGCCTCCCCTTCCCGACCCGAAGGTCGAGACGGGATCGGTCGAGGCGCTGCGGGAGCGCGACGACGGCCGCACGCGCCCCGCGCTCTTCCTGCGGGTCGTCGACCACAGAATCGATCCCGGCCGTATGGAGGCGCTCCGGCGGACCTGGGAGGAGGAAATCGCCTCCTCCCTCCTGGCGGCGCCCGGCTGTCTTTCCGCTTACCTCGTCGAAGGGCTCCCCGGACGGGCGCAGGCGCTCTCGGTCACGTTCTGGTCCGACGAGGAGAGCGCCGTTCGTTACGAGATGAGCGGCCGGTTCGACGGCCTCGCCGGGAAGCTCGCCCCCTACCTCTCCGGCCTCTACCGATGGCGCCTCTCGCTCGAGCCGGACGGCGCGGAGCGCGGCCTTCGGGGAAGCGACTTCGCGGTCTCCGCGTACCACGTCGTCGTCGGCCGGAAGCTCGGCGCGCCGGGGGCCTGACCTCGCTCCCCTCTCACCCTTCGGCGGCCGACCGAAGCTCGTCGACGATCCGGAGCGTGAGCCCCCAGATCACCCGTCCCTCGTAGCGGATGCAGGGCATCGGCAGCGGCAGCCCCTTCCTCACCCAGGTGAACGAGCTCCGGTTCCTCCCGTCGGCGAGGAACGAGAGGGGGACCCAGAGGGCCTCCTGGACCTCTTCGTTCGGCGCGAGCGGAGGATCGCCCTCGACCGAGAAGGCGAACGGCACGACGCTGTGGGGGACGGAGCCGAGGGGAAGGTGCGTGCGGACTTCGGAGAGGCGCCCGAGCGCGCGTCCGAGCGCGGCGAGATCCAGTCCGATCTCCTCCCGCGTCTCCCTCACGGCGGCGTCGAGCGGAGAGGCGTCGGCCGGCTCGACGCGCCCGCCCGGGAGCCCCATCTGGCCCGACCACGGGTCGCGGGGATGCTCGGCCCGCCGGATGAAGAGGAGCTCCACCCCGCCCGAACGCTCACGGAGGATCGCGGCGACCGCCGCTTTCCGCTCCGCCGGGACGTTCTCGACCGGGGCGCCGGGGCGCTGCGCGAGAGCGCGCGCGAGCGGGGCGAGTCCGCCTCGATTCTCCATGCCCCGATTCTGGCATCCGAGGCTCCCTCCCCGCGCCGGACGCCCGGAGGGGCGGGTCCGTCTCGATTCCCGTTGACGCCGTCGTCGCGGTGGACCACAGTTCTCCCAGAAGAACAGGGAACGAACGGACGCCGGAATGCTCGAAAGGAGCGCGAGGCTCGGTCCGTACGAGATTCTCGACCCGCTCGGAGCAGGGGGGATGGGTGAGGTCTACCGGGCCCGCGACGGACGGCTCGGACGAGAGGTCGCGATCAAGGTCCTGCGCGGCGCGTTCGCGCGAGACGGCGAGAGGATCGCCCGGTTCGAGAAGGAGGCCCGGGCGCTCGCGGCGCTCTCGCACCCGAACGTCCTCGCGATCCACGATTTCGGGCGGGCCGGCGACGTCGTGTACGCCGTCACCGAGCTCCTCGACGGGGAAACGCTCCGGGAGCGACTTCGCCGCGACCGCCCCTCCTGGCGTAAAGCGGCCGAGATCGGCGCGGCCGCCGCGGACGGCCTTGCCGCCGCCCACGCCCGCCATCTCGTCCACCGCGACCTGAAGCCCGAGAACGTCTTCCTCACGTCGGACGGCCGCGTGAAGGTCCTCGACTTCGGCCTCGCGAAGGTCGTCGAGCCCGTCCTCCCGGAAGCCTCCACGCTCACGTCGCCCGCGAGCACGGCGGAGGGGCGACTCCTCGGGACGGTCGCCTACATGTCGCCGGAGCAGGCCCGCGGCGTCGGCGTCGACTCCCGCTCCGACGTCTTCGCGCTCGGGACGGTCCTTTACGAGATGCTCTCCGGCCGGCGCCCCTTCGAGCGTGCGACGGCGGCCGACACGATCTCCGCGATCCTGCACGAGGACCCCGATCCGCTCGGCGCGGACGCGCCGATCCCGCCGGCGCTCGCCGCCATCGTCGCGCGCTGCCTCGAGAAGCAGCCCGAGGAGAGATTCCACTCGGCGCACGACCTGGCGATCGCCCTCCGAAGCCTCTCGGTCGAGAACCTCTCCGGCGCCCGGCCCGTGCGCTCGCGGCGGCGCCCCGCGCGCCCCCGTCCCGCGCTGCTGGCGGCGGCCGGCGTCGCCGTGCTCGCTGCTGCCGCGCTCCTCGTGGCCGATCGCGCGGGAAGGCGGCCCGGCCGCGAGACGGCCCCCGTCGTCGCCCGGCCCGTCACCTCGATGCCGGGGTGGGAGGTCGAGCCGGCCGTCTCGCCGGACGGCGGGCTCGTGGCGTTCTCCTCGAACGCCGCGGGAAGCGCGGACGTCTGGCTCGTAGAGAGCTCCGGCGGCGAGCCGCGCCAGCTTACGGACGTCGGAGTCCCGGGCGGAGACGCCCCCGACGACCTCTCCCCGGCCTGGCTTCCCGACGGCCGCTCCCTCCTCTTCTCCTCCGACCGAAACGGCCGCCGGTCGGTCTACCGCGTCTCCTTCCTCGGCGGGAGCCCGAGCCTCGTCGCGGAGGACGCCGCGGAGCCTGCGCTCTCCGGCGACGGGACCGTCCTCGCTTTCACCCGCACCGTCGGGAGGGGCCGATACCGGCGAATCTGGGTCGCCCCGTTCGCCCACCCGGACGACGCCCGGGCGATCACGACGGACGAGGACGGCCTGTGGGACCACTCCCGGCCCGCGCTCTCGCCCGACGGCCGAAGGCTCTGCTACGCAGACTTCCGGAACCTCTGGATCGTCGACCTCCCCGGCGGCAGGCCTCGCCCGCTCACTTCCGACGACACGTTCGACACGGAGCCGCGCTTCTCGTCCGACGGACGCCACGTCTACTTCACGTCCCGCCGCGGGGACGTGGTCGCGGTCTGGGCCGTTCCGGCCGAGGGCGGCGAGGCGAGACGGATCACCGGCGAGGCGGCCTCGGAGACCCATCCGTCCTTCTCGCGCGACGGGAGCGTCCTCGCGACCGCGACGCGCGTGAGGGATTCCGACGTGGCCGTCCTCGACCGCGTCGGGAAGGCGGTCGCGAGGATCTCCAGCACGCTCAGCGAGGAGACGCCGGTCCTCCACCCGGACGGACGGAGCGTCCTCTTCTCCTCGAACCGGGCCGGCCGCTCGAACCTCTGGAAGCAGCCGCTCGAGAACGGGCGCCCCGCCGGGCCGGCCACGCGCCTCACCGACTTCGACGCGGGCGGCCCCGCGACGCCGTCGATCTCGCGGGACGGCCGGTTCGTCGCCTTCTTCCGGGCGCTCTCCGGGAATCGCGACGTCTGGATCCTCCCGACGGAAGGTGGCAGCGCCCGGCCTCTCGTCGGCGGCCCCGGCCGCGAGTTCCACCCGGCCCTCTCGCCCGACGCGCGGCAGCTCGTCTTCGTCTCCTCGCGAGGCGGCGCCGAGCACCTCTGGGGCGTCTCTCTCCGGGACGGCGCCGCAGCGGGCGAGCCGCGGCCGATCACCGACGGCTCGTCGTCCGACGCCTTCCCGACCTTCTCGCCGGACGGCTCGCGGATCGCGTTCCTCCGGGACGGGGAGATCCACCTCGTCGACGCCGAAGGGCGCGGGAAGCCCGAACGCCTCACGCGCGACGCCCGTCCCAGCCACTTCGCCTGGGACGCCGGCGGAGACGCGCTCGTCGTCGCCGGGCGCTTCTCGGGGCGAAGGCTCGTCCTTCGCCGCGTCCGGCTCGACGGCGTGGTCGAGCCGATCGAGCCGGCGATCGAGCTGGGCGGAGAGCTCTCCTCCGGGTATCTCTCCGTGAGCGCCGACGGCCGCTACGTCGCCGTCCAGATCGGCCGGCTGGAGGCCGACGTCTGGGTCCGGGCCCCGTTCACGGGCGGGCCGTGACCGATCCATCTGCGCCGGGGCCGCCCCCGGCGCTCCCTCGACCGAACGCAGACGGAGAAAGGAGATCGGAATGCCCACGACGCTCGTCCACCGCCTCGAGCTGATGAGGCTCCTCTACCGCTTCAAGGGTCTCGTGGAATGGGAGCTCGCGAAGCTCGCTGCGCTCGACGGCGACACGGTCCCCCTCGAGCTCGCCGAGCCCACGGGTTTCACGGGGAAGAAGCTCGAGCGGAAGCCCCCCTCGATCGCGCCTGGGACGCCGGGCGCGACGGCGGCGCCGGCAGTTCCCGAGACTCCTCCCATTCCCGGAGCCGTCGCGCCGGACGGCACGGTCGCCGACGACTCGGGTCTCCCCGGCGCGGCCGCCAAGGCGAAGCTTCGGATCCAGGACCCCACGAACCTCGAGAGCTGCTGCCGCTCAGCGGACCTCCCCACCGGAAGCTACGCGGATCTCGTCGACGCGGCGACGCCGTACGTCCGGGCGCTCGCCGAGGAGTGACGGACCTTCGGGCTTCGGCCGGCCGACCGCTCGTCCCCGGTCCGAGCGCCGTGACGCTCCTCCTCACGACGCGCTGCAACCTCTCGTGCGCCTACTGCCCGCAGCGGCGCGGCCCGCCCCGCGACATGGACGCGGCGATTCTCGAGGCCGCCGTCCGCCTCGTGGCCGCGTCCGGCCACGCGCGACCGAAGCTCGTCCTCTTCGGAGGCGAGCCGCTCCTCGCGAAGGAGCTCGTCCGGACGGCGCTCGCGCTCCTCGCGGCGTCCGCGCGGCCGGGCCTCGCGCCCGACGTACGCGTCGTGACGAACGGTCTCCTCCTCGACGAGGCGACCATCGCGCTCCTGGACGAGGCGGGCGTCACGATCGAGCTTTCCTGCGACGGCCTCGGCGCCGCGCAGGAGCGGCGCGGCGCCGGCACCGGCGCCGCGCACCGCGCTCTCCTCCTCCGCCTCGCGCGACGTCGCCCCCGCCTTCTCGCCGAGCGGCTCGTCGCGCGCGTCACCGTCGACTCCGGCAACGTCGCCGCGCTCGGCCGCTCGGTCGCGGAGCTCCTCGCGGCGGGGGTCCCCGAGATCCGGGCGGCGCCCGTGAACACGCCCGACCCAGGCTGGAGCGGGAGCTGCTGCGATCTCCTCGACCGCGCGCTCGAGGAGATCGCAACCCTTCCTCCAAACGAGAGCGGGGATTCGGTCTTCGCCCCGCTCCGCCCCGCGGCGAGCCTTCGAAAGCCGTTCGGCGCCCCGGCGTGCAGCCTCGGCGCGCAGGACGTCGTCTTCGTCGACGTCGACGGGCGGGTCGCTCCGTGCGGTGCCTTCGCCTCCTCCGTCCTCCCCGCTCTCCCGCCGCTCGCAGGAGAGATCCGGCACCGGCTCGCCGGGCTGCGGGTCGACGATCCCGCTCTCGATGCTCGTCTCGCGCTGCGCGAAGCACACCGCCGCGGCCTCCCGGCGCTCGTTCCGTCTCCCTCGAGACGCTCGCAGCGAGGCCCCTGCGCGTCGTGCGAAGCGGCCGCCGAGTGCAGCGTCTGCCCCGCGGCGATCGCCGCGGCGCCGGAGCAGGACCCGGACCTCGTCCCGGCGATCTGGTGCGACTGGAACCGCCGGACGGCCCGGCACCGCCGTGCGTCCCTCTCGCGCGCCGGCGGAGATCAGCGCGCGGGCAGGAGCTCGAGCGCTCCGGCGACGAGCGCCGTCACCCCCGCGCGGATCGCGGGGACGTAGGCCGGGGCGAACTCCGCCGAGTGGAGGGGCGGGAGCGATGTCCCGCCGGCCTTCGCCTTCTCGAGCGCCGCGGGCTCCGCCACGCCGAGCCAGAAGAGCGACGCCGGCACTCCCTCGCGCCCGAAGTACGAGAAGTCCTCGCTGACGCTCGCCGGCGGGAAGGAGGCGACGTTCCCCGCCCCGAGCGCCGCAGAGAACGCGGCCCGGAGCCTCTCCGTGAGCGGCACGTCGTTCACGACGCCGGGCGTCGACTCGACGATCGAGAAGTCGGGAGCCAGGGGCGAGCCCCCCGCGATCGACTCCCCCGTCGCGACGCGGCGGATGCCGTCGAGGAGCGGCTGGCGGACCTCCTCCCGGTAGGCGCGAACCGTGATCTTCAGCCGGGCTTCGGGCGGGATGACGTTGTGCTTGCTGCCGGCCTGGAACGCGCCGACCGAGACGACCGCCGGCTCGAACGGGTCCTTCTCGCGCGAGACGAGCGCCTGGAGCGCGACGACCGTCCGGGCCGCGATGAGCACCGGGTCGACCGTCCGGTGCGGCATCGCTCCGTGCCCCCCCTTGCCGTGGATCGTCAGGTCGACCGAGTCGACCGACGCGAAGGCCGCTCCCGGCGTCACGCCGACCGAGCCCGCCGCGAGCTCCGGCGTCACGTGCAGCGCGAGGGCAAAGTCGGGCCGCGGGAACCGGGAGAAGAGCCCCTCCTTCAGCATCTTCGCGGCCCCGGCCCCCTTCTCCTCGGCCGGCTGCCCGACCATCACGAGCGTGCCGCGCCAGCTCCCCTTCGCGCGTGCGAGGAGCGTCGCGGCCCCGGTCCAGGCCGTCATGTGGAGGTCGTGCCCGCAGGCGTGCATGACCGGGATCGGCTGGCCGTCCTCGCCCTTCCCCGTCGCCCGGCTCGCGTACGGCAGGCCGGTCTGCTCCTCCACGGGGAGGGCGTCCAGGTCGGTCCGGAGCATCACGACCGGCCCGTCGCCGTTCCGGAGTACGCCGACGATCCCCGCCCCACCGACCCCTTCCGTCACCTCGTAACCGAGGGCGCGCAGGCGCCCGGCCAGCTTCGCGGCCGTCGCCGTCTCCTGCATCGAGAGCTCCGGCGATACGTGGAGATCGCGGTAGAGCTCCCCGAGTCCTTCCGACTCCCCGGCGAGCGGCGCGAGGGCGGAGAGGACGCGCGGCGCAGGGGGAGCCGCGAGGGCGGGAACGGCGAGGCCGGCAGCGAGGACGGCGGCGGCAGGGCGCATCGGATCCTCCATGGAGACTCTCCCGCCCCCGACTATAGTGGAGGGGTGAGCCCCGAGACGCCCGCCTGGGTCCGCGACGCCGTCTTCTACCAGGTCTTCCCCGACCGCTTCGCGCGGAGCGAGCGCGTCCCGAAGCCGGGGAACCTCGAGCCGTGGGACTCGCCGCCGACGCCGCACGGCTTCAAGGGGGGCGACCTGCTCGGCCTCGCCGAGAAGCTCGACGACCTCTCGGCGCTCGGCGTGACGGCGATCTACCTCAACCCCGTCTTCGCCTCCGCGGCGAACCACCGCTACCACACCTGGGACTTCCACCAGGTCGACCCGATCCTCGGCGGGAACGAGGCGCTGCGCGAGCTTCTCGACGCGGCCCACGCCCGCGGCATGCGGGTCGTTCTCGACGGCGTCTTCAACCACGTCGGACGCGGCTTCTTCGCGTTCCACAGCGTCCTCGAGAACGGCGCCGACTCCCCCTACCTCGACTGGTTCCACCTCGACGTCGAGCGCCTGCGGGATGGCCGGCCCCTCGGCGCCTACGCCGAGCCGAAGCTCCTCCGCCGCTCGAAGCGGCCGAAGCCGGCGTTCGAGGAGCTCGGGTACTCGGCCTGGTGGGACTGCCCCGCCCTCCCGAAGCTCGACACGAGGACTCCCGCCGTCCGCGAGTACCTCTGGGGCGTGGCGGAGCGCTGGGTCCGTTTCGGGATCGACGGCTGGCGGCTCGACGTCCCGTCGGAGATCGACGACGACGAGTTCTGGCGCGAGCTGCGCCGGCGGGTGAAGAACGCGAACCCGGAGGCCTACCTCGTCGGGGAGATCTGGCACGACGCCCGCCGATGGCTCGGGGGGGACCAGTTCGACGCCACGATGAACTACCCGCTCGCGAAGGCGGCGCTCGGCTTCTTTCTCCCGGAGCTGGAGACGGACGCGCTCCGGTCGGTCGGCGGATACCAGGACGTCGTCGAGCTCGACGCGGCGGCCTTCGCCGCCGAGGTCGAGCGGGTCCTCTCGCTCTACCACCCGGCCGTTCGGGACGTTCAGCTCAACCTGATCGGGAGCCACGACACGCCCCGCTTCCTGACGCTCGCCGGCGG
>CAYVPO010000041.1:15046-21862 GCA_964453825.1 uncultured Holophagales bacterium
ACCCGCCGCGGCCTGATCTGAAGCGTCTGAAGGATGGTGCTGCGCTGCAACGGGAAGGAACATGCCCGCCGGATCAGGCAGCAGGAGACGTGCCGCCGCCAGGGGGCCGCGTGTCGGGAGAGAGCCGGGAAGCCATGCACCTCCGTGAGGCGTCTCCGCGCCTTCGGGGAGACGTGTGCGGCCTCGCCGGCGCCGCGTCGGCCCCGCCCCGGCGGCGCTCCCGCGCCCGGGCCCCGCACGGACCGCGGCAACCCCAGCGAAACAGGATGGGAGATCGATGAGCGACACCGTTCGGTACGACGATCGAACCCCGCGGCTCTTCTTCGTCGCCGCGATCATCTGGGCCGTGGTCGGGATGCTCGTCGGCGTCCTGGCGGCCGCGATGCTCTTCCTGCCGGAGCTGAACCTCGCTCCCTACCTGACGTTCGGGAGGCTCCGCCCGCTCCACACGAACGCGGTCATCTTCGCGTTCGTCGGGAACATGATCTTCGGCGGCACCTACCACTCGATGCAGCGGCTGCTGAAGGCCCGCCTCTTCAGCGACACGCTGTCGAAGATCCACTTCTGGGGGTGGCAGCTCCTGATCGTCGCCGGGGCCGTCGCGCTCGTCGGCGGCGTGACCCAGGCCAAGGAGTACGCCGAGCTGCCGTGGGTCCTCGACCTCGTCATCACGGTCCTCTGGGTCGTCTTCGCGGTGAACTTCTTCGGGACGATCGCGAGGCGGCGCGAGGAGCACCTCTACGTCGCGATCTGGTTCTACATCGCGACGATCGTCGCGATCGCGATCCTCCACATCGGCAACAGCGCCGCGGTCCCCTACTCCTGGCTCGGGAGCTACCCGGCCTACGCGGGGGTCAAGGACGCCCTGATGCAGTGGTGGTACGGGCACAACGCCGTCGCCTTCTTCCTGACGACGCCCTACCTCGGGCTCATGTACTACTACCTGCCGAAGGCGGCCGAGCGCCCGGTCTTCAGCTACAAGCTGTCGATCATGCACTTCTGGTCGCTGGTCTTCGTCTACATCTGGGCGGGGCCGCACCACCTCCACTACACGGCCCTCCCCGAGTGGGCCTCGACCCTCGGGATGCTCTTCTCGCTCATCCTCTGGATGCCCTCCTGGGGCGGCATGGTGAACGGCCTCCTGACGCTCCGCGGGGCGTGGAACAAGCTCCGCGACGACCCCGTCCTGAAGTTCCTCGTCGTCGCCGTGACGTACTACGGCATGGCGACGTTCGAGGGGCCGATGATGTCGATCAAGTCGGTGAACGCGGTCTCGCACTACACCGACTGGACGATCGGCCACGTCCACGCCGGGACGCTCGGCTGGAACTCGTTCCTCTCGTTCGGGATCCTCTACTGGATCGTCCCCCGCCTCTGGAAGACGGAGCTCTTCTCGAAGAAGCTCGCCACGGCGCACTTCTGGATCGGGACGATCGGGCTGATCCTCTACCAGGTCTCGATGTGGGTCGCCGGCATCACCCAGTGGGCGATGTGGCGCGCCTTCGAGCCCGACGGCCGGCTCGTCTACCCCGACTTCATCGAGACCGTCCTCCGGATCGTCCCGATGTACTGGGTCCGGCTCGTCGGCGCGCTCCTCTTCTTCGCGGGCCTCCTCGTCATGCTCTACAACCTCCTGCGGACGATGAGGAACGCCCCGGCCGGCTTCGACGAGGAGCCCGAGGTGAAGGCGCCGCCGCTCGTCGTCGACCGCTCGGCCCCCGGGGCGACGACGGCCCCCGGGACCTGGGACCACGCCTTCTACCGCTTCCAGCACGTCATCCGGCACGGATTCCACCGCGCCATCGAGGGACGCGTCGTCCTCCTGACGGTCATGACGGCCCTCGCGCTCTCCGTCGGCTCCCTCGTCGAGGCGCTCCCGATGTTCCTCGACGAGAGCAACGTGAAGAAGATCGCGAGCGTCAAGCCCTACACGCCGCTGGAGCTCCTCGGGCGCGACATCTACATCCGGGAGGGCTGCTACAACTGCCACTCGCAGATGGTCCGGCCGTTCCGGTACGAGACGGAGCGGTACGGCGAGTACTCCAAGGCCGGCGAGTTCGTCTACGACCACCCGTTCCAGTGGGGCTCGAAGCGGACGGGGCCCGACCTGCACCGCGTCGGGGCGAAGTACCCGTCGCTCTGGCACGTCCGGCACATGGACCAGCCCCGCTCCACGACGCCCGGCTCCGTCATGCCTCGCTACCAGCACCTCCTGAAGGACCCGATCGACGACGCGCTCGTCGAGACGAAGATGCGCGCGATGCGCGCCGTCGGCGTCCCGTACACCGACGGCGAGATCGCGACGGCGAAGGCGGCGATCGCCGCCCAGGCGCAGGCGATCGCGGCCGAGGTCGAGGTGCAGCAGGGGCCGCCCGGCCTCGCCGGCCGGGAGATCACGGCGCTCACCGCCTACCTCCAGAGGCTCGGAACCGACATCCGCTGGCGGAGGCCCGAGGTCCAGCCGCCGCTCGCGCTTCCCGCGGCTCCCGCCGCCGACGCCGCGCCGGCCGCCGCGCCCGTCGCGGCCGCGAGGTAGCCGCCATGCTTCAGGAGCTCGCCCGCGAGAGCGGCGCCCAGGCCTGGGCGATCGCCTCGATGCTCTTCTTCCTCGGCGTCTGGGTCGTCCTCGCGGTCCGCGTCGTCCGCGCACGGCCCGACACGCTCGCAGAGCGGGCCCGGCTGCCGCTGGGCGACGACGAGGCCGCCTCGCCGGCGCTCGCCGCCGAGCCGGGACGCGGGGCCTGACCGGAGGGGACGATGGCCGACTACGAAGACAAGGTCCTCCACGACATCGACGGCATCAAGGAATACGACAACCCTCTCCCGGGGTGGCTCATGGCCATCTGGTGGGGGGCGATCGCGTTCTCCGTCCTCTACCTCGCCTTCTACGCCCTCCGCTTCGGCGAGAGGTCGATGGACTCGGAGTACCGCGCGGAGACGGAGAAGGCGCTCGCCTCGGTCCAGGCGCACTTCGACGCGAACCCGCTCGTGCCTCCGACCTCCGCCGAGCTCCTCGCCGGCGCCGCGGACCCGGTCGTCCTGGACCGCGGGGCCGAGCGCTTCGCGAAGTCGTGCGCCTCGTGCCACGGCGAGAAGGCGCAGGGGCTCATCGGCCCGAACCTGACCGACGACCGCTGGATCCACGGCGGCTCCGTCGAGCAGCTCTTCCAGTCGATCGTGAAGGGCTGGCCGGCGAAGGGAATGCCCCCCTGGGGGCGTGCGATCCCGCCGGACGAAATCTCGGCGCTCGTGTCGTACGTGAGGAGCGTCCAGGGCTCGAGCCCCGCGAACGCCAAGCCCGCCGAGGGCGACCCGTTCCCGCCCGAGGCGATCCCCGGACGCTGACGTGACCGGACCCGCCGCCGCGAAGGAGGAGATCCCGCGCGCCGAAAGGCCCGCCGGGCGGGAGCGCGTCTTCGACGTCGCCCCCGAGGAGGAGCTCCTCTACAGCATGGCGGCGGACGGGTCGCGGAAGTTCATCCGCCCGGTCCTCCACCGCGGCCGCTACTGGAAGATCCGGCGCGCGATGGCGTGGGGGCTCTTCGTCCTCTTCGTCGCGCTCCCCCTCGTCCCCCTGGGAGGGCACCCGGCCGTCCACCTCGACCTCGGCAAGAGGCTCTTCCACGTCCTCGGGGCGACGTTCCACCCGACCGACAACGTCCTCCTTCTCCTCTTCGGCTTCGGCGTCATCGTCACGGTCTTCTTCGTCGGCTCCACGTTCGGCCGGATGTGGTGCGGCTACGCCTGCCCCCAGACCGTCTACCTCGAGTTCTTCTTCCGTCCCGTGGAGCTCTTCCTCGAGGGGGCGCCGGCAGCGCAGCGCAAGCTGAACGCCGCGCCGACGAGCCCGCGCAAGGCGGGGATCAAGACGGCCAAGTGGGCGATCTGGGCGCTCCTCGCGCTCCTCCTCGCCTCCACGTTCGTCGCCTACTTCGTCAGCTGGAAGGGGCTCCTCGCGGGCCTCGCCACCGCGCCGGGCGAGATGACGGGGGCGCTCGGGACGATCGCTTTCCTGACCGGCCTGATGCTCTTCGACTTCGGCTGGTTCCGCGACCAGATGTGCACGGTCGCGTGCCCCTACGGCCGGCTCCAGAGCGTCATGGCCGACCCCGACACGATCCTCGTCGCCTACGACGCGAAGCGGGGCGACCCGAAGGTGAAGGTGAAGGACCGGGTCGCCGGCGTCGCCGCGGGCGACTGCATCGACTGCCGGAGCTGCGTGAACGCCTGCCCGACCGGCACCGACATCCGCCGCGGCCTCCAGTCCGAGTGCATCGGGACGGCACAGTGCGTCGACGCCTGCGACGAGGTGATGATCGGGCAGAAGAAGCCGATCGGGCTGATCAAGTACACCTCCGAGCGGCAGGAAGCGGGAGGGACGCGGCGCCTCGTCCGGCCCCGGAACCTGATCTACCTCGCGCTCCTGACGCTCGCCTGGGGCTCCCTCGCCCTCCTCCTCCTGACCCGCGCCGACGCCCTCGTCGAGCTCGTCCGGGGCGGGCGCGAGCCGTACCGGCTCCTCGTCACGGGCGAGGTCGCGAACCAGCAGCGGCTCCGCGTCACGAACCAGCTCGACGTGCCCCAGAGCTTCTCGGTCGAGGTCCTCGCCCCCGCCGGCGCGAAGCTCGTGCTGGCCGGCGGGCCGGTCGCGGTCGCACCGGAGAAGGTCGTCACCGTGAACGTCGTGACGACCGTCCCGGCGGCGGTCTTCCGCGACGGCCAGGCGACCGCGCGCTACCTCGTCACGTCGGACCGGGGCTTCCGGAAGGAGATCGACTTCCTCCTCCTCGGGCCCTGGGGACCGGGGGCCGGGAAGTGAAGCTCCGCGCGTTCCTCTCCGAGTACCGCTGGCCCCTCTACCTGACCGGCCTCCTCTCGATGTCGATCCTCGCCTACGCGATCCTCGTCTGGGTGGCGACGCGGCCCACCGCGCCGCGCCCGATCGCCGGCTTCTACGAGGCCTCGCAGGAGTGGGACGCGGACGAGGCCGTCGTCGCGGCGAGCCGCGCGCTCGGCTGGACGGTGACGTACGAGCTCCCGGCCGGCGTGCCGCACGTCGCCGGGGCGCCCCGCCCCGTCGACGTCCGCGTCGCCGACCGCGAGGGGCAGGGCGTCACGGGACTGACCGGCCGCCTCTTCGCCCTTCGCGCCACCGAGGCGCGCCGCGGCCCGCCCGGCACGCTCGTCGAGCTGCCCCACCGGCCCGGCTCCTATCGCGCTCTCCTGCGCGTGGACGAGCCGGGCGCCTGGGACTTCCGCCTCGACGCGACGCGCGACGGCCAGCGTTTCGTCCACTCGGCCCGCGTCGCCGTCGAGAAGGACGCCCCCGCCGACGAGGGGAGCCCACGGTGAAGGACCCCCGCGAGCGCTCGCACCTGCACGCCGCCCCGGTGGCGTGCGCGCACTGCGGCCTCGCGGTCCCCGACGGGATGCTTCGTCCCGGCGAGGAGAGGCAGTTCTGCTGCAACGGCTGCCGGCAGGTCCACGACCTGATCCGCGAGTGGGGCTACGAGAGGTTCTACGGCCTCGTCGAGCAGCAGGGGGGCTCGCTCGAGCCGGCCCGCCCGACCGGGCGCGCGTTCGAGGACCTCGACGACCCCCGCGCGCTGGAGGGGGCGAACGAGGAGGAGCCCGGAGGCCGCCGCCGGACCCGCCTCTACCTCGAGGGGGTTCACTGCGCCGCCTGCGTCTGGCTCGTCGAGAAGCTCCCGGAGGCTCTCGACGGCGTCGACTCCGTGAGGCTGAACCTCGCGAGCGCGGTCGCCGAGGTGACCTGGCGCCCCGGGACGGTGAAGCTCTCGGCCATCGCGCGGGCGCTCGACCGCCTCGGCTACTCCCCGCACGTCCACCGGGCCGGCCCGGCGCGGGACGCCCGCCGCGCCGAGGACCGCGCCTCCCTCGTGAAGCTCGGCGTCGCCGCCGCCGGGGCGATGAACCTGATGTTCCTCCACGGGGCGCTCTACGCCGGCGAGGCGTCCGGGATGGCCTCCCCCTTCGAGACGTTCTTCCGCTGGGTCTCCCTCGGCATCGCTCTCCCGGTCCTCGCGTTCTCGGCGCGGCCGTTCTTCCAGACCGCGTACGCGGGGCTCCGGGCCCGCGTCGTCCACATCGACCTCCCCGTCGCGATCGGAATCGCCGTCGCCTTCGCCGCGAGCGCCGCGAACGTCGTCCGCGGAAGCGGCCCGGTCTACTTCGACTCGCTCGCGATGCTCGTGGCGGCCCTCCTCGGCGCGCGGCAGGTGCAGCGCGCGGCGCAGCGCGCGGCGCTCGAGAGGGCCGACAGCCTGCGCGGCGTCGCGTTCCTCGAGTTCGCCCGCCGGCTCGAAGGGGACGGGCCGCTCGCGCCCGCCGTCGAGGTCCCCGTCGCGGCGCTCGAGCCGGGCGACCGGGTCGAGGTCCGCTCCGGAGAGCTCGTCCCGGCCGACGGCGTCGTCCTCTTCGGGCGCTCTTCGCTCGACGCCTCGGTCCTCACGGGCGAATCGGCTCCCGTTCCGGTCGCCGACGGCGACCCTGTCTACGCGGGCGTCACGAACCTCGGCGCCCGGCTCGTCGTGAAGGTCGAGGCGGCGGGCGAGAAGACGCGCGTCGGCGCGCTCCTCGCCGTCGTGCAGGACGCCCTCGCCCGCCGTCCCGCCGTCCTCCGCCTCACCGACCTCCTCGCGCGGCGCTTCGTCCAGGCGCTTCTCCTCCTCGCCGCCGCGGCGCTCCTCCTCGCCCTTCCGCTCGGGAGAGAAGCGGCCGTCGCACGGGTCGTCGCCCTTCTCGTCGTCGCCTGCCCCTGCGCGCTCGGCCTCTCGGTCCCGCTCGCCGTCTCGG
>CAYVPO010000042.1:0-21471 GCA_964453825.1 uncultured Holophagales bacterium
CTTCCGGACGCGGAAGAGCGACCTCTCGTTCGCGCTCCAGACCGTCCTCTTCGACGCGAACGCCTCACTCCTCGAGCTGACGTTCGGGGCCTACCAGAGCGTCCACGGGCAGACGCGCGACGTCGAGTGCGTCGCCGTCGAGGCGGAGGCGCCGTGAGCGCGACCGCGCCGCGTTCCGGCGGCCGGGGCGGGATCGCGATCACGGGCCTCGGCGCCGTGACGGCCGTCGGGTCCACGCTCGACCAGACCGCGACGTCGGTGAGCGCGGGCGTCCGGCGGATGGAGGAGCGGCCGCTCGCGGGCGAGGGGGGCGAGCCGCCGGACGAGGGCGGCGTCTACGTGGCCGCCTCGGCCGAGGCGCTCGCAGCCTCGCTCGGGTCGGCCGCTCCGGTCGACCTGTCTCTCGCCGCGGCCCGGGAGGCGTTCTGGAGCGCCGGGCTCTACGCCCCGGGGGACGTGGAGGCGGCGTACCGCCGAAACGCGGTGGCGGTCTATCTCGCCCTCCCGTACGCCGATTCGCCAGGGGCGTCTGCCGTAGACGTCGAGGCGTTCGTCGAGGGAGCGGTCGAGGGCGGGCTCCTCGCGGGCGAGCCCGAGGTCGGGATCGTCCCCTGTCGGAACGGACACGCGGGGGCCCTGCTGGCGCTCGAGGCGGCCTCGGCGCGGCTCCGGGCCGGAGAGATCGACGTCGCTCTCGTGGGAGGCCTCGATGCGATGCTCGACGCCGCGCGGATCGCGGAGCTGAACCGCCTTTCGAAGCTCCGGACCGATCGCGCTCCAGGAGGGGCGATCCCGGGAGAAGGGAGCGCGTTCCTCGTCGTGGAGCGTCTCGCGGACGCGCGGCGGCGGAACGCACCGTTCCCGGTGGCCGTCGAGTCGATCGCTCGAGAAACCGAGTCGGTCCCGCTCGACGGGACGCACCCGAGCCGGGGGGACGCGGCGACACGCGCGGTCGCGCGCGCTCTCGGCGCGGCGCCCTCGGCGCGCCGGATCGAGGGAATCTGGAACGACCTGAACGGCGAGCGCGGGCGGGCGCTGGAGTGGGGCTTCCTCGAGACGCGCGCGCTCGCCGCGCTCGGTGCGGCCCGCCGCCTCACGCCGGCGGCCTTCGTCGGCGACCTCGGGGCGTCCTCGGGGGCGCTCCTGCTGGCGCTCGCGGCGTTCGCGCTTCGCGTCCCCCGCGGCGCGGGCGGAGCGGCACTCGTCTGCGGCGCCTCGGAGCGGGGCGAGCGGGCCGCGGCGGTCCTCGCGACGCCGCGGGCCGGCGGGGAGGATTGACGGCGATGCCGACGACGACGGTCAACATGCTGACGGTGGTCCACAAGAAGAGCGGCGGCATCTCCATCGCCTTCCCCGACGTGTGCAAGACGCCGACCCCCGCGGGCGGGACGCCGGTGCCGATCCCCTACCCGAACATCGCGTTCTCGAAGGACACCGCGAAGGGCAGCACGACGGTGAAGGTCGACGGCGAGTCGATCATGCTCAGGGGCTCGAACTTCTCCACGAGCACGGGCGACGAGCCGGGCTCCGTCGGCGGCATCGTCTCCCAGATCGTCAAGGGGAAGGCCGAGCCGGTCAGCTTCTCGTTCGACGTGATGGTCGACGGCGACTTCGTCTTCCGCCAGTTCGACTTCATGCTTCAGAACTCGAACCCGCCGCCCAACACGCCACCGGGAATCCTGATCCAGGCGCCGCTCACGCCGTACATCCCGTGGCTGAACCCGCCGAAGTGGAAGGTGCGGTGGAGCAAGGGGGAGGCGAAGTGCGGGGACGAGGTCGACATCCTCGTCGAGGCGATGGGCGGGGACCCCGGCTACTACCTGAGCATGACCGTCTCGCGCGCCCCGCACGACCTCCCCGTGACCTACTTCGTCACGGCGATCTCCGGCGGGAGCGCGAAGATCCCCTGGGTCACGCTGACAGGCCCATCGCCCAAGAACAAGGTCCAGCTCGACATCTACGCCTTCGGCGCGGGCGAGTACGCGAAGTCGTCGAGCCCGCTGAAGATCGTCGTCCCCGAGGAGGTCCGCGAGGCCGGGACGAAGAGGAGCCGGACCGTCCCGCAGATGACCCCCGTCCTCCAGCCGGACGGCACCTACACCTACACGCAGGGGACCGGCCTCTGGGGCTGGGACTACGGCTACGACCTCGAGATCAAGGACGGCATCTTCAAGGTGACGGGGCGGATCAAGCTCGTCGCGCGCGGCGGCGCCGTCTTCGGCGCCCGGCACAAGAGAGGCTGGAAGGCCGAGATCGAGGCGATCTGGACCCGGAAGTGGCGCGAGCACCGGAAGAAGTGCAAGCGGGGCAAGGACTGCAAGTGCTGGGGCGGCTGCTGCCTCTTCCCGGTCGTCTTCGAATGCCTCTTCGTCGGCTCGGGCGAGTTCGCGGAGGTGGAGGTCTGGGCGGGCAACCCCGACACGTACGGAACCGACGCCTCCGGCGCGCACAACAAGTGGTGGAACTCGGGGACCTGGTTCATGGAGCGCTGCGGTCACGAAGGGAACCAGGCGGGCGTGAGGGCCCACGAGTTCGGGCACACCCTCGGCCTCTACGACGAGTACCGGAACGGGGCGATCTTCGTCCCGACCGACGCGTCCGGCAACGTGACGGGGCCGCCTCCGCGGCCGAACGTCCCGGGGAGCCTCATGGGGCCGAACGGCCTCGGGATCAAGCGCAACCACCTCGACGAGTTCCACCAGTGGTTCCTCGGCAAGGCGAACGATGAGTACACGCGCGAGCGCCTCTGAGCGAGACGTGCGGTCCGCGCGCGGCCGGGCGGCCCGGCCGCGGGAGGTGCGGGATGAACGGAGCTCCGTTCTGCGGAGTCCTTCGCGCGGCGAGCGTCCTCTTCGCCGCAACGCTCGTCTGCTGCGCGGCGCCGCCGGCCCCGGCGGCGGGAAAGGCGGCCTCGCCGATGGCTGAGAGCTGGGTCTTCTACACGCGGAGCGTCGGCTCGGCCGGAACGCTCGGAGGGAGCTTCACTGCGGAGGCGGCGCTCGTCCGGACGGACGCTTCGCTCCCGGGAATCCCCCGCATCGGGTTCTTCCGCCGGCCCGCGGAGGCGGGCGAGTTCAGCCGCCTCGCCACGTCGATCCGCGCGCTGGGCCCTCCGCGCCGGTCCGGCACCCACTTCCCGGGGGCGCCCCTCGTCTCGCTCGGCATCATGGCGAACGGGAAGGCCGAGGTCGTCCACGGGCAGGTGGAGTCCGCCCTGACTCCGGCCGAGAAGCAGGTCTTCTCGAGCCTCGAGGCGGCGGTCGAGGAGGTCCTGAAGCACCCGCACAAGGCGCTCGAAGCGTCGATTGAATGGGTCCGCGGAACGATCGAGCCGGACGACGAGCTCGCGGTCCTCGTCCGCGTCTCGAACCCCGGCCTCGCGCCTGTGCCGTTCGTCCACCCGGCGGGAGGTGAGGATGGGGAGTCGGGTCTCGCCGTCGTCCTCGCGCGCGTCGGGGCCGACGGGGTCCCGGTCGAGGCGCGCGAGGTGACGTTCGAGGCGAGCGAGGTCTCGGAGGTCGGACCCGACGGCAAGCCGATCGCTGGCCCGTATCCCGCGATCGTCGAGCTCGCTCCCGGGAAGGAACTGCGCCTGAGGGCTCGATCCCGCGTCCGGCTCGTCCCGGCGAGCTACCGCCCGTCCGCGCGGATCGACGTCCAGGCGCCCCCGGACTCCGACGAGAAGGCCGTCTCCGGGACGATCTCGGTCGAGCTGCCGCACCTCGGGGTCGTGCGGCCCGGCGCAAAGAGAGGGAAGGACTGATGCCCGAAACGAAGAAGCTCCTCGACGTCGTGACCTCGGCGAATCCGGGCGTGCGCTTCGGCCGCGTCTCCGCCCTCCTCGACGACGCGGTCCTCGTCTCCTGTGGCGAAGGGGCGGAGCTCGTCGCGTGCGACCTCCTGGACCCCGAGGCGGGACGGCGGGACCCGCTCGCCGAGGGCGATCGCGTCCTCGTCGTCGTCCCGGAGGGCGGGGGGGGGCGCGGCGTCGTCCTCGGCCGGGTCGCCTCTCCCGCCACGATCGCGGCGCGCCCGAAGGAGACGCCGGACGAGCTCCTCCTCGAGGCGAAGAAGGGGCTGACGCTCCGCGTGGGCGAAGGCTCCATCACGCTTCGCGAGGACGGCAAGGTCCTCATCCGCGGCAAGGACCTCGTGTCGCACGCCCGGAGGCTCAACCGGATCCGCGGCGGCTCCGTCTCGATAAACTGAGGGCGAGCCGGTGATCTCGCCGAAGGTCGTCCTGCTGCGCGACGTCCTCGAGGAGCACCTCGACGAGCTCCAGTTCCTCTGGCAGCTGCGGCGGGACGCCGTCCGCTCTCCGGAGCGGACCCGTTCCGACGTGGACCGGCTCGACGAACGCGTTCGCGCCCACGCGGACGGCCTCCTCGTCGCCCGCGGTGAGCTCGGGGAGGTCGTAGGCCCGCTCCTCTCGTCCGACGACCCGCCCGCGGCGTTCGCCGCCGGCTTCGTCCTCCTCCGTACCGGGGAGGAGGGCGCGCGCGCCGTCCTCGATGCGCTCCGCGCGGCGGGGCCTGGCGGACGGGAAGGGCTCGCCGAGGCGTTGGCTTTCGGCGAAGCGCGCGGAGCGCGCGAGGAGCTGGCATCGCTCGCGGGCTCGGACGACGCGCCGCTCGCCGTCGCGGCGGCGAGAGCGCTCGCGCTCGGAGGAGGGGCGGCCGCGCCCGACGTGACGCGGCTCCTCGGCGAGAGCGATCCCGCGATCCGCGCGGCGGCGTGGAGGCTCGTGCCGTTTCAGGTCCGGGCCCCGCGCCCGGAGCTCCTGCGGCGCGGCCTCGACGACCCGGACCCGGCCGTCGCGCGGGAAGCGGCCGTGGCGGCGGCCTGGTTCCGCTCGCCGCTGGCGCTCGAGGCGAGCCGCGAGCGGTCGACCGGGACAGGAGAGGGCGCGGGCGAGTGGCTCCGCCTCCTCGCCGTCCTCGCCGAGGACGGCGACGTCTCGGGCGTCCTCGCAAGCTCTGCGAAGGGCACGACGGCCGGACGCGGCGCCTCGGGGCCGCGAGTCCTCGGGGCGCTCGGGCATCCGCGCGCGGTCGAGTCACTCCTCGAGGCGATGGGCGATGACGACCCGGCACGTGCCGCGGCCGCCGGAGCGGCGTTCCGGAAGGTGACCGGATGCGACGCCGCGGGCGAGACGCGGGTCGCGCTCCGCCCCGACGGGCCGCCGCCGGACGACTTCGACGAGGAGTTCCTCGACGAAGTGACGCTCCCCGACGCGCAGCAGGCGCGCGCGTTCTGGGCCTCCACCCGCGGCCGGTTCGCGGGAGGGAGAAGGTGGTGCTACGGGGTCGACGTCACAGCCGGCGTCCCCGCGGCGCTCCCGGCGGCGTTCGACATGGAGTCGTGCTTCGAGGTTCGCCTCCGCGGACGCTTCACCGGGACCTACTCGGGGGATGTCGGAGACCTCTTCCGGATGGCGCCGTAGCGGCGCGAGCGCCCGTCAGCTCCCGATGCCGCGGCGGCGGAGGGCGTCCTTCAGGCTGACGAGGACTCCCTGCGGCAGCTCGTCGTCGCCGTCGTCGAGGTCGACCGATTCCTTCTTGTACTTCCAGTGGGCGGCGCCGCCCCCCTCCGCGGCCTCGTGCATCGCGACGGTCCGGATCTGCACCTCGTAGACGAGGCCGCCCGGCGCCCGGATGCACGTATGGAGGCTCTGGTAGCCGTTCTCCTTCGGCTCGGCGATGTAGTCCTTGAAGCGGAGGAGGAGGGGCTCGAAGCGGCGATGGAGTGCGGAAAGGGCGAGATAGCACTCCTCCTCGGTCTCGAGGAGGATCCGGAACGCGAAGATGTCGTGGATCTGCTCGATCGCGAGGCCCTTCGTCTTCATCTTCCGCCAGATGCCGGCGAGGTGCTTCACGCGGTGCTGGAGCGCGCGAGGTTTCACGCCGGCTTCCGTGAGCGCCGCCTTCAGCTCCGCCTCCCGATCCCGGAGCCACTTCCGGCGGGACGAGGTGAGGCCGGCGGCGCGCCGGCCGACGTCTTCGTACGCGTCGGGCTCGAGGATACGGAACGCGGCGTCCTCGAGCCGCGACTTGAGGGCGCTCTCGCCGAGCCGCTGCGCCTCGTGGACGTCCCGTTCCCAGACCTCGTGCGCCACGGCGCGGGCCGCCGCGTCGGCGGAGCTTCGCGTCTCGAGGAAGCGGCACCGGGCGACGAGGTAGCGGCGGAGGATCCTTCTCCGGAACGCCTCCTCCTGTATCGAGGCGCCGGTCGGAGCTCCCTCTCCGCCCGTGCGGGCCGGAGGTCCGGCGGCGCCCGTTGCGCGCAGCCCGACGATCGTCCGCCGCTCCGCCTCGACGAGACGCCGGACGGTCTCCTCGAGCTGCGTGCCGAGGTTGCGGAAGCGGTACGCGAGCCAGCGCATCTCCCAGGCGCCGCGCGGGATCTCGAGGCCGCTCCAGTAGCCCTGCTCCATCTGCCGGACCCCTTCGAGGAGGCCGCGGAGCGGGCGCTCGATGAGGAGGAAGTAGGCGAGGTAGAGGGAGACCAGGATGCAGCCCGCCCCGACCGCGAGCGTGAGGAGCCAGTGCTGCCAGAGCCGGCGCGAGAGCGACCGGAACCGGGTTTCGTCCTGCGAGACCTGGAGGGACCCGGCGCCTCCGGGGAGGAGGTGCGAGCGGACCGGGACGCGCGCGGTCGTCGCGTCGTTCGAGGGGAGGGGCGCGGGACCGGTGAAGGGTGTCGCGAAGACGCGTCCCTCTCCGTCGAACAGGAGGACGCGGACGTCTCCGAATCCGCTCGCGGCGTGCGCCGACTGGAAACGGCTCAGCCGGTCCTGGATTGCGGCGAGGTTCGTGGCGTCGCCGACGTCGGCCGCGAGCGGGGCGAGCGTCATCGTCAGGAAGCGCATCCGCTCCTCGCGCCCCCGGTCGATCTCCCTCTTCTGCACGAAGGCCGTCACGACCCCCAGAACGAGGGTCACGATGACCGCCGTCGTCAGTCCCAATCGCCAGCCGAGCGGAACGCCCCTGGCCGGTACGCCGGAAAGGCTCAAATCGACCTCGTCACGGCAAGGACCGTGCCCCTGATTCTCTCGTCACCGGCGGGCCGGGGCAAGCGAGGTCAGCCTGCGAGCAGGCGGGCCTCCAAGAGGGTCCCTCGGAGCTCCTCCCGGGAGGGCTCGGGGAGCGGGAAGAGCGGACGCCGGGGGTGGCCCGCCGGCCGCCCGAGAATCGCCAGCGCCGCCTTGAGTCCGGGAACGCCGAAACGGCTCGTCACCGCGCGGGCCATCGGGAGGAGGCGGAGGTGGAGCGCGCGGGCCTCCTCGAGCCGTCCCGAGAGGAACGCCTCCCGGATCGCGACGCATTCGGCGGGAGCGACGTTCGCGGCGGCGAGGATCGAGCCGGCCGTCCCGACCGCGTAGCCGGGAAGGGCCGATCCGTAGTTCCCGGAGAAGACGTCGAACCGTTTCCCGGCGGGCGCGAGCCGGACGAACTCGGCGAGCTTCCCGACGTCGCCCGAGCTGTCCTTCACGCCCTCCACGTTCGGGTGGCGGGCGATGCGGGCCACGGTCGCGGCGTCGACGTCGAGGCCGGTGTTCGCCGGGACGTTGTAGAGGAGGACCGGGACCGGGGAGGCGTCGGCGACCGCCTCGAAGTGCGCCGCGAGCGCGTCGGAAGACATCGCGCCCCTGAAGAAGTGCGGGGTCACGACGAGGACGGCGTCGGCGCCCGCGCCGGCGGCGCGTCTCGTCGCTTCGACGGTTGCCCGCGTGGAGAGCCGGCCGGAGCCGGCGAGGAGGAATCGTCCGGGAGCGGCGGTGCGCACCGTGACGACGACCCGCTCGGCCTCGTCGTCGTCGAGGTGGACGGCCTCGCCGTTCGAGCCGAGGGCGAGGAATCCGGCGAGGGGCGTCCCCGCGAGGTGCGCGACGAAATCGGAGAGGATGCCGAGGTCGAGGCCTCCGTCCTCTCGGAACGGCGTCGGGAGCGGGGGGATGATCCCTTCCATCCGTCGATCTTATCGGCTCGCAGCCCGTCCGGCCGGGGCGCGGAGCGGCGGTTGACGCCCCGCCGGAGCGGAGCAGAATCCGGCCCCATGAGGACCGTCGAGACGCCCCACGCCCCGCGCCCTGCCGGGCACTACTCTCAGGCCGTCGTCCACGGCGGTCTCGTCTTCGTCTCCGGACAGCTCCCGCACGACGTCGATCGTCCGGGCGGCGCGCCGGGCGACGTCGAGGAGCAGACGGAGCGCGCGCTCCGGAACGTGGAGGCGATCCTCGATGCCGCGGGAAGCGGGCTCGACCGACTCCTTTCTGTGACGATCTACGTCGCCGACGTGGCGCTCTGGCCGCGCGTGAACGCCGCCTACGCGCGCGTCCTCGGGGCGCACCGTCCGGCCCGCGCCGTCGTCCCGGTGAAGGAGCTCCACCACGGCTATCTCGTCGAGGTCCAGGCCGTGGCGGCGGTCCGGGATTAGACGCCCGGGTGCCGAAGCCCTCTTCCGTCCTCCCGTGGGTCGCCTACGGCGTCTGCGCCGTCGTCTGGGGGAGCACCTACTTCGGGATCGCCGTCGCCCTCGAGTCGTTCCCCCCGAACGGCATGGTGGCCGTGCGGTTCAGCGTCGCCGCCCTCCTCTGCCTCGGGCTCGGCCGGCTGCGTCGCGAGCCGCTCCCCTCGCGGCGCGAGCTGCCGCACCTGGCTTTCGTCGGCCTCCTCCTGCTCGGAATCTGCAACGCCCTCGTCGTCTGGTCGGAGACGCGCCTCGGCTCGGGCGTGGCGGCGGTCCTCGCGGCGCTGACGCCCGCCTGGTTCGGCGTCTTCACGGCGCGGGAGGAGCCGCTCGGCGCGCGCGGCTGGACCGGGACGGCGCTCGGCCTCGCGGGCGTGACGCTCCTCGCCGCGCCCTGGTCCCAGAAGGGCATCGATCTCGGCGGAGTCGGGGCGCTCCTCCTGGCGAGCGCGCTCTGGGCCGTCGGCACGCTCCACCACCGCCGGCACGTCACCGGCGGCGGAGCGCTGACGAGCGCCGGCCTGGAGATGCTCGCGGCGGCGGTCTACGGCGTCCTCCTCGCGCCGTTCACAGGAGGCTTCACGAACGGACCCGTCACGACGAAGGCCCTCCTCGCGGTCCTCTACCTCGCGCTCTTCGGATCGTGCATCGCCTACACGGCGCACCTCTACGTCTCGAGGGTCTGGAGCCCGGTGCGGGCGGGCAGCTATGCGTACCTGAACCCGGTCATCGCCGTCGTCCTCGGGACGGCGATCCTGGGGGAGGCGTTCGATGCGCGGATGGCCGTGGGGATGGCGGTGATCCTCGCGGGCGTGGCGCTCGTCCAGTACCGCTCCCGCGGCGCCTGACGAAGCGACGACCTTCCCTCAGCGCCAGCTGAGGCGCTTCGCAGGACAGGGGTCTGGTTTGATTCCGGGCCGGAGCCGGTCCATCCTCCCCGCGCGGGAGAGCTCTCCCGAAGGGTGGCTCGATGCGCATTTCCAGAACCGAATCGAACGGCCGTGTGCTCGCTCCGCGGCACGACGCGGCCGTTTCCGTCCCCCGGGAGGCCCACGTTCTCTCTCGCGACAGGAGCGGGTGCGCCCGGCGCGCCGGTGGAATGAACCTCCTGCTCCTCGCGGCGAGCCTTCTCCTCGCTCCGTCGCTCCTCGCCGAAGGGCCACGGACCGATCCCCGACAGTGGATGGTCGAGCTCGAGGGAGAGCCTGCCGTCGAAGCCTGGATCCGGGGCCGCGCCGAGGGCTCGAGGTCGGCGCTCGCCGCGTCCGCGGCATCGACGCGAGTTGCCGAGCTCCGCGTCGCTCAGGCGCGCGTGGAGGAGGCGCTGACCGCGCCGGCGATCGGCGCCCGGGTCCAGTACCGCGTGACGCGCGCCTACAACGGGATCGCCGTCTTCGCCGAGCCCTCCCGCGTGGAGGCCATCCGGGCCCTCCCGGGAGTGAAGTCGGTGAAGCCTCTCGTCCTTCACACCCTGTCGAACTCCACGAGCGTGCCCCACCTCGGGGTGCCGCAGGGGGTCTGGCAGGCGCTCGCGAACGCCGGCGACGACGTGAAGGTCGGCATCATCGACAGCGGCCTCGACTACCAGCACGCGATGTTCGGCGGGACGGGCCGGGAGTCCGACTACAAGGCGAACGACCGGACGAAGATCACCGACGGCTCTTTCCCGACTGCGCGCGTCGTCGGCGGGTGGGACTTCGCCGGAGACGCCTACGGGGGCGGAGGCGCTGCAACGCCCGATCCCGACCCGATGGACTGCGGCGGACACGGAACTCACGTGGCGGGGAGCGTTGGCGGCTCGGGCGTCCGGGCCGACGGCTCGGCCTATACGGGGCCTTTCGACGGCAGCGTTCCCTTCGGCTCGATGCGGATCGGCCCTGGCGTCGCGCCGCGCGCGAAGCTCTACGCGCTCCGCGTTTTCGGCTGCTCCGGATCGACCGGCCTCACGACGCAGGCGATCGACTGGGCGATGGACCCGAACGACGACGGCGACTTTTCCGACCGTCTCGACGTCCTGAACCTCTCGCTCGGGAGCGAGTTCGGGTCGAAGGACGACTCGACCGCGATCGCCGCCGACAACGCCGCCCGTGCCGGGATCGTGGTCGTCTGTTCGGCCGGCAACGCGGGCGACACCTACTTCGTCACCGGGAGCCCGGCCGCTGCCGACTCGGCGATTTCCGTCGCCGCCTCGGTCGACTCGGGTGTGACGGCCTCCTTCGTCGCGGTCCTCGCCCCGTCGTCTCTCGCCGGTCGGATGGCGGCCGGGACGGCTTCCTTCGGGAACGCGCCCGCAGCGGCCGGGACGATCGGGCCGCTCGTCGCGGCGGTCCCGGCGCGGGTCTGCGAAGCTGTGACGAACGGAGCGGAGCTGGCGGGGAAAATCGCCCTCGTCGACCGGGGAGACTGCTCCTTCGACGGGAAGGTGAAGCGGGCCCAGGACGCCGGGGCGATCGGCGTCGTCATCGCGAGCAACGAGGACGCGGTCATCGGGATGGCGATCGCCGACCCGGCCGTTGCCGCCGCGATCACGATCCCGTCCGTCCTCGTCTCGCTCTCGGGCGGGAACCGCCTCAAGGCGTCGCTCGCCGAAGGGGTGACCATCGCGCTCTTCTCCGGCTCGGATACCCTCGGCTCGTTCTCCTCCCGAGGGCCGCGGCTCGAGGCGACGCCTTCCGGCCCGAAGCCGGACGTCGCCGCTCCGGGCGTGTCGATCACCTCCGCCGCGACGGGGATCGTCGCCGGCGTCGGGGGCCCCGAGGTGAACGCCGGGAACCTCGCGGCGTCGATGTCCGGGACCTCGATGGCGGCCCCACACCTGACGGGAGTGATGGCGCTCCTCCGAAAGCAGCGCCCCGGCTGGACCCCGACCGAGCTGAAAGCAGCGGTGATGAACACCGCCGGCTTCGACGTGAGCCTCCTGCCGCCGGCGGGTTCGGCGCCTCAGTACGGTCCGGCGCGCGTCGGCGCGGGGCGCGTCGACCCGGCGCAGGCGCTCGCGACCGAGGTGATCGCGTTCGACGACGAGCGTCCCTCGGTGGTGAGCCTCTCGGCGTTCCTCCAGGGGGCTGCGCCGATGACCGTGACGCGGAGGTTGCGCATCCTGAACAAGGGCGCCGCTGCGGCGACTCTGACGCCGGGCTGGGCGACCCCGGCCGCCATCCCCGGAGTGCGGGTCGAGGTGCCCGGCGCGCCGATCACCGTTCCGCCGGGCGGCTCGGCGACGTTCGACGTGAACGTCGTCCTCAGCGACCCGTCGGCCGTGACGAACGCCCCCGATCCGACGCTCACGCTTCGCCAGCCGAGCTTCGTGTCGCTCTCGAACCGCACCTGGATGACCGAGGCGAGCGGCCTCGTCACGCTCTCGGGAGCGCCCGCGGGGACCCTTCGCGTTCCTCTGCAGATCGTCGTCCGCGGCCAGTCCGCGATGCGGGCGGCCTCGAGAGCCATCGGAGCGCCCGCGGCAGGGGGGAGCTTCACGATCCCGCTCGTCGGAAGCGGCCTGAAGACCGGACCGCTCCCGCCGGTGGACGCCCTCTCGACCGTCTCGGCGTTCGAGCTGCACGCCGAGAGCCCCCGGACGAATCCCGAGGGGAGCGCGCGGGCCGTCGCCGACCTCGCCTTCGTCGGGGCCGCGAGCTCGATTCCCGCGGGGCGCCTCGACTCCGGCGCGACCGTCTGGTTCGGGATCGCGACCTGGGCCGAGTGGCTGAGCCCGGCCGAGGTCCGGTTCGAGATCGAGATCGATCGGAACGGCGACAGCGTCGTCGACGCCACGGTGGAGACGATGTCGACCGGCGACGTGGCGAACCCGTCCAACCCGTCGGAGTCGGTCGACCCGACCGACGTCTGGGTCGCCCGCACGGCGCAGACCTCCGGTGCGGGCGCGAAGAGCTATCGCTATCTGAACGTCGACCCGGCCTCCCGCGGGACGCACCTCTTCGCGTCCAACGTCGTCGTCGTCCCCGCCTCGGCCGGCGCGGACGGCCTCGGCCTGACGGCTGGGAACGCTCGCTTCCGTTACCGGGTCAAGGCCTCGACGCCGCGCAGCGGGACCGTCGAAGAGACCTCCTGGCTGACGTTCGACGCCGAGAAGCCGGGCTACTCGGTCCTCGCCGCCGACGCGACGCCGTTCCATGACGATCTCCCGAGCTCGGCCCTCCCGGCCCGGTTCGATCCGACCGCGGCACAGGCGAACGGCGCCCTCGGCGTCCTTCTCCTGCATCATCACAACGCCTACGGCGCTCGCGCCGAGGCCCTGACGGGGCGGAACAGCCCGCCCGCCGTCTCGATCCTCGAGCCGGCGCCGGGCACCGTGTTCGACGCGGCTGCGGCGATCCGCTTCCGCGCCTCCGGAACCGACGCCGACGCGGGCGATACGCTGACCTACTCATGGAGCTTCGGCGACGGACGGACCGTCTCCGGCGCCGACGTCTCCGCGGCGTTCGGCAGCGCGGGGTCTCGCGTCGTGACCGTGACCGCGACCGACGGCGCGGGAGCGACGGCGGCCGCGCAGGTCACGTTCGAGGTCCGCGCGCCGCAGGCGCCGTTCGGCGTCTCGAAGCTCGTCCCCGTCGTCCTCGACGTGAAGGGAGTCGGCGGAGCGCCCTTCACGACGGAGCTGACGCTCGTCTCGAGGTCGGCGACCGCCGCGCGGGCATTCCTCACCTACACCGCCTCTGCGGGGGCCGGCTCCGGCTGGGCCGGAATCGAGCTCGCGGCCGGCGAGACGAAGGTCCTCCCGGATGCGATCGACTTCCTCCGCTCGCAGGGACTCGCGATTCCCGACGACGGCTCCAACCAGATCGGGACGCTTCGCGTGACGCTTCCGGGCGCCTCGGACCCGTCTGCCCTCTTCGTCGGCGGCCGGACCTCGACCCCGGGCGAGGGCGGGGCCTTCGGGCTCTTCTACGCCGACGCCGTCGAGGCGCCCCTGACGCTCGCCGTCGCGGGACTCCAGCAGAACGCCGCGATGCGCTCGAACCTCGCCGTCGTGAACGCGGGAGCGGAGCCGGTGACCGTCCAGGTCACGTTCTACGGCGCGGACGGCGCGCGCCTCGGGGCCGCGGCCGACGAGACCTTCACGCTGCCGGCCTGGGGCTGGAACCAGCTCGACCAGCCACTCCGCGGAGTGGCCTCGTCCGGCTTCGCGCTCGTACGGCGGATGTCGGGCGCATCCCCGTTCTCGGCGTACGGCGTCCTGAACGACGCCGGGACTTCCGACGGGTCCTACGTCCCGCCGCTCGTGCCGGGAGGCGCCGGCCCCGGCGACCGTCTCATCCCGGTCGTCCTCGACGTGAAGGGGCTCGGCGTCAATCGCTACACGACCGAGCTGACGCTCACGAACCTGGAGGGCGCACCGCTCGCGCTCACGCTCGCCTACACGGCTGCGCTGGGCGGCGGAACGGGGAACGTCCCGGTGACGCTCGCCGCGGCCGAGCAGAAGGTCATCCCCGACGTCATGAAGTTCCTGCGCGACGCAGGCCTCGCGATTCCCGCCGGCGGCGCAAACGTCGCAGGCTCCCTCCTCGTCAAGGTCCCCACCGGCCGGGCGCCGGAGCTCCTCGCCGCCGGGGCGCGCGTCTCCACCCGCTCGAGCGTTCGCGACGGGGCCTTCGGCGTCTTCTACCCGGGGCTGACTCTCCTCGAGTCTGCGAACGGGACGGCCTGGGTCCACGGCCTCCAGCAGGACGCGAAGACGCGCTCCAACGTGGCCGTCGTCAACTTCGGCGACGCCGGGAACGTCACGCTCCGGCTGACGTTCTACGGCGCGTCCGGGCAGGCCCTCGGCAACCCCGAGGAGCACGTCCTCGCCCCCGGAGCCTGGCTCCAGCGCAACGAGCCGCTCTCGTCGCGTGGCGCCGCTGCCGGCTCGGTGAAGGTGGAGCGGATCTCCGGCACGTCGCGATTCGTCGCCTACGGCGTCCTGAACGACGCGGCGACCTCCGACGGGAGCTACCTGCCTATGGCGCGCTGAGGCCGCTCCGCGCTCGTTCGTCGCGCGAAAGACGGGCGAGCGCGGGAGCGCCCGGGCCTCAGGCCACCCCGGCCGGGCGCGACGCGAGGAACGCCGGGAGGGCCTCCTTCGCGGCGGAGTAGCCCGCGTCGATCAGTTCCACCCAGCGGTCGTACTCGTTCAGCCGGAAGCGGTCGACGGAGGGCTCGACGAGGAGGTCGACGAACCGGAGGCCCGAGCGGAGCGCCATGACGCTGTTGATCTCCTGCGTCCGGAGAATCGACCCGACGAGGGAGGGCGCGCGCGTCTTCCGAGCGAAGGGGAGGATGCGGCCCCGGAGGACCTTCCAGCCCGAGAGTTCCGGGCCGAACCGGTACGGCTTCACCTTGTCGATGGCGGGAGCCACGTTGACGCCGACGACCGTGCCGCAGTCGAGGCGGGCCGCCATCCGTTCCACGGGGAAGTTGTCGACGACGCCGCCGTCGACGACGACGTCGCCGTCCTCGATCACCGGTGGGAAGACGCCGGGGATCGACATGCTCTTCCGGACGGCCCGCCAGAGAGGGCCGCTCCTCTCGACGTCGACCCGAGCGCGGGTGAGGTTCGTCGAGATGCAGAAGAACGGCGTCCAGAGGTCCTCGATCGCGCGCTCGCCGTAGAGCGACTTCAGCACGCGCAGGACCTTTCCCCCGGACATCAGCGAGACGAGGGGGAGCGTCCTGTCGAAGATCTTCCCCGGCGAGGCGAACGTCTCGGCGAGCGCGAGGATCGGGGCGGAGGCGCCGTGCAGCGCGAAGCTGGCGCCGACGACCGCCCCCATGCTCGTGCCGGCGACGAGGTCGACTTCGACCCCCGCTTCCTCGAGAGCCCGGATGACGCCGATGTGTGCCACGCCCCGCGCGCCGCCTCCGCCGAGGACGAGCGCGATGCCGCGTCCCGCGAGGCGCCGCGCGAGACGGACCTCGTCGCGGGCGTTCCCGGGACGGACGTGATGGTGGTCCGCGAGGTCGCGCCCGGCGAGCCACGCGGCCGTCCCGCGCGGCTCCGTCTTCTCCTCGGCCTGGAGGAGGACGAGCTCCTTCCGCGCCGGGAGCCTCATCTCGGCGAGCCGCGCGTCGATCTCTCCCGGAGACGGGTCGGCCGCAGCGTCGGCGACGAGGAGGACGCGGTCCGCGCGCCTCAGGCAGCGCTCTCTCCAGGCCTCCCCGCCCGAACCCGCGTCGAGGACGAGGTGGCGCGTCCGGTCCTCGAGCTCGCGGAGGGAGACGTCGACGGCCAGGCCGAGCGGCCCGGTCGTCGGCGCTTCCGCGACGCCCGGTCGCCCGTGGCGCGCGTCGAGGCCGGCGGCGTCGAGGAGGAGCGTCGATCCGAGCGCCTCGAGCCGGGAAGAGAGCGTCCGGGCGAGCGCGGACGCCGAAGCCGGAGAACCGAGCGGCAGGACCGCGATCGTGAGTCCGTCCGGCGCCGGGACCGGGGAGGAGGCTCGACCCGTCGTCGCGGCTGCCTGGCGGCCGGCGACGATCGACGCGACGCGCAGGAGCGCCTCCGGGCGCTTCACCGCAAAGCGGCGGAAGGCGTCGCGCCCGAGGCGGAGGACCTCTCCGTCGCGGAGCGCGACGACGGAGGCCGAGCGGGGCTGATCCGCGAGGAGCCCGAGCTCACCGATCGTGCTGAAGGGGCCCGTCTCCCGCACGACCGTTTCAGTGCCGTCGGCGCCGCGGACCGTCGTCCGGAACCGCCCGGTGACGACGACGTACATCGCGTCGCTCGGGTCGCCCTGGCGGACGAGGAGCTCGCCCGCGGCGACGCGGCGCCACTCGACCGCCTCCTCGAGATCGCGGAACGCCTCCGGCTCGGTGATTCCGAAGAGCTCTTCCCAGACGCGGAGGAGCTGTGCGCGTCTCAGCCGCGGGCCGATCGCCTCCGTGAGCCTCGAGGCGACGGCGGGGTAGCGCCGCGCGAGCTCGTCCCAGCCTTCGCGCGGGAGGCGGGCGAGGACTCCGTCCTCGACGGCGGTCAGCGTCGCCGAGCGGGGCTGGCCCGTCAGGAGGGCCATCTCGCCCGTCCATTCCCCGGGGCCGATCTCGCCGAGCGTGACCTCGGCTCCGGCGGGGGTCGTCCCGGTGACGCGGAAGAGGCCGCCGGTGACGACGAACATCGCGTCGCCCGGCTCTCCCTGCCGGAAGACCGTCGACCCGGCCGGGACGCGGAGCGTCGAGACGAGGGCGTCGGCGGTGGCGCGGTCCTCCGCGGGGAGGGCGTCGTACTCGGGGGAGCGGAAGAGCGAAGCGCCATCCCCGGGCCGCGCGGCTCGTTCGTGCATGGGAGTCCCTCCTGGAGACGGTCTCTGGCCGGTTCGGTGGGTATCCTAACCGATGAGACCCGGTCTCCAGGATCCGCGCTCGTTTGCTTTACGGCGTCATCAACGTGCAGGGCTCCCTTGGAAGGCCGCTCTCGTCGAAGCAGAGCAGGGTCCCCGCGGGGAGCTCCTTCTCGCCCTGCTTGAAGACTTCGCCGAGCGTGCACTTCTTCAGCTTGCCATTCTCGTGGAAGTAGTTCTCGCTCCCTTTGCACGGATAGCCCTGGATCGTCCTCGGACCCCCGAAGAGCTCGAGCCGGTTCAGAGCCCCGCCGGGGTAGAGGGTGATCCAGTCACCCTCGCGGGCCTCGACGTCGCCGAACGTCTTCGCCGCCGCGACGACGCCGCGCTTGAACTTGCCGTCCTCGTAGAGGGCAAGGGACTCCTTCACGACGAGCCCGTCGAACGTCGCCGTGCCGGCGATCTTGCACTCCTTGAGCTTCCCGTCCGGGTGGAGGACGACGCTCCAGTTCATCCGGCAGGTGTACGGGCCATAGAGCCAGTCGGCGGCGAGGAGGCACTCCTTCAGCTTCCCGTCGGGATGCTGCCGCTGCGAGCCCTCCTTGCAGGAGGGATCGACAGGAGCCGGTGCCGCGGCGGCGACGGCAGCGGCGGGCGGCGGTTCGGTCGCGGGGGCTTCATCCTTGCCGCAGGCGAGCGGACAGAGGGCGAGCAGGGCGATCGTGGCGGCGGGCACGGTCGGGTGACGTCGAGACATCGGGGACTCCTCCTCTCTATTCCTTCAGCGAGGCCGTGATCGCGGCGATCGCCGCTTCGGCCTCGTTCGCGAATCCGGGCGTGAAGACGAAGGCGAGGACGACCTTGTCGCCCCCCTTCTTCGTAGCGACGTAGACCTGGGCGAACGACGGCGACGGGATCTTCTTCTCGAGCGCTTGCCCCTTCACCTTCTTCCCGAGGAGCGTCCGCTCCACGGGCCTTCCCGAGTCCGACGTCGCGAGGAAGGTCGTCTTCACGTAGTCGAGGAGCTCCGCGTCGGTCATACCCGAGTCCTTCGGGAACGCGACGGCGAGGAGACTCAGCTTCTCGCCTCCGGCCTTCGCGTCGGCCGGGTGAACGACGCGGACGGCGTCGAGGCCGGCGCTCTCCGGAAGGGAGAAGGAGACCGGGGGAGTCGCCGTGAGTCCGTGCAGCTCGATCGGCGCGGGCGAGACGGCCTCGGCCGGCAGCGTCCCGGCGCCGAAGGCAGCGAGGGTGGCGACGAGCACGGGCGCGAATCGGTTCGGCATCTGTTCCCTCCTCGTGCGATCGGTCGTTCGGCGCGACGTCACTTCACGACCGTCGCGACGAACGTGCCCTTGAACGGCCCGTCCCGGCCGACGACGTCGAAGGTTCCGCAGACGCGCGTATCGGTCACCTCGACGAGCGTCGCCTTGCCGGACTTCAGGCCGAGACCGTAGACGACGGGCGTCCCGTCGTCCTTTCCGAAGCCGAGGTCGCCGCGGACGTTCATCGGGTCCCAGACGTTCGCCCGCACCGCGTACTCGCCCGCGACGACGGGCTTCGACGCGTTCATGAAGGTGATCGCGAGGGAGACCAGGCCCTTGCCCTTCACGGGGGACGTGTCGAGGCGCGCCGCGGCCGCCTTCACGTCGAAGTCGGCGTTCGTGACGAAGACCGTGAGGCCGAAGGCGCTCTTCGTCGCCTTCGCCTTCGTCAGGGCCTTCAGGTCGAACGGGGCGACGGGTCTGTAGGCCGCGTTCTTCGACAGCTTCTCGACGGTGGTCGCCTTCGGGCAGTCGGCGGCGGACCCCGAGAGGGGGGCGAGCGCGAGGACGAGGGCGAGGGGGACGCACGTGGCTTTCATGGGAGCCTCCTTCGCGGGGCGAAGCCCGCCCCGCCTCCGTTTCGCGGCAGGAACGTATCTCCGGGCGCCTACTCTTCCCGGCACTCGAGCGCGTCGCGCTCGAGGAGGCCGGCCGTCGTCTGGTTCTTCCCGACGTACCGCACGAGGAGCCAGCCCGGCGTCCCCTCGTTCACGAGGCCGACGGCCTCGACGACGTTCCCCTTCACGACGTATCCCTTCCGCGGCTCGGGCGACGGCGTCGCGGTCAGGAAGCGGGCCTTCGGCGCGACGACCGTGCAGTTGAAGGCGGGCTTCCAGCCGTCCTTGACGAACGTGTCGCCCGGCCAGTTCGCGCCGCAGAAGGAGGCGATCCCCTTCGTCGCCTCCATCGTCACCTTCCCGTCCTTCGTCGTGAAGGCCACCGTCCCCTCCGCGTCGACGTACTGCCACGTCCCGTCGCCGACGAAGCCCGCCACGCCGATCCCGTCGCACATGTGCGCTGTCGCGCCGAAGACGCCCGAGTAGGAGAAGGTGAGGGTGTCGCCGGCCCTCATCAGCGCGAGCGGTCCGTGCTGGCCGTACCAGACGCCAGTCGGGTCGAAGCCGCGGTCGTCGGGCGTCTGGGCCCCCGCAGGACCGGCGGCGAGGAGCGCGAGGAGGAACAGGGCGCACGAGGGCTTCATCGAGGCCTCCTTGGGTGTCGTCTCACCAGAGCAGGAAGTCGTAGGTCTCTCCGGCGTTGAGGTGGTAGGTCCCCTCGATCCGCCAGCTGCCGTCGGCGTCGTTCACCTTCGCGTACTCCCTCTCGACGCGGCCGGGGTACGTCAGCTCGTAGAGGAGGTGGAGCTCGCGCGTCCTCGAGAAGAGGTTTCGGGAGAGATCCGCGCGGAGGAGCCGGCAGGCGCCGAGGGCGCCCAGCTCCGCGCGCCGCTTCTCGTGGGCCGCGACGAACTTCTCCCGCGGCACCTCGTCCCGGTAGCTCGCGGTGAGGCACTTCTCCCACGCCTCGGCGTAGCGTCCCTCCCCGACGAGGCGGCAGTAGTCGGCCATCACGCCCCGGTCGATCTCCGCGGCGACATCCTGGTCCTTCCCCTGGCCCCGGATCGCGGCCCAGACGACCCCTCCGATCACGGCCGCGATCGCAAGGGCGACGAGAAGTCCCGCGGAGGGAGTCGTCTTCACGTGTCCTCCCCTCCGATCGGGTCCCGCTGCTCGCCGTGACCACGTCGGCGGTCTCGCCGACGCCCACCCGACCGGATTCGCGTCGTCCAGATTACTCCTCGTCCGCGCGAATTGGCCAACGGCAGAATCCGGACGCCGCGGGTCCTCGTTTACCGCGCGCTGCCGACCTGGGGTGTAACGTCGAAGGAACGACGGCCGGATCCGAGGGAGGTCCCGCTCGAGCACAGCCCCGATTGCCCTCCTCCTCGCCCCCATCGCACCCGCCGGGGCCGCCGCGGTGGCTGGAGCGCACCGGTGAGCGCGGTCCCGCACGGAGGCGGGGGCGCGGGAGTCGGCGGCGGCGCCCGGGAACGGAACCCCGTCCGGACCGTCGCCTACGCGATCTCCGCCGTCGGGGCGCTCATCGGGCCCGCCTCCTTCCTCGCTTTCCCCGGCTTCGGCGCATGGGGGCGCGAAGACCTTCAAGGCGCGGGTGTCCTCGTCCTCGCTGCGCTCTTCATGGCGAGCCCTTTCGCGGTGTTCCTGCTCGCGGCCCGCCTCTCGAAGACGAGAGCCGGCGCGGCCGTCGTCGCCGCGCTCGCTCTCGTGGCCCTCCTCTTCGGGGCGCTCTTCTACGTCGACGCGGCCCTGAGGAAGGACTTCGTCCTCCTCCTGGCGTCGGTGGGAGTCCCCGCCGTCCAGTGGCTCATGGCGTTCCCGGCCGTCGTCGCGGCTCTCGTCCTGCGGCCGAAGAAGACCTCCGCGGCTCGCTGAGGACTCGTCCGAACGGGCGAGCCGTCACCACGGGTCGTGCGGGCCCGGGCACTCCGGGTACGGCTGCTGGAACGCCATGCTCCGGCCCGGCTTCCGCCGGCTGTCGGACACCATCCCGGACGAGCGCGAGCCCCAGAAGCGGTCGCACTCTCCGCCGAGGAAGACGGTGACCGTGCTTCCCTTCCCGGCGACCATTCCGGCGTGCTGGGCGGCGTCGCAGACGTTCGAGCCGAGGAAGTAGATGCGCGTCCCCCAGAGCGATCCCTTCCCGTACCTGTCGAAGGTGCAGGTGCAGTCGAAGCTCGACCCCTCGGGCATCGCCTCCAGCTCCTTGCTGAAGAGGCCCGGGCAGGGCGCCAGGTCGGCGGATGCGCTCGGCGCGGGCGGGCAAGGCGGCGGCTCGGCGGTGAAGGAAAAGGTCGCCGTCGGCGAGGCGAAGTTGCCCGAGACGACGCCGTTCGCCGCCGAGCCCCAGAGGCGGGGGCAGTCGGGCTGCCGCCAGATCGTCACGACGTCGCCCGGGCGGGTGAGGACCCCGGCGTGACGGGCGGCCTCGCAGAGGGACGACGACGGGCCGTAGCGACCGTTCCCGCGGACGCCGATGCCGTAGTCCCTCGTGCAGACGCAGGACCGCGACTCACCGACCGCTATCGCGCCGAGGTTCTCGAACAGGGACGGGCACTGCGGGAGCAGCCCGGAGGATGCCGGAGCCGCTGCCGGTGCCTCCGTCGCCGTCGCGGGTTCGCCGGCCGGCGCCGCCGTCGACGCGGACGTACCGGCCACGCCCGACGACGGTGCTCGAGCCGGGACGGCCGGGCCGTCGCGGTACGCGGCGATCCTCGTGATCGGCCCTCCCGCCTTCCCCTCGAAGCGCACCCGCACCCGGACCGGCCACCGCGCTCCGTCGGCCTTCCTCGGCGTCGCGAGCCCGAGGACGGCCTTCGGCTCGCC
>CAYVPO010000043.1:0-21145 GCA_964453825.1 uncultured Holophagales bacterium
TCCCCTCGGCGGAGAGCCTGAGCCGGGAGCCGGTGTCGACGCCGGCGGGGATCGCGATCGTCAGCGTCCGCTCGCGGAGCGTTCGGCCCTCGCCCCGGCAGTCGGGGCAGGGGTCCTTCAGCTTCTCGCCCGCCCCCTGGCACTCGGGGCAGGGGCGCTCCATGGCGAAGAAGCCCTGGCGGTACTGGACGCGGCCCCGTCCGCGGCAGACGCCGCAGGCCACCGCGCCGCTCCCCCCCTTCCCTCCGGTCCCGTGGCAGGTGTCGCAACGCTCGAATCGCCGCATCGGCAGGCTCTTCTCGACGCCGAAGGCCGCTTCCTCGAACGTCAGAGAGAGGTCGGCCCGGAGGTCTTCGCCGGGCGCCTGCCGGCCGCGACGGCGGCTGCCGCCGCCGAACCCGACGCCGAAGAAGTCGCCGAGGATGTCGGCGAAGTCGACGAACGCGTTCGGGTCGAAGCCCTCCGCCCCGCCGCGCAGGCCTTCGGCGCCGAAACGGTCGTATCGCGAGCGCTTCTCGGCGTCGGAGAGGACGGAGTAGGCCTCCGCCGCTTCCCGGAACTTGTGCTCGGCCTCCGCGTCCCCCGGGTTCCGGTCCGGGTGGAACTTCAGCGCGAGCTTGCGGTACGCGGACTTGATCTGGTCCGTCGAGGCGTCGCGGGCGACGCCGAGGACCTCGTAGAGGTCGCGGGAAGTCGTGCTCAACTCGGCCCTTTCCAGACTATTCGTCGGCGAGCTTGTCGCCCTTGTAGAGCATCGCGGCGGTCAGCAGGCGCGAGACGCCCTGCATGTCGAGGAGCGCGTTGTCGATCTCGCCGCGCTCCTCGGACGTCAGGACCTCGCGGGAGTGCTCGAGCGTCCGCGCGATCCGGTCCCGTTCGTCGCCGCCGAGGAGCTTGCCGAACTCGCGGAAGACGCGCTCGTTGCCGGTGATCTGCCCCTCGAGCTTGTTCTTGAGCTGCCGGACGACCTTCCGCTTCTGGTCGGCCTGCTTGTTCTCCTCGGCCTCCTGGATGATCTGGTCGATCTCGCCCTGCGAGAGGCCGCCCGCCGGGTTGATCTGGACCCCCTGCGCGCGCCCCGTCGCCATGTCGCGGGCCGAGACGTTCACGATCCCCGAGGAGTCGATCGCGAACGTCACCTCGATCTGCGGGACGCCGCGCGCCGCGGGCGGGATGCCGACGAGGTCGAACTTCCCGAGCGACTTGTTCTCCCGCGCGATCTCGCGCTCACCCTGGAGGACGTGGATCTCGACGACCGACTGGTTGTCGCTGACCGTCGTGAAGACCATCGAGTTCTTCGTCGGGATCGTCGAGTTGCGCTCGATCAGCTTGACGAAGATGCCGCCGTGCGTCTCGACGCCGAGGGAGAGGGGCGTGACGTCGAGGAGGACGACGTCCTTGATCTCCCCCTGCAGGACGCCGGCCTGGATCGCCGCGCCGACGGCGACGACCTCGTCGGGGTTGATCGACCGGTTCGGGGGCTTCCCGAAGATCGACTCGACCATCTGCTGGACCTTCGGGGTCCGGGTCTGGCCGCCGACGAGGATGACGTTGTCGATCTCGCCGGGCGTCAGGCCCGCCGCTTCGAGCGCGTTGCGGCAGGGGCCCGCCGTCCGCTCGATCAGCCCGGCGACGAGCGCCTCGAAGTGGTCGCGCGTCAGGACCTTGTTGATGTGCTTCGGCCCGCCCGCGTCGGAGGCGATGAACGGCAGGCCGATCGTCGTCTCCGGGGTCGTGGAGAGCTCGCATTTGGCCTTCTCGGCCGCTTCCTTGAGGCGCTGAAGGGCGAGCCGGTCCTGGCGCAGGTCGATCCCCGTCTGCAGGAGGAAGTCCGAGAGGAGCCAGTCCATCACGGCGCGGTCGAAGTCCTCGCCGCCGAGGTAGGTGTCCCCCGAGGTCGAGAGGACCTCGAACATCCCCTGGTCGATCTTCAGGATAGAGATGTCGAACGTCCCGCCGCCGAGGTCGTAGACGGCGATCGTCTCGTTCTTCTGGCCGCGCTCGAGACCGTAGGCGAGCGAGGCGGCCGTCGGCTCGTTGATGATCCGGAGCACCTCGAGGCCCGCGATCCGGCCCGCGTCGCGCGTGGCCTGGCGCTGGGAGTCGTCGAAGTAGGCCGGGACGGTGATGATCGCCTCCCGGATCTCCTCCCCCACGGCCTCCTCGCAGAACTCCTTGATCTCGCGGAGGACGAAAGCGGCGATCTCCTCCGAGGCGAAGTCCCGGTCTCGCACGCGGATCTTCACGTCCCCGTTCGGAGCGGCCACGATCGGGTAGGCGAGGTGCTCGCGGGCGTGCCGAATCTCGGCGTCGTCCCACTTCCGGCCGATCAGGCGCTTCACCGCGTAGATCGTCTGGGTCGGGTTCGTGATCGCCTGGCGCTTCGCGATCTGGCCGACGAGGCGCTCGCCGTCCTCGGTGAAGGCGACGATCGACGGCGTGGTCCGGGCCCCCTCGCGGTTCGCGACGACCTGCGGCGCGCCGAGCTCGATGACGGCCACGCACGAGTTCGTCGTGCCGAGGTCGATGCCGATGACCTTGCCCACTCTCTACCTCCCGGCCCCGCTCACGCTCACGCCTCTCCGACGGACGCGGCCGGGACCGCCGAGACCTTCACCCGGGCGGCACGAAGGAGCCTGTCGTTCAGGACGTACCCCTTCTGGAAGACCTGGACGACGGTTCCGTGGGGGACCGCCGCCGTCTCCTCCCTCATGATCGCCTCGTGAAACTGCGGGTCGAACGGGACGCCCTCGGCTTCCACCTCGGCCACGCCGTACCTGCGGAGGACCTCCGTGAGCTGGCGGGCGATCATCTCGACGCCGGTCCGGAAGTCGTCCGCTCCGGCCGGCGGGGCGTGCTCCAGGGCGCGCTCGAAGTTGTCGAGGACGCCGAGGAGGTCCAGCATGACCTCCGACAGCGCGTAACGGGTGTACTCGGCCTTGTCGCGCTCGTTCCGCTTCCGGAGGTTCTCGAAGTCCGCCACCTTGCGAAGGAGCGCCTCCCGGAGCCGACCGGCTTCCTCCTCGGCCCGGATCGCGCGCTCGCGCTCCTCGGCCAGGGAAGCCCGGACGGTCCCGGCGGGCGCTTCGTCCGGCTCCGGAGACGCCGGGGCCTCCTCGGCGGCCCGCGTCGCCTGGGGAGCCGCACGGTGCCGCCCCTCGACGGCGGCGACGGCCCGTTCGGCGGCCGCGAGCGCGCTCGCGACGTCGTCGCTCCCGCCGTCCTCGTCCAGGTAGACGACCTCGTCGTCCGGCGGGACGCGGCGTCCGTCGTTCTCGACCATCAAACACCCTCCGAAAGGCGCTTCGTCACGTAGCGCCCGAGCTCCTCCACGAGCGGGACGACGCGAGGATATTCCATCCTCCTCGGGCCGATGACGCCGAGGGCGCCGAGGATCCGGTCGCCGCTCCAGTACGCCGTGACGACGACCGCCGTTCCCGTCTCCTCCGTGAAGGAGGAATCCGACCCTATGAGCACGGCCGGCTGCCCGCCCCCCGCGAGGCAGTCGGTGAGGAGGTCGACGAGGCGCGCCTCCTGCTCGAGCGCCCGGTACATCCTGCGGAGCGAATCCACGTCGCGCTGGAACTCGGGCTTCTCGAGGATCGTGCCGGTCCCCTCGACGACGAGCGTCTCCCCTCCCGGCCGCCCCTCGGCGAAGGCTTGCCGCGCGAGCTCGAGGGCGCGTGCGATCCCGGCGTCGAAGCGGACCTTCTCCTCCTGCAACGCCGAAAGGAGCAGTGCGCGGACCTCGAGGAGCGTCTTCCCTCCGTACTCGGCGGTGAGCCGGTTCGAGACGGCCTGCAGCTCCTCGGGCGAGTAGTCGTCCCGGGTCTCGATGAGCCGGCTCCCGACGAGCCCCTCGCCCGAGACCGTCACGACGACGACCTTCCGCTCCGCCACCCGCGTGAAGTGGACCGACCGGAGAACGACGTGCGCCGAATCGGGGGCCGCGACGACCGCGACTTCCCCGGTCAGCTCGGTCAGGACGCGCGAGGTGGCGTGGAGGAAGCGCTCGAGCTCGAACGGCTCGGAGCCGAGGCCGGTCTCGATCTTCGCCCTCTCGGCCAGCCCCGGCGGCCGGGACGGCATCAGCTCCCGGATGTACGTCCGGTAGCCGAGGTCCGTCGGAACGCGCCCCGCCGACGCGTGAGGGTGGGTGAGGTACCCCAGCTCCTCGAGGTCGGCCATCGCGTTCCGGAGGGACGCCGACGAGAGCGCGAAGCCCCCCGCCCCCGTCAGCTGCCGCGACGAGACGGGAGTGGCGCTCCGGATGTACGCGCCGACCACCGACGCGAGCACCTCGCGAGACCTGTGGTCGAGCTGGAGTGGAACGGCGCCCATCCCGTGCGATTCTCCTCCTGAGCTAACGTATGCAAGGCACGGCCCGGCGCCTCGGCTCGTAGACGAACGTCCGGAGCGTGCCCCCTGGCGTTGCGACATGATAGCAGCCACACCAACGCGCTTTCCCGTCGTCGTCGGCCGAGGCCGGCTCGGCGGTGCGCTTCTGGAGGCGCTCCGGCGAGCCGGACTCGACCCGGGGAGCTTTGGGGGCCGGGAGACCCGCGAGCACCCGGAGAGTCTCGTTCCCGTCGTCCGCGAAGGCGACCGGGCGCCGCTCCTCCTTCTCCTCGCGGTTCGCGACGACGCCCTCGCCCCGCTCGCCGCGGACGTCGCCGCCGTCGTCGCGGAGGCCGCGGGCGGTGCCGTCGCCCTACACCTCTCCGGCGCCCTCGGCCCCGAGGTCCTCGAGCCGCTCGCCGCGCGCGGCTTCGCCACCGCGGCGTGCCACCCCCTCCAGACGTTCACGGGCTCCGCCGAGGACGCTTCCCGCCTCGCGGGAGCGACCTTCGCGGTCGAAGGCTCCGCAGAAGGCCGGGCCGCCGCGGAGGACCTCGTCCGCACGCTCGGCGGGCGTCCTCTGAATCTCCCCGTCGGCGCCCGTCCTCTCTATCACCTCGCCGCGTCCCTCGGTGCGAACGGTCTGACGGGGCTCGTCGCGGCGGCGCGCGACGCGCTCGCGGCGACCGGCGTCGGTCCCGACGCCGCCCTCGCCGCGCTCGGGCCTCTCCTGCAATCCGCCCTGCGCGAAGCGCTCGGCTCGGGGCCGGAGGCGGCTCTGACGGGACCCGTCTCGCGCGGGGACGAAGCGACGCTCGAAGAGCACCGCCGCGCCCTCCTCGCGTGGGACGAAAGCCGCGGCGCGCTGTTCGAGGCGCTGCTCGACGAGCAACGGCGGCTCGCGCGGCGCCGGGGGCCGAGCCCCGATGCTAAAATGTCGCGATCTGAGTAAGGAGGCCGCCGGGCCCGCGACGGAGAGATGGTTTTCTTCAACTACGCCACCATGCAGATGGCCGCCAAGATCGTCTACTACGGTCCGGGCCTCTGCGGGAAGACGACCAACCTCCACGTCATCTACGGACGCACGGCGCCGACGGCTCGCGGCGAGATGGTCTCGCTCGAGACGGAGACGGATCGGACCCTCTTCTTCGACCTCCTCCCGATCGACGTCGGCGTCATCGGCGGCTTCAAGACCCGCCTCCAGCTCTACACGGTTCCCGGGCAGGTCTTCTACAACACGACGCGCAAGCTCGTCCTGAAGGGCGTCGACGGGATCGTCTTCGTGGCCGATTCCCAGAGGCCGATGCTCGAGCCGAACAAGGAGAGCTTCCGGAATCTCCGGGAGAACCTCGCCGAGATCGGCCAGGAGGTCGGAGAGCTTCCCCTCGTCCTCCAGTACAACAAGCGGGACCTCTCCAACATCCTGACCGTCGACGAGCTCAACGCCGCGCTGAACCCCGAAGGGAAGCTCGACTTCTTCGAGGCCTCCGCCGCGAACGGCACAGGGGTCTTCGAGACTCTCAAGGGAATCTCAAAGCTGACCCTTCGGGCTCTCCGCTCGCGGATGACCGGCGAGGCCCGGCGGCCCACGGTTTTCGCCAGCCCCGCGACGCCGGCCTCGCCCACCGCCTCCGCGGATGCGTCCCGTCCGTCGGCACCGTCGGACGCCCCGGTCCGGACGGCGCCCTCCTCCTCGGCCACGCTCGACCGTCTCGCGAAGTTCTCCGAGCTCGCCCGGGGCGGCGCCGCGACGCCGGAATCTCTCGAGGACCGGAGTCTCGCGGGGAGCGCCGAGCCGGCCGCGGCCGCGCCCGAGCCGGCCGCAGCGCCGTCCGTCGTCCGGCCGGTCGAAGAGCCCGCCGCGGAGATCAGCTTCGGAGAGTCGTCGGGCCCCGCTCCGGCCTCCGACGGGCCGGCCGTCAAGCACGTGAAGGTCCGCTCCAGCGTCGACATCCTCTCCGAGCTCGACAAGCTCCGGAAGCTGTCGACGCAGAAGGCGGCCGCCGGCTCGCCGCCGCGCCCTGACGCCGGCCGCAAGGGCAGCGGCCCCTCCATCGACGACCTCCTCGCCTCGAACCTCAACCACAAGAAGGACGTCACCCGGTCCTTCGACCTCACCGTCCCGCGCCAGGTGCTGGGAAGGAGCCGACAGGTGACGATCGAGCTGAAGTTCTCCGACGGAGCCGGAAGTCCGCTGCCCACGGACAGCAGCTTCTCCATCGACCTCTCGAGCCCGGCCGACCTCCGGAAGCTCCTGCTCTCCCTCCGATTCAACGTACAGGCGGAGTGACGCAGACAGTGACGACAGAGACGACCGAAAGGGCCCGCACCCGAGCCGTGATCCGGGAGCGCGCCCTCGCCGCTGGCTTCCTCGTTTCCGTTCTCTCCGCCGGTTGCTCCTCGAGCCCGGCCCCCTCCACGGCGTCGACCGTGCCGGCCGTCGCGGCCGCCGCCGAGACCGCCTGCCCCCCCGCCGACCCGCGGCAGGAAGCCAGCGACCGGTTCCACCGGGGGAAGGCGCACGCGATCTCCGGGGACACCGCCTGCGCCCGCCTCGAGTTCCAGGCCGCCCTCGACGGTTTCCGCGAGGCGATGCGACCCGGGAACGCCGGCGACCTCGCGTTCGCAGGCCAGTTGTGGGACAGCGTCCGTCTCTACGAGTCGATCCCGGCCGAGGACGAGGAGGAGCCGGACGACGGCGACCGGGACGGCCTCGTCGCGCGCGAGGAGACGGCCCCAACGCTCGACGAGCTCGCCGTCGCCAGGCGGGAGATCGAGGAAGCCGGCGCCTCCGTTTCCTTCGACGTCCCCATCGTCGTGAACGAGGCGGTCCTCAACGCCGTCGCCTATTACCAGTTCCGCACGCCGAAGGCGTTCGCCGCGGCGCTCCAGAGGAGCGGCCGATACCTTCCCCTGATGCGCTCCATCCTCCGCGAGAACGGCATCCCCGAGGACATCGTCTACCTCGCGATGATCGAATCCGCTTTCAAGTCGCAGGCCCATTCGCGCGCGGCTGCGAAGGGGTACTGGCAGTTCATCGCGGGGACCGGGAAGCGCTACGGGCTCCGGACGACCCGGGACCTGGAGGAGCGGAGCGACCCGGTCAAGTCGACCCGGGCCGCCGCCGCCTACCTGCGGGACCTCTACGAGATGTTCGGCGACTGGTACCTCGCGATGGCCGCCTACAACGCCGGAGAAGGCCGCGTTCTGCGCGGCCTCCAGCGGACGGGCGCCCGGGACTACTGGGAGCTTCGCGAGGCCCGCGCGCTCCACCGCGAGACCCGCGACTACGTCCCGTTCTTCATCGCGTCGGCCCTCATCGCAAAGGACCCGGCCCGCTTCGGCTTCGACGTCGTTCCCGACCCGCCGCTTGAGTTCGACGTCGTCGAGGTCCCCCGCCCCGTCGCCCTCGCGCGCGTCGCACGGGAGATCGGGACGACGGTCGAGGCCCTGCGTTCGCTCAACGGCGAGCTCCGCCGCCCGTCGACGCCGCACGGAGTCGCTCGGTATCCGCTCCGCGTCCCGAAGGGGGCCGGCCTCGTCCTCGAGGCGCGGCTCGAGAGCATCCCCGCCGCCCCCGAGATCCGGGAGCGGCGCCTGAAGGTCCGGAAGGGAGAGACGCTCGCCCGCTTCGCGAAGCGCCACCAGGTCAGCGTCGCGGAACTCCGGGAGGCCAACCGCCTCCGCCCGAACACGAAGCTGCGCGCCGGCCAGCTCCTCGTCGTCCCGTCCCGGTTCGAGCCGTCGCGCACCCCTCCGGCCGACCTCGCGGAAGCGGCCGACGCCCCGGTCCTCCCCGAGATGGAGCGCGGCGAGGTCCGTGCCCTTCCGACCCCGTCCGCCGCCGTCGTCGACGCCGCAGCGCTCGGCGCCGACCTCCCCGGAATCTCCGTGACCCCGCTCCCGGCCGCGCCGCTCCCGGCCCGCGTCGAGATCCCGCGGGACGGGTTCGAGCCCGAGCACGTCGCGCCGCGCCCCGCCGAGAGCCGTGCCGCCGTGAGGTCGAAGCCCGCGGCCCGGCGGACGAAGCACACGGTCCGCAGGGGTGAGACGCTCTTCCGGATCGCGACCCGCTACGGCGTCAGCGTCGACGCCCTTCGCCGCGCGAACCGGATCAGCCGGGGACACGTGATCCGGCCCGGCCAGAAGCTCGCCGTCCCCGCGTCCGCGCGCTGACCCGGCCGAGATGAGCGTCGCGAGGGCCTGGAGCGCCGCCCTCGTCGGACTCGAGGCCCGCCCGGTCGTCGTCGAGGCGGCGCTCGGGCTCGGCCTGCCCGGCCTCACGATCGTCGGCCTCCCCGACGCCGCCGTCCGAGAGAGCCGCGAGCGCATTCGCTCCGCGCTCCGTCAGATCGGTCTCCCTCTCCCCGGCCGCAGCGTCGTCGTCAACCTCGCGCCGGCCGACCTCCCCAAGGCGGGGACGCTCTACGACCTCGCCGTCGCGCTCGCCGTTCTCGCCGCCAACGGAGACGTCCCGCCCGAGGGGCTCTCCGGGCTGACGCTCGCGGGCGAGCTCGCGCTGGACGGAGAGGTGAGGCCCGTCCCCGGGGTCCTCTCGATCGCGGAGTCGGCGCGCGCCGAGGGCCGGTCCCGGATCGTCGTCGCGCCGCAGAATGCCGCCGAGGCGGCCTCGGTGCCCGGGATCGTCGTCCTGCCTGCCCCCCACCTTGGCGCGGTCGTCGCATACGTCGCAGGCCGCGAGCTCCTCGAGCCGTTCGTCCCGACGGACGTGCCCGCCGCGCCGGAGCCGGACGCTCCCGACCTTGCCGAGGTCCGAGGCCAGGCCGTCGCCCGCCGGGCGCTCGAGATCGCCGCCGCGGGCGGCCACAACCTCCTCCTCTTCGGCCCGCCGGGCTCCGGTAAGACGATGCTCGCCCGCCGGATTCCGGGAATCCTCCCGCCCCTCTCGCCGGAGGAGTCTCTGGAGACGACGCGGATCTGGAGCGCGGCAGGGCGCCTCCCGGCCGGCTCGGGGCTGCTCCGGACGCGCCCGTTCCGCTCCCCGCACCACGGAGCGTCCGCCCCCGCGCTCACGGGCGGCGGGTCCGACCCGCGGCCCGGCGAGCTCTCCCTCGCCCACCACGGCGTCCTCTTTCTCGACGAGCTGCCGGAGTTTCGCCGGGACGCCCTCGAGGCGCTTCGCGAGCCCCTCGAAGAAGGAGTCGTCCGCGTGACCCGGGCGAGCGGCAGCCGGTCGTTCCCCGCGCGTTTCCTCCTCGCAGCCGCGATGAACCCATGCCCCTGCGGGTTCCGGGGAGATCCCCGAAAAGAGTGCACTTGTTCCGAGCACGACCTCGGCCGCTACCGGCGAAAGGTGTCGGGTCCGTTGCTCGACCGGATCGACCTGCACGTCGAGGTGCCGGCGCTCCCGTCCGCCGACCTGACCTCGGAGGTTCCGCCGGAGCCGTCCCGGGACGTCCGGGAGCGCGTCGTCGAGGCGCGGGCCCGCCAGGCGGCGCGGACGGGGGACCGCCGCCTGACGAACGCCGCGCTCACGCCCGGTCGCCTGCGGGCCACCGGGGCCGTCCTCCCCGAGGCGGCCGCCCTGCTCTCCCGGGCAATGGACCGGCTGGGCCTCTCGGCGCGCGGCCACCAGCGCGTCCTCCGGGTGGCGAGGACGATTGCAGACCTCGAGGGTTCCGCCTCCACCGGCCCCTCACACGTCGCCGAGGCGCTCCGTTACCGGGCCGCGAGCCCGGGCCGAACACCCTGATCCGCCTCAAGTCATTCCCCTGGAGAGACTTCGCCACGGAAAACTTTCGCTTGACGGGAGACGACGGGTCGATAGACTTCCGTGCGGCTCGTCACAAGCCTGGGGGGACGATCGGTCCCGGCGGTTCCGGAGATTCCGTTGACGCGAAAGCAGCACACGATCATCGTCGTACCGCACGCGCGCGCGAGATTCCGCCAGTTCCAGGTGACGTCCCGGCTCCTCTGGAGTGTCGCGACGGCCGTTTCCCTTTCGCTCGTCCTCGGGGTCGTCTTCGGAGTCCTCTGGCTCCAGTCGGTCCGGAAGAACCGCGAGGTCACGAGCCTCGTCGCCGAGAACCAGGACCTCCGCGGCCGTACGAAGAGCCTGAACGCCAAGCTCGAATCGCTCGAGAAGGTCCTGGCCGAGTTCGAGGAGCGGACCCGCCGCCTTTCCATCGTCGCCGGCCTCTCCGGCTCCCCCGACCCGGGGACGGGAGGCGTCGGCGGCCTCACGGCGCTTCCGGCCGACGACGTCCGCCACACGGAGGCGGTCCTCGAAGAGGCTTCCCGCCGCGGCCTCCTCCTGTCCGGGCGGCTCGGCGAGGTCGAGAGCCGGCTGACTCTCCAGGCCGATCAGCTCGCGCTCACGCCCACGCTCGCGCCGGCGCTCGGGGTCCTTACCGCCGGCTTCGGCCTCCGGGCCGACCCGTTCACCGGGCGCCCGGACTTCCACGCCGGGATCGACATCTCTTCCCCGAAGGGAAGCCGGATCGTCGCTCCGGCGAGCGGAACGGTCGTGAGGGTCGGATGGGACCAGGGCTACGGGCGCGTCGTCGAGATCGCCCACGGCTTCGGGGTCCGGACCCTCTTCGCCCACCTCGAGGCGCCGCGCGTCGCGGAGGGCCAGCGCGTCCGTCGGGGCGATCTCGTCGGAATCGTCGGCTCCACCGGGCGGTCGACCGGACCGCACCTCCACTACGAGGTACAGGTCGCCGGCAAGCCGGTCGACCCGCTCGACTACGTCCTGAACGCGTTCTGAACCGGTCCGCACGACGCCGGGCGACCCCGAGCCCCTCTGCTAGGATCCGGAGCTTGCGCCCCCGCCGGGCGCCCATGGACGGAAGATGATCATCGACAAGGCACTCTCCAAGATCTTCGGGACGAAGCACGACCGCGACATGAAGGCGCTCACGCCTCTCGTCGAGGAGGTCGGCCGGCTGGAGCCCGAGCTCGCCCCGCTGCCCCTGGACGGCCTCCGCTCCCGACTCGGCGAGATCCGGGAACGGGTCGAGTCCGAGCTGAAGGACCTCCCGGCCGACCTCGAGGCGCGCCGGGCGAAGACCCGGTCCGTCCTCGACCCGTTCCTCCCCCGCGTCTTCGCTCTCGTGCGCGAGGCGGGCAAGCGGACGATCGGCCAGCGCCACTACGACGTCCAGCTCCGGGGCGGAGCGGTCCTCCACCAGGGGAAGATCGCCGAGATGCGCACGGGCGAGGGAAAGACGCTCGTCGCGACCCTCCCGGTCACCCTGAACGCCATCGCCGGGAGAGGAGCGCACGTCGTCACCGTGAACGACTACCTCGCCCGGCGCGACGCGGAATGGATGGGGCGGATCTACGGCGCTCTCGGCCTCTCCGTCGGCTGCATCCAGCACGACCTCGACGACGCCGCGCGCCGCGAGGCCTACGCCTGCGACATCACGTACGGCACGAACAACGAGTTCGGCTTCGACTACCTGCGCGACAACATGAAGTTCGAGCTCACGCAGATGGTCCAGCGGCCCCACTTCTTCGCCCTCGTCGACGAGGTCGACTCGATCCTCATCGACGAGGCCCGGACCCCGCTCATCATCTCGGGCCCGTCCGAGGGGGACGTCGACATCTACTACCGGTGCGACCGGATCGTCCCGAAGCTCGTCCGAGGCGAGGAGATCAAGGACAAGTACGGCAACAAGACGACCACGGGCGACTTCCTCGTCGACGAGAAGGCGCACACGGCGGCCCTCACCGAGGAGGGCGTCTCCAAGTGCGAGCGGCTCCTGGGCGTCGAGAACCTCTACGACCCGACGAACATCGACGTCCTCCACGCCTGCCAGCAGGCCCTCCGGGCCCACACGCTCTACAAGCGCGACGTGAACTACGTCGTCAAGGACGGACAGGTCATCATCGTCGACGAGTTCACGGGCCGGCTCATGCCGGGCCGGCGCTGGTCCGACGGCCTCCACCAGGCCGTGGAAGCCAGCGAGGGCGTGAAGATCGAGCGCGAGAACCAGACGCTCGCGACGGTCACCCTCCAGAATTACTTCCGGATGTACGACAAGCTCGCCGGGATGACGGGCACCGCCGACACCGAGGCGGCCGAGTTCGACAAGATCTACAAGCTCGACGTCGTCGTCGTCCCGACGAACCGCGACATGGTCCGGAACGACGGGCACGACGTCGTCTACCGGACGGAGCGCGAGAAGTTCGACGCCGTCGTCGAAGAGATCGTCGAGCTCCACGAGAAGAAGCAGCCCGTCCTGGTCGGCACGATCTCGATCGAGAAGTCCGAGCACCTCGGGCAGCTCCTGAAGAAGCGGGGCGTCCCGCACGTCGTCCTGAACGCGAAGTACCACGAGCAGGAGGCGACGATCGTCGCTCAGGCCGGACAGCCGGGCCGCGTCACGATCGCGACGAACATGGCGGGCCGCGGTACCGACATCCTCCTCGGCGGCAACCCCGAGTTCCTCGCGAAGCAGAGGGCCAAGGGGAAGAGCGTCGAGGAGTACGAGGCGCTCCTCGAGGCGGCGAAGGCCGAGTGCGCGGAGGCCCACGAGGAGGTCATCGCGGCCGGCGGGCTCCACATCATCGGGACCGAGCGCCACGAGTCGCGGCGCATCGACAACCAGCTCCGCGGCCGCGCCGGCCGCCAGGGGGACCCCGGCTCCTCCCGCTTCTACCTCTCCCTCGAGGACGACCTGATGCGGATCTTCGGGTCCGACCGGCTCTCGGGCCTGATGAAGCGGCTCGGGATGGAGGAAGGGGTCCCGATCGAGCACCGGTGGGTGACGAAGTCGATCGAGCGCGCCCAGAAGCAGGTCGAGGCGAGGAACTTCGACACGCGCAAGCACCTCCTCGAGTACGACGACGTGATGAACAAGCAGCGGGAGGAGATCTACCGGCTCCGGAAGGAGATCCTCACCGGCTCGCTGTCGCACGCGTACGTCGTCGCCCTCGCCGAGGACGTCGCCGAGGACTTCGTCGACCGCCACTGCCCCGCCGGGAAGGACCATGCCGAGTGGGACTGGAAGGCCCTCACGTCGGTCCTCGGCGAGTCCTTCGGGATGTCGCCCGAGGAGGCCGGGCTCGCGCAGGAATCGGACAACAACGCGGCCCTGAAGGACAAGCTCAAGGCGGCGCTCCGGAGCTACTACGAGGAGAAGACGGCCCGGCTCGGCGCCGACGTCATGAAGGACTTCGAGAAGTTCTTCATGCTCCAGACCGTCGACGCCCTCTGGAAGGACCACCTCCTCGCCCTCGACCACCTGAAGGAAGGGATCGGCCTGCGCGGCTACGGCCAGCGCGACCCCCTCGTCGAGTACAAGAAGGAGTCGTTCCAGCTCTTCGAGGCGATGAAGGAGGCGATCGAGGAGCAGATCCTCCAGAACCTCTTCCGCTTCGAGGTCGTGAGGCCCGAGGAGGCCGAGGCCCGCTGGGCGCCTCCCGCTCAGGCCGCCCCGGCCGTGACCGCCTCGTCCGAGGACGCGGCGGCTCCCTCGGGAGGGGTCTCGGCGCCGGCGCTCTCCACGCGCGCCTCCGCCGAGCTCGAGCGGCGCGCGCAGAAGCAGCGGCGCGAGATGTCGTTCCAGGGGACGTCGGACCCGACCTCGGGCGGGGACTTCCGGGTCGACACCGTCAAGTCGACCGGCCCGAAGGTCGGACGGAACGACCCCTGCCCCTGCGGCTCCGGCAAGAAGTACAAGAAGTGCCACGGGGCCTCCTCGGCCGCCTGAGCCCCTTCCCCACCCCGCCCTGGCCCCGTCCGGGGCCGCTCTCAGCGGAGCGCCCCCGGACGTGCTATGAATCGGCATGCCGTCTTCCGCTCCCGGCATCCCCCTCGCCCTCACGTTCGACGACGTCCTCCTCGTTCCGTCGCGCTCGGAGGTCCACCCTTCGACGGTCGACCTGAAGACCCACCTCACGGCCGACATCACCCTGAACGTCCCGGTGATCTCCGCCGCGATGGACACGGTCACCGAGGCTCCGCTCGCGATCGCCATCGCGCAGAACGGCGGCCTCGGGATCGTCCACAAGAACCTCTCCATCGCGAACCAGGCGGCCGAGGTCGACAAGGTGAAGCGCTCGGAGAGCGGGATGATCGTCGATCCCGTCACCTGCCGGGAGGACCAGAAGATCTCCGAGGCGCTCGACGTGATGGCGCGCTTCCGGATCTCCGGAGTCCCCGTCGTCGACGCGGCCGGCAAGCTCGCGGGGATCCTGACGAATCGGGACCTCCGGTTCGAGACCCGGATGGACCTCCCGATCTCGGCCCGGATGACGAAGGAGAACCTCGTCACCTGCGCTCCCGGGACGACGCTCGAGCAGGCCAAGCAGCTCCTCCACGAGCACCGGATCGAGAAGCTCCTCGTCGTCGACCGGGCCGGGAACCTCAAGGGCCTCATCACGGTCAAGGACATCCAGAAGCAGATCAAGTACCCGAACGCCTGCAAGGACTCGCTCGGACGCCTCCGCGTCGGCGCGGCCGTCGGCGCGGGCGCCGACCTCGTCGACCGCGCCCGCGAGCTGATCGCGGCGAAGGTCGACGTCCTCTGCCTCGACTCCTCCCACGGCCACAGCGAAGGGGTCCTCCAGGCGCTGAAGCTCCTGAAGAAGACCTTCCCGTCGATTCCCGTCATCGCGGGGAACGTCGGCACGGCCGAGGCGACGCGCGACCTGATCCGCCTCGGCGCCGACGCGGTGAAGATCGGCATCGGTCCGGGCTCGATCTGCACGACCCGAGTCGTCACGGGCGTCGGCGTCCCGCAGATCCACGCGATCCTCGAGTGCGTGAAGGGGCGCGGGAAGGCGAAGGTCCCCCTCATCGCCGACGGCGGGATCAAGTTCTCGGGCGACGTCACGAAGGCGCTCGCGTTCGGCGCCCAGTCCGTGATGATCGGAAGCCTCTTCGCCGGGACGGACGAGTCTCCGGGCGAGACCATCCTTTACCAGGGGCGCACGTTCAAGGCCTATCGCGGGATGGGGTCCCTCGGCGCCATGACGAAGGGGTCGGCCGACCGCTACTTCCAGAACTCCGGCGACGAGCCGCGCAAAATGGTCCCGGAGGGGATCGAGGGGATGGTTCCCCACAAGGGCTCGCTCTCGGTCCTCCTCGGGCAGATCGTCGGCGGCGTCCGGGCCGGGATGGGCCTCTCCGGCGCGCGGACCCTCCCCGACCTCCGGAAGAGGGCGAAGTTCGTGAGGATCACGTCGGCCGGGCTCAAGGAGAGCCACGTCCACGACGTCATCATCACGAAGGAGGCGCCGAACTACCGGCAGGAGGCCTGAGGCCGGACGGGCGCGCTACCGCGCCAGGATCCTCCGGATCGCCTCCTCCAGCTCCTTCTTCTGCTCTCCGAAGCGCTTGCCGGTCGAGGGGCCGTCGAAGCCGGAGTGGGCCTTGACGATCCGGTGGCTCCGGTCGAGGAAGAGCGTCGTCGGGTAGCCCTTCCAGCCCTCGAGGCGGACGATCGGCTCCGACTCCGCGGCGCCCTTCGTCGTGCCGGCGAAGAGGACCGGATAGGTCAGGCCGTGTCGCTCGCGGAACCGGGTTATCTGCCGGAAGCTCCGCTCGGCGTCCTCGGTGTACTCGTAGGAGAGCGCGACGACGGCGAGGCCCTTCCCGCGGTACTTCCGCCAGAGCTCCTCCAGGACGGGCGCCTCGTCGTGGCAGTTCGGGCACCAGGTCCCGGAGATCGAGACGACGACCGGCCTGTCCTTCAGCTCGGGGTCGTCGAGGGAGACGGTCTTTCCGGGAGCCGACGGATACGAGAACGCGACCCGCGCCCCGGCGTCCTTCGCTCGGACGATCGAGCCCCCGCCGGGGAGCCAGGCCGCGGCGCCCGCCGCGTCGAGCCGTCGCGCCTTCAGGGGCGTCGGGACTCCGCTGCGGCTCCGGAACGTCCCCGCGAGCGCGCCGGCCCCGTCGGCCGCCGCGTCGATCCTGTAGATGAAGACGCCGTCGAAGACGGTCAGGACGAGAGCCTTCCCGTCCCACGTCCCGTGCATCGGGCCGTAGTCGCCGGTCGGGCCGAGGAGCGTCCCCGTGGCGCGGCCTCCGTCCTGCCGGAACGTCGCGAGGAGGCGCTGGGACTTCTCGCCCTCCCCCATCTCGACGCCCCACTGGCCCGAGATCGCGGGAGATCCCTTCGGCGCTCTCGGGACGGGCGGCGCGGCGAGCGTCGCCCGGAACGGGAGCTCGATCTTCCCCGACGGAATCGCCCGCACGAACGTCCCCGAGAGGGCGGTCCCGTCCGCCTTCGCGACGAGCTTCCCATCGTAGTGGTCCATCCCGAGCGTCAACGTCTCCCCGTCCCACGAGACGGACGTGAACCGGCTCTCCGAGGCGCCGTTGACGAGGGCTCCGGAGAGCTTCCCCGCCTTCGCCTCCACCTTCAGGCCGAACGCCACCTCGAGCCCGGGGACGGGCGTAAGCGTCGCGTGCCACCGGCCGGTCGGCGGTGCGGATTCGGCGCAGAGGAGCTGCGGGAGAAGGAGGACGGCGGCCGTGACGGCGGTGCGGAGGGGGGCGCGCATCGGCCGAGGTTAACCCGATCGGCCCGCGGGGCGCTCCCCGGCGAGGGCCGGGGCTGCCGTCCCCGCGACGCATCGGCCCGAAAGCCGGAGGGGGCGCCGGAGCGCCCCCTCTGGAAGATCGTGTCCGGGCGGGGCGTCACCCCATGCAGGCGATGATCTGATCTCCGAACTCGCTGCACTTCACCTCGGTGGCCCCGTCCATCTGGCGGGCGAAGTCGTAGGTGACCTTCTTCGCCGCGATGGCCCCGTCCATCCCCTCGATGACGAGGTCGGCCGCCTCGGACCAGCCCATGTAGCGGAGCATCATCTCGCCCGAAAGGACGACCGATCCGGGGTTCACCTTGTCGAGGTCGGCGTACTTCGGGGCCGTGCCGTGCGTCGCCTCGAAGACCGCGTGGCCGGTCACGTAGTTCACGTTCCCGCCCGGCGCGATGCCGATGCCGCCGACCTGGGCCGCGAGCGCGTCGGAGAGGTAGTCGCCGTTCAGGTTCAGCGTCGCGATGACGTCGAACTCCTCGGGGCGGGTCAGGACCTGCTGGAGCGTGATGTCGGCGATCGCGTCCTTGAGGAGGACCTTCCCCGCGGCGAGGGCCGCTTTCTGCTCGGCGTCGGCCGCCACGGCGCCGGACTCCTTCTTCGTCCGCTCCCACTGGTCCCACGTGTACGTCTCGCCGGGAAACTCCCGCTCGGCGAGCTCGTAGCCCCAGTTCCGGAAGGCCCCTTCCGTGAACTTCATGATGTTGCCCTTGTGGACGATCGTGACGCTCTTCCGCTTGTTCTCGATCGCGTAGCGGATCGCGGCGCGGATGAGGCGCTCACTCCCCTCCTTCGAGACCGGCTTGAAGCCGACCGCCGCCGACTCGGGGAAGCGGATCTTCTTGAACATCGACGGCCAGCCCGCCTTCAGGAACTCGAGGACCTTTTTCGCGTCCTCGCTCCCCGCCTCGAACTCGATCCCGGTGTAGATGTCCTCGGTGTTCTCCCGGAAGATCACCATGTCCACCTTCTCGGGGCGCTTCACCGGGGAGGGGACCCCCTCGTACCAGCGGACGGGTCGCAGGCAGACGTAGAGGTCGAGGAGCTGACGGAGCGCGACGTTCAGCGACCGGATGCCGCCGCCGATCGGCGTCGTCAAGGGACCCTTGATGCCGACGAGGTACTCCTGGAACGCCGCGACCGTCTCGTCGGGAAGCCACGTTCCGAGGTTGTCGTACGACTTCTGGCCCGCGAGGACCTCCATCCAGGCGATCTTCCGCTTCCCGCCGTAGGCTTTCGCGACCGCGGCGTCCAGGACGCGGACGGAGGCGCGCCAGATGTCGGGCCCCGTGCCGTCTCCTTCGATGAACGGAACGACGGGGTTCTCGGGAACGATCAGCTTCCCGTCGACGATCCGGATCTTCTCTCCGTTCGGCGGGGCGGTCCTCTTCGAATCGGACATCTCGTACCTCCGGGGGGCGGATTCTAGCGGCGCGGGCGCATCGCGACAAACGGAGGCTCCGTGAGGAATGCCCGGGCCCTCTCAGGACCCGACGACCCTGCGGAGCCGGCGCTCGCTCGGGTAGGGATAGAGGTCCAGGACTTCCCCCGCGAGGTGGCGGCGCTTCATCTCGTTCCAGAAGCGCGGGGCGAGGAGGTCGCCGTGCGCCTCGGCGAACAGGCGCCGGAGCGGGGCCGGAAAGCCCAGGAACGTCAGGAACTCCTCGGGAAAGACGTCGCGCGGACCGACGTAGAACGACGGCCCGTCGCCGCCCCCGTCCTCGTCCTGGTCCGGGAGCTCGCGGAAGTCGCAGTCGGTCACGGCGCAGAGCTCGTCGTAGTCGTAGAAGACGACCCGGCCGTGCCGCGTCACGCCGAAGTTCTTCACGAGGAGGTCTCCCGGGAAGATGTTCGTCGCGGCGAGGTCCCGGAGGGCCCGTCCGAAGTCGAGGACGGCTTCCCGGGCCCGTTCCTCGGGAGCCTCCCGGATGAAGAGGTTCAGCGGCACCACCCGCCGCTCGGTGTAGAGGTGCCGGATGACGACGTCGCCGTCCCGGAGCGCCACGTTCTCGGCGCACTCGGTGAGAAGCTCCTCGAGGAGGGAGGGCTCGAAGCGGCCCCTCTCGAACTCCAGGAGCTCGTACTCCTGGACGTCGACGAGCCGCCCCGCACGGTCGTGCTCGAAGACGAACTGGTAGCGCTCGCGCACCTCCTCGCGCGTGACGCTCTTGGCGGGACCGAAGCGATCGCGGATCACCTTGAAGACGACGTCGTACCCGGGCATCGTGAAGACGGCCATCACCATCCCGCGCTCGCCGCGCGCCCGCTCGAAACGGTCGCCCGAACGCTCGAGGTGCCGCAGGAGGTCGCGGAAGAGCTCCGTCTTCCCGTGCTTGTTGTAGCCGAGCGAGACGTAGAGCTCGGCCATCGGCTTGCGCGGGAGGATCGACTTGAGGAACCTCACGACCCCCGCCGGCGCCTCGACGTCGACGTGGAAGTACGACCGGGTGAAGCTGAAGACGATCGAGACCTCGTCCTCGTCGAGGAGGACGGCGTCGACCGCGACCCGTCCTTCCGGGTTCGCGAGGGCGAGGACGAACGGCAGGGAACGCCGGCCTTTGACGACACGCCCGACGACGTACGCCCCCTTACCGCGGTAGAAGACCGGTTCGAGGAGCTCCACGAAATCGAAGCCGGGCTCTCCCCACGCCCCGGCAACCGCCCGGTCGACCTCCTCCGCCACCCGCCGCGCGTCGCGCGAGGGGTCCTCCCATGGAACGGAGAAGGAGTAGTCGTCGAGCACCTCCCCGACGACCGTTCCGGTCGAGAGCGCGCCGGGGTAGGTCCTCACCGGCACCGCGCCCGGCGGGGGGAGGCCCGTGTCGCTCCCGAGGTGGACGAACTCCCGCTTCGGGTCGACGCCGACGGTCGCGAAGACCTTCCGCGTGACCGAGTTGAAGAACGTTTCCGCGAGCTCGAGGTCGCCGTGCCCGCCCATCAGCCAGGAGTACTCCCGCTTCATCGCCGACCAGAGCTCGGGCGAGCGGCGCTCCGCACCGAAGACCTCCTCGAGGGAGGCGACGACGCGCCGGACGACGCTCGTGTAGAGCGCGAGGCGCTCCGCCATGTCGTGCTGGACGCCGTGCCAGTCGGCCGCCTCGAAGTGGCGGGCCGAGCAGCGGGTGATCCGCCGGAAGCCGGAGCGATACCTCTCGAAGCCCCACTTGACGAGGATCGCTCCCTTGCGCGGGAGGAGGACGTCCGCGGCCGTCATCGTCCCGCGAGGATACGGCAGGCGTTCAGCTCCCGGAGTCCCCCGACGGGCCCGAGGTCCACTTGAGCCCGGCGATCGCGACGACGAGGAGCGCCACGAAGAGCGCCCGGAGGGGCGGGAGCGGCTCGTCGAAGAGAAGGACCCCGAGTACGACGGCTCCGAGGGCGCCGATTCCGACCCAGACCGCGTAAGCCGTCCCGATCGGAATCGAGCGGACCGCCCACGCGAGGAGGACGACGCTCCCGGCCATCGAGGCGGCGACGAGGAGCGAAGGGAGCGGGCGACGGAAGCCGTCGGTGAACTTCAGGCCGACGGCCCACCCCACCTCGAGGAGACCGGCCAGGACGAGGAAGAGCCAGGGCATGAAGGGCTCCTTTCCGCGTCGTCTTGTCCTGACCGGGTACGGCGCGTCTCGTCCGGGCGCCGCGGCCCGGGGCCGCGCGCGGCGCGGACCGTAGCATCGCGGCCCGGGGCGTTCAACTCCGCCCCGGGCCGAGCCAGGAACGTCTCAGACCGCTCGCCGGATTGCGAGGAAGCCGGCCGCGCCGAGCGCGAGCCCCAGGATCGCCAGGCCCAGCGCCGACGCGGTCGGCACCGCCGCCACGATGTCTGGATCGCGGACGGTCACGGAAACGGACGCCTGCACCGAGGCGCCGGCCGTGAAGGCGGCCGTGGCCGTGTTCGTCCGCGGCCCCGCGACCGTGGCCGTCACCGGAACCGTGATCGTCGCGACCGCTCCCGCGGCGAGGGAGGGGATCGAGCACGTCACGAGCTGTCCGGCGACGCCGCAGCTGCCGGCTGGGGCGATCGTGACCGATCCGATCGCGAGACCGGCGGGAACGTCGTCCGTCACCTGGACTCCGGCGGCCGGCGCGCCCCCGGTGTTCGTGACCTCGAGCTGGAAGCTGAACGGAGCGCCGAGGTCCGGCGTCCCGAGAGAGGCCGTCTTCCGGATCGCGAGCGCGGCCGGCGCGCCCTGGACGGCCGTCGTCACGGGGGGGCCGAAGATCGGAGCGATGCCAGTCCCTTCGATCGTGTAGGTGCCGTTCACGATGCTCCCGCTCGAGGCCGTGACCG
>CAYVPO010000044.1:0-20634 GCA_964453825.1 uncultured Holophagales bacterium
GGCGGGCGGGGCGGCGTTCGTGAAGACGTCGACCGGCTTCTCGTCGGGCGGGGCCACCGCCGAGGACATCGCGGTGATGGCCCGGACGGTCGCGCCGAAGAAGCTCGGCGTGAAGGCCTCCGGAGGCGTCCGGACGTACGCCGATCTCCTGAAGATGGTGAAGGCCGGGGCGACGCGCGTCGGCGCCTCCGCCAGCGTGAAGATCCTGGAAGAGGCCCGCGCCGCCGCGGGGAAGTGAGGGAACCGATGGGAGAGCTCCGCTGCTACTGCTTCATCGACAGCCTCCAGCCGCAGTTCGCCTCCTTCCTCGGCACGGTCGCGCAGGGCTTCCTGCCGGTGCCGGGGCAGGCGTCGCTCTTCGTGGAGGTCGCGCCCGGGATGGACATCATGAAGGTGACCGACGTCGCCCTGAAGGCGACCGACGTCAAGCCCGGCATGATGATCATCGAGCGCGTCTACGGGATGCTCGAGGTCCACTCCGACTCGCAGGCCGACGTGCGGCAGGCGGGGGCGGCGATCCTCGCGGCGCTCGACCTGAACGAGGCGGACCGGATCAAGCCCGAGATCACCTCGAGCCAGGTCATCCGGAACATCGCCGACTACCACACCCAGCTCATCAACCGGACGAGGCACGGCGACATGATCGTGCCGGGCGAGACGCTCTACGTCCTCGAGTGCGCGCCGGCCGGCTACGCGGCGATCGCCGCGAACGAGGCGGAGAAGGCGGCGAACATCAAGATCCTCGAGGTCCGCGCGTTCGGCAGCTTCGGGCGCGTCTACCTCGGGGGCGAGGAGAAGGACGTCGACGTCGCCTGGCGCGCCGCCGAGGAAGCCCTGAAGACGATCTCCGGCCGGGTGCCGAAGAAGGGCCGCGGCGAGTAGCGGCCGGAACGGAACGAAACGGAACGCGGGAACGCGACGGGTCGGCGCCGTGCGACGATCCGAGGAGAGGAAGAAGCCATGACCGAAGCCCTCGGGATGATCGAGACGAGGTCCTTCCCCGCGGTCGTCGAGGCCGCCGACGCCGCCGTGAAGGCCGCCAAGGTGGAGCTGGTCTCCTACGAGAAGACGGGCGGCGGCTACGTCACCGTCATCGTCCGCGGCGACGTCGCGGCCGTGAAGGCCGCGTGCGACGCGGCGCAGGTCGCCGGCGGGCGCGTCGGCGAGATGGTCGCCGTCCACGTCATCGCCCGCCCGCACGCGAACGTCGACGCCGTCCTCCCGCTGGGCCGCAAGCCCGCCGAGGCGAAGTAGCGCCCCGGGGCGCGGGAGAGCGCCATGCAGCTCGCGAAGGTCGTCGGGAGCGTCGTCGCGACGCGCAAGGAGGAGAGCCTCTCGGGGCTCAAGCTGCTCCTCGTCCGCCCGGTGGACGAGGAGGCCCGCGAGGGGGCGACCGTCCTCGTCGCGGCCGACGCCGTCGGCGCGGGCCCCGGGGAGGTCGTCCTGATCGCCGCGGGGAGCTCGGCGCGGCAGACCGTCGCCACCGACAAGCGCCCCGTCGACGCCGTCGTCATGGCGATCGTCGACTCCTGGGACGTCGGCGGCGACGTGAAGTACAGGAAGTGACGTGGCCGCGCGCCTGACCGAAGCCGAGATCGAGGCGATCGCCCGACGCATCGTGGCGGACCTCGACGGGAAGCCGGCGTCCGCCGCGTCGCCCGCCGGCGGCGCGGCGGCGGGGGACTCCGCCGCCCCGATGGGGATCCACCCGACCGTGAACGCCGCCGTCGAGGCGGCGCGCAAGGCCCAGCCCCGGTTCGTCGCGCTGCCGCTCCGGGTCCGTGCGAAGGTGATCGAGGCGATCCGCGCCACGATGCGTGAGAACGGCGCCGCCCTCGCGAAGGCCGCGTGGGAGGAGACGGGTCTCGGGCGGTACGAGGACAAGGTCGTCAAGAACGCCCTCGTCACGGAGAGGACTCCCGGCCTCGAGGACCTCTACCCCTCGGCGGTGACGGGCGACCACGGACTCTCGCTGATCGAGCCGGCGCCGTTCGGCGTCATCGGCGCGCTCACGCCGTCGACGAACCCGACGTCGACGATCACCTGCAACGCCATCGGGATGCTCGCGGCGGGGAACGCCGTCGTCTTCTCGGTCCACCCGTCCGCGAAGGAGTGCTCCATCCGGACGATCGCCCTCCTGAACAAGGCGATCGTCTCCGCGGGCGGCCCCCCCGACGTCGTGACGGGCGTCTCCGCGCCGTCGCTCGAGTCGGCGCAGGAGGTGATGAAGCACCCCGGCATCCGCCTCCTCGTCGTCACCGGCGGAGGGGCGGTCGTGAAGGCCGCGATGGCGAGCGGCAAGCGCGCCATCTGCGCCGGGCCGGGCAACCCGCCCGTCGTCGTCGACGAGACGGCCGACCTCGCGAAGGCGGGGCGGGACATCGTCCTCGGCGGCTCGACCGACAACAACGTCATCTGCGTCGACGAGAAGGAGGTCCTCGTCGTCGCGAAGGTGGCGGACGAGCTGATCCGCGCGATGGTCGCGGCGGGCGCCGTCCTGATCGGGAAGGACCGGCTGAAGGAGCTCGAGAAGGCGATCTTCACGAAGATGGCCGGGCCGCGCGAGCACGCCTGGGTCGACAAGGACCTCATCGGGAAGAACGCGAACGTCATCCTCCGGAGGATGGGGATCTCCGCCCCCGACTCCGTGAGGATGGTCGTCGTCGAGGTCGACGCGGACCACCCGCTCCTCTGGACCGAGCAGATGATGCCGGTCATGCCCGTCTGCCGCGTCCCGAGCGTCGACGCGGCGATCGACCTCGCGGTCCCGGTCGAGGGGCGCAACCGGCACACCTTCGTCATGCACTCGCGGAACCTCGACGCCCTCTCGCGGATGGCGAAGGAGTGCGACGCCTCGATCTTCGTCAAGAACGGCCGCTCGCAGGCGGGCCTCGGCCTCGACGGCGAGGGCTTCTCCTCGTTCACGATCGCGAGCCCGACGGGCGAGGGGCTCACGTCGCCGCGCAGCTTTTCGCGTTGGCGCCGCTGCGTCCTCGTCGACAACTTCCGGATCACGTAGATGGCCACGCACTTCGCGCACGCTGAAGCTCTCAGGTCGCGTCCCGCGACCTGCTCACGAGCCCGATGAAGCGCGCCGCCGCCCTCGCCGTCCTCGACTTCGCCGAGATCCCCGCGGGGCTCGACGCGACGGACGCGATGCTGAAGAAGGCCCCCGTCGCCTTCTTCCGCGCGGGGAGCGTCACGGCCGGCCGCTACCTGACGCTTCTCGGCGGCACGCCCGCCTCCGTCGAGGAGGCGCTCGCGGAGGGGCTCGCCCGCGCCGAGGGGCACCTCCTCGACCATCTTTACCTCGCCGACGTCCACCCACGGCTCCTCGACGCGCTCGAGGGGCGGCGCGGAGACGACGGCGCGGGCGCGCTCCTGATCCTCGAGACGGCGACGGCCTCCTCCGTCGTCCTCGCGTGCGAGAAGGCGCTGAAGGGGACGCTCGTCGACCTCGTCGAGGTGCGCCTCAGCGACTCCGGTCTCGCCGGCAAGGGGCTCGCGCTCTTCCGCGGCGACCTCCACGAGCTGGAGGCCGCGGTCGAGATCGTCACGGCGGCCCTCGCGCCGTCCGCTCTCGCCTCGCACCGCGTCCTCGCGCGCCCCCACGACGCCCTCGCCCGCGAGAGCGCCCTCTCCACCGCGTACGTCGCGAGCCGCTTCGTCGACCTCGGCGGAGAGGAGGCCTCGTAGTGCTCCTCGGGCGCGTCATCGGCCGCGTCGTCCCGTGCGTCGTCACGCCCGGGCTCGAGGGAGTTCCGATGCTCCTCCTCCAGCCGCTCGGCAAGGACGGCGCGCCGAAGGGAAAGACGCTCGTCGCCGCCGACCCGACGCGGATGGCGGGGGAGGGAGAGCTCGTCGCCTACGAAGGGGGGCGCGAGGCGGCGCTCCTCCTCGATCCCTGGTTCGTCCCGGTCGACCACGCCGTCGTCGGCATCGTCGACGCGCTCCACCTTCCGGCGAAGGAGAAGGCGTGATCACGGGCCGCGTCATCGGCGACATCACCGCGACGATCCGCCACCCGTTCTTCGAAGGGAAGAAGCTGCTCGTCGTCGCCCGCACCGGAGCGGACGGCGCCGAGACGGGCGACTACGTCGTCGCCCTCGACGCGATCGGGGTCGGGCCCGGCGACCCGGTCCTCGTCCTCGACGAGGGGACCGGCGCGCGCCAGGTCGTCGGCTCCGCGACGGCGCCCGTCCGCTCCGTCGTCGTCGCGTTCCTCGACCGCGTCGACCTCGCCTGACCCGGACGGCGCACCGCCCTTCGGCCTCGGTGCCTTCGGCCTCGGTGCCAGGCGTGAAATCGTGTATTGTTAGGGCATGCCGAGACCTCCCCGCCTCGATTCGACCGGCACGGTCACTCACGTCGTCGCCCGCGGGAACGAGCGCCGGCCCCTCTTCCGGGACGACGCCGACCGCACGAAGTACCTCGACCTCCTCGGAGAGGCGTGCGGTCGCTACGGGGCGCGTGCGTTCGCGTGGTGTCTCATGCCGAACCACGTCCACCTCGCGCTGCAGACGGGGGCCGCCCCGATCTCCCGCCTCGTCCACGACGTCCACTCGAGGTACGCGCAGTACTTCAACCGTCGCTGGGAGCGATCCGGGCACCTCTTCCAGGGACGCTTCCAGGGGGTCGTCGTCGACCACGAGGCGTATCTCCTCGAGGTCGTCCGGTACATCCACCGGAACCCGGTCAAGGCGCGCCTCGCGGCCCGGCCTGAGGACTTCCCCTGGTCGAGCCACGGTGCGTACCTTTCCGCGGGCCCGACGTGGCTCGCCTCCTCGGAGGTCCTCGGGCTCCTCGCCGGCGGTCGGCAGAAGGCGCGACGGCTCTTCCAGGAGTTCGTCGCAGGCTCCACGGCGGGGCGCTACGACCCCGATGAGGCGCGCTTCGGGGCGGTCCTCGGAGGGGAGGACTTCGTCCGGGCCGCGCTCGCCGGGGCGGGGCGCGAGGATCTCGTCCGGCGTTCGCTCACCGTCGACGCCGTCGTGAAGGCCGTCGCCGCGCACGAAGAGGTCGCGGTGGCCGACCTGGCGGGACCGTCGCGCCTCCGGAGCCTCTCGCGAGTCCGGAGCCTCTGTGCGCTCCTCGGCCGGGAGCTCGGCCGGATCCCGCTCGCCGAGACCGCCCGGTTCTTCGGGCGGGACCCCTCGACGATCTCCCGCGACGTGGCCCACCTCGAGCGGCGTCTCGCCGAAGACTCCGCCGAAGCGCGCCGCCTGGCGGAGCTGCGAAAGCTGCTCTCGGCCTGAGGCCGATCGGGGGCCGTGCTGCGCGGCGCCGACCGCGACGCGCGGGGCCGAGGGCGAGCAAGGACGGGCGCCGGAGCCGGGGTCCGAAAACAATACACGATTTCACGCCTGGCACCATCGGTGGGGGAGTGTGGGAGGATGACGGGGTGAGGGGGCTGCTCTTCTTCGACCTGGACGACACGCTGCTCGACCACGCGGGGGCGGAGGCGCGGGCGCAGGAGGAGACGTTCGAAGAGAAGCGGGACGTCTTCGGGCCCGTCGCGTTCGCCGACTGGCTCGCCGCGTACCGCCGCGCGAACGGACGCCTCTGGGCGACCTACGGTCGCGGGGAGATCGGGAGGGCAGAGCTCCACCGCCGCCGTTTCGCCGATCCCCTCGCGGAGCTCGGACGCGACCCGGAGGCGGCGGACGAAGCGGGCGCGTTCTACCTCGACCGCTACCGAGGGGCGTGGCGGCTGAACGAGGGGGCCGAGGAGCTTCTCGCGGCCGCCTCGAAGGAGGGGGAGGTCGGGGTCCTCTCGAACGGCTTCCGGGAGCTGCAGCGGGCGAAGGTGGCGCGCTTCCGCCTGGAGCGGTGGGTGAGGCACGTCGTCCTCTCCGAGGAGGTAGGCGCCATGAAGCCGGCCCGCGCGATCTTCGACGCCGCTGTCCGCGCGGCGTGCGGCGCCGAAGGGGCCGACGGCCGCCGGAAGCTCTACCTCGGCGACCACTACGAGACCGACGCCGTCGGCGCGAAGGGGGCGGGGTGGCTTCCCGTCCTCTACAACCCCTCCCGCCGTCCGCTCCCCGGGCCGGTGCTGCACGTGGCGCGCCTCACCGACGCCATCCCGCTTCTCGCCGGATAGGTCCGGCGCCGGTCTCCCGCCCGTTCAGGTGGAGAAGCGGGCGAGGCGGACGGCCTTCTCGACGACCGACGCAAGGAGGAGGGGAACTCCCGGCGAGCCGGGCACGGCCATCGCCTCGGCGACCTCGAGCGCCATGCGCGGCTTGCCGTGCGCCTTGAGCGCGCGGTCGATGATCGCGGTCGTCGGGATGCGCCGGCGGCCGAAGAGCGACGGAAACACTCCGGCCCGGCGGGCGGCGGACCGATAGACGTCGGCGTAGCCGGATCCCCAGAGGTGGTGCTCGACGTCCCGCTCCCGGAAGCCCGTGACGCGTTCGCGATCGGGCTCTCCCTGGAGGAAGGAGCGGGCCGCCCGGACGTAGTGCCGTCCGGCGTCGTCTCCGTCGGCGAGGAGGTGCCACTCGATCCCGAGGCCGCGCGCCATCTTCACGAGCGGCGCGATGCCGCACTGGGCGAACTCGACGCAGCGGACTCCCTCGGCGGGGAAGTCGTACCCGACGAGCCGGGCGATCTCGGGGAGGAGCCACGACTCGGTCTCCCCTTCGACGAGGAGCCAGCAGCGGGCGAAGACCGAGGAGGCCCGGTTGACGCGGATGTGGTAGCCGACGCGCCGCATCTCGTCGACCGTCAGCGCCCCCTCGGCGAGGCCGTGGACGGCGACGCCCCCCCCGGTCCGGACGAGCCGCCGGATCGAGTGAAGCGGCACCGACGCGAGGAGGTCGCCCGAGTTCGTCGTCAGGATCTTCTGCCCGGCGACGCGGTCGATCAGCCCGAAGACCCGAGCGGCCAGGATCGGGTGAAGGTGGGTCTCCGCCTCCTCGATCAGGACGAGCGGCTCGGCGCCGACGTCGACGGGGGAGCCGTTCTCGGCGTCGAGGACCGCGCCGAGGAGCATCAGGAGCGCGAGGCTCTGCATGCCGGTCCCCTCTCGCGACTCGGCGCGGAGCGGGTCGGTGGCGCCGAGGAGGACCGGCGTCTCGGCGAGGATCTCGGTCGTCCTTCCGCCGGGGGCACGGGGCGGAAGGCGAAGGCGCTCGACCCAGCGCTCGGCGAGCGCGCGGGCCGCCGCGATCGGCTCCCGAAGCTCCTCGGGATGCGGTCGCCAGGAGCCCGAGAACTTCCGGTAGGCGCTCTCGACCGTCCGGCGGAGCTTCCGGGTCACCTCGCCCTCGCCGGCCTCCCCGGGCACGAGCGGGGGGGCGGCCGGTGCGCTCTCCCCCGGTCCGGGCGCAGGGGCCTCCAGGTCGATCTCCACCGGCGCGGTCCGCGGAGGCCGGTTGAAGCGGACGCGAAGGACAGGATGCCGCCGGCGGAACGTCTCGACGGCCTCCCCGTCGCCCGGGCTCAGCTCGCGGCCCAGGCGGTCCGTGAGGCGGGCCGTGGCGACGGCGGGGGAGCCGTCGGGGGCGCGCGGGGCGGTGAGCTCGGCGACGGTCTCGCGCCCCCCGTCCTCGGCGAACGTGAACCGCATCGAGATCCTCTCGACCGGAGCCGCAGTCCCGACCGGGAGATGGAAGTCGAGGGGCGAGAAGGCGGGCGGGGCGCCACGATGCCCGAAGGCGAGCTCGAGCGCGTCGAGGACGCTCGTCTTGCCGCAGGAGTTCTCCCCGATCAGCGCCGTCGTCTCGTCCAGGTCCAGCGTCATCCGCCGGATCCCCCGGAAGCCCTCGATCTCGATGCGTCTGAGCGGCACGTCGCGGTCGCGTCTCCGCGTGGAGTGTAGGCCCCGGAGCGTCCCGGCGCGGCGAGGCCTCAGCGTTCGGGCAGCCTCTTTGCGAGGAAGAGCCGGCGCGGGTCGACGTAGCCCTCCCCGCGGTAGAGCCTGCGCGCGCCGTCGTTCTCCTCGGCGACCTCGATCCGCACGGCGCGTCCTCCGGCGGCGCGAGCGGCCTCCTCGACGAACGAGAGCGCCGACCGGCCGAACCCGCGCCCGCGGAAGTCCGGGAGGACGAAGAGCTCGTCGAGGAGCAGGAAGCGGCCCCCCTGCTCGGTGCTGAATCCCCACGTCCCCATCGCGTAGCCGACGACGGCGTCGCCCGAGAGCGCGAGCCAGACGCGGCCGAGCGCGGCGCCGGCGAGGAGCTCCCGGAGCGGCGGCTCGACGCGCCCCGCGTCGAACGGGATTCCCTCGTGCTCCCAGAGCGCCCGCATCATCGGGAGGAGGGCGGGGATGTCGCCCGGTCCCGCCTCCCGGAACGTCACCGCCACGATCGGCCGGCGGGAGCGGACCCCGCGAAGCCCGAACGCGGCGCCTGCCGCGCCCGCGACGAACGGGAGCGTCCGGAGGCGGGCGCCGCCACGGCGTTTACCTCGAGAGGACCCGCTGGTCGAACTTCGCGCGGATCGTCGCCGCCCCGATCTCCACGGAGATGGAGCGGAGAGAGGCGGCGGCCGCGGCGGCCTCCTCGCCGACGGCGAAGAGGCGGACGCGCACCAGGCTCGTCGGGTCGTCGCTGATGTTCCAGCGGATCTCGGCCGTGGTCCCGGCGACGCCCGGCACGCTCCGTCCGGAGGCGTCGGAGGCCGAGACGATCCGGGCCGACTTCAGGCCGGAGACGTTCGCGGGCTGGCGGAACTCCAGGATGAGGCTGAGCCCTCTCCCCGTCGTGTCGGCGGAAGGGTAGAAGCCGACGACGTTCGTGTCGACGAGGCGCCTTTCGGCCGGACCGAGCTTCGCGGCCCGGCTCACGGGCTTTGCCGGCTCCGGAGCCGGCTTCGGGAGCGCGGTCTCGGACGCGGGCGGGACCGCGACCGCGGGCGCCAAGGGCGGCGGGGCGGGAAGGGCGGCCTCGGGCGAGGAGGAGGGGAGGTTCGGCTTCACGTAGAACGTCCAGCCGGCCCACGCGCCTCCGCCGAGAACCGCGACCACGAGGAGCGTCACCAGGAGGGCCTTCCGCTTCCTGCCGGCGGCCTCGTCCTTGCGGACCCGGATCGACTCCGTGTCGCGCCGGACCGGCCGCGGGCGCGACTCGACGCCGAACGCGGGGTGGACGACCGGCGAGCGGGGGATCCCCTGCTTGCTCTCGCTGATGACCTGCATCTGCTCGTTGTAGTCGGCCTGCTCGAGCCAGTCGGGCATCTTCGAGGAGGGGGCAGCTTTCGGAGCCGGCGCCGGAGGGGGGAAATCCGAGGCCCCGAGCCGCGACGCGGGTGAGGGGGCCTTCGTCTCGGCTTCGGTGAAGGGGAACGCGCCGTCGTCGAAGTGAGGTGCCGGGGAAGCCGGAGTCCCGGCGGAGCCGGAGGTCGAGTGGTGCGTCTCGGAAGACGGGAGGGTCGAGACCGTCTCGGGGTCCGGGACGAGGCCGCCCTTCTCTGCCTCCGACTGGGCGGCGACGAGGGCGTCGATGATCTCCTCGTACCCCTGCGGGCGGTCCTCGGATTTCTTCGCGAGCATCTTCAGGACGAGCGCCTGGAGCGGCTCGGGGATCGCCGGGTTCCCCTCGGGGGCGGCGAAGTCGATCGGACCGCGGTTCTCCTGGGCCATGACCCACTCGAGGTAGTTCCTCGAGTTCTGGACGTTGATCGGGCGGCGTTTCGTCAGGAGGCGGAAGAAGATGACGCCGAGCGAGTAGATGTCGCTCCGGAAGTCGACCTGCCCGAACGTCAGGAGCTCGTGCGAGGCGTAGGCGAGCTTGCCGAGGAACTCGCCGGTCTGCGTCAGCTCGCCGCCGCTCCCCTCCTGGAGGACCTTCGCGACGCCGAAGTCGAGGATCTTCACGAGGCGCCGCTCGTCCTGGAGGGTGACCATGATGTTGTTCGGCGAGAGGTCGCGGTGGAGGATGTTCCGTTCCTTGAGGTACGCGAGCCCCATCGCGGCCTGGACCATGAGGGGGATGAGCTCGGGGAACGGCCGGCCCTCGAAGGCGCCGAAGTCGACCGCCTTCACGTACTCCATGACGATCGTCGGAAGCCCCTCGCGCGAGCGGGTGATCTCGTAGCACCGGACGATGTTCCGGTGGTTCAGCGAGGCCAGGATCTGGTTCTCCTTCATGAACCGCGCCTGGAGCTCGGGGTCGGTCAGGCTCCGCGACATCACCTTGACGGCGACCGGCAGGTGCGTCCGGCGATCCTCCGCGAGGAAGACGATCCCCATTCCCCCCTCGCCCAGGACGCGGGAGACGGAGTAGTGATCGAACTCGGGAGGTCTGAGAAGGACGTTCAATGCGAGACCGTTTCCCGGATTGTACGGCCCATTCCGAAACTCAGATCGCGGCGAGGGCCGGGGCGCGTTTCGTCGGGGGAGCCATCGGCGTCAGGCGCCGTTCTGCCAGAGGGCGAAGGCGGCCCCGGCCGGGTCGCGGAGGACCGCGTAGCGGCTCTCCCCCATCGCCTTCGGCCCGAGAAGCAGCTCCCCCCCGCGGGCCGCGGCGGCCGCGAGGCTCGCGTCGAGGTCGGCCACCACGACGTAGACGAGCCAGGCGGCCGGGAGGCCGGCGTTCCCGCCGCGCGCGTGACAGACCCCGGCGCGCGCCTCGCCCGACGCCGGGTCGATCATCGCCCAGTCGGAGTAGTCCCCCATCGGCACCGGCTCCGGGCGCCATCCCGTGACGGCGGCGTAGAAGTCGCGGAGGCGCGGGGCGTCCTCGACCGTGAGGTCGAGCCAGCCGACCGAGCCGATCGCGGGGGCGCTCACGCGGCCTCCGGACGGGAGGCCCGCCAGGCCGCGAAGAGGCGGGGCGCTTCGTCGACGAAGCCGGCGTGGCGAGGGGTCCAGCCGAGCCGGCGGACCGCCTTCCACGACGCGACGTGCTGGTTCAGCGCGAGGCCGGTCGCGAACGGGCCCATCGCGGCGACGGCCTGCTCGACCGGCATGTGCTCGACGCGCCCCTCCGCACCGGCGGCGCGGCTCGCGGCGCGGGCGCACTCGAGGACGGTGGCGCGGCTCCGGTCCGTCGCGTTCAGGACCTCGCCGCCGAGGCCCGACTCCGCGGCCCGGACGTAGAGGTCTGCGAGGTCGTCGCGGTGGACCATCGCCCACCGGTTCTCGCCGTCCCCCACGATCCGCGCGGCGCCCTCCCGCGCGGCGCTTTCGAACCACGCGGCGGTGAGGCTCCCTCCGCCTCCGTAGACGCAACCGGGGCGGATGACGAGCGTCCGAAGCCCGGCACCGTTCCAGGAGAGGACCGCGGCGTCGACGGCGGGCCGCGGGGCGGAGAAGGTGGGCGGGTCGAGCGGGGTCGACTCGTCGACCGCGGCCTCACCGGTGTCGCCGTAGACCCAGACGCCGCTCGTGGCGAGGAGGACCCGGTCGAGGCGGTCTCGGGAGGCGTCGCGCAGCGCGCCGAGCGCGGCGCGGTGGAGGTCCCACGAGCGGTCCGACGAGTCGACGGCGCAATGGACGAGGACCGAGCAGCGCCCCGCGACCTCCCGCCAGGCGTCGGGCTCCTCCATCGTGCCGAGGACCGGGACGACCTCCGCGGCCTCGAGGGACGCGACCTTTCGCGGGTCCCGGACGAGACCGCAGGTCTCGTGCCCCGCGCGGGCGAACGCGGCCGCGACGGCCGAGCCGATGTGTCCGGTGGCTCCGGTGACGAAGACTCTCATGGGGACCTCCTCCGGGACAGGTCCGGATGATAGGCCGCGGCCGCCCCGGCGGGCGGACGGCGCGAACGCGAAGCCCGGGGCGCCGCCGGAAAGGGGAGAAACACGAAGGGCCCGCTCGCGCGGGCCCGACGATCCGTCCGGGTCGCGGCCGTCCGCTCCGTCAGTCGGGGTCGATGTTCGTCACGAAGGTGATCTTTCCCGCCTTGAACTGCTTGATCACCACGCTCTTCACCGGGTCGGGGGACCCTCCCTTGAAGACGATCCGGCCCGTCACGCCGTCGAAGCTCGAGATCTTCGAGAAGGCCTCGCGGACCGCCTCGCGGTCCTCTCGGGCGGCGGTCTCGAGCGCCTGCTTCAGGAGGTAGATCGTGTCGTACGTCAGGGCGGCGCCGTCGTCCGGCACTTCCTTGTCGTAGCGGTTCTCGTAGGCCCCGCGGAAGATGCCGACCTTGTCTTCCATGGCGTCCGGGTTGTAGTGCGCGCAGAAGAACGCCCCGTCCACCTCCGCGGCGCTCTTGAGGAGCTCGGAGCTCGTCCACGTGTCGCTGCCGAGGAACGGGGCCTTCACGCCGGCCGCACGGGCCTGGCGGATCTGCTCGGGGATCTCCCCGTAGTAGCTCGGAAGGAACACGACGTCGGGCGCGGCCTCGGCGATCTTCTTCCACTGCGCCGAGAAGTCCTTGTCGCCGGTCGCGTAGGTCTCGAACGCGACGACCTGGCCGCCGCGCGCCTCGAACTCCTTCTTCATCAGCTCGGCCTGGCTGCGCGGGGCCTCGGACGCCGGGTTGTAGAGGACCGCGGCCTTCGTCGCCTTCATGTAGGCCGCCGCGAACTTCGCGAGCGCCGACCCCTGGAAGGCGTCGGTGAAGCAGGTCCGGTAGACCCACTTGCGAGGCGCGCCGGTGTCGTCCACCGTCACGCGCGGGGCGGTGCCCCAGGGCGAGACCAGGAGCGTCTGCTTCTCCGCGGCCACCTTGGCGGCCGGAACCGCGCCGAGGCTCGCGTTCGGCCCGACGATGGCGAGGACCTTCTCCTGGTCGACGAGGCGCTTCACCGCCTCCGCCGCCGGCTCGGCAGCCCCCTGGCTGTCCTCGATGACGAGGCGGAGGAGGTGCTTCGTCCCCGCGACCTCGACGCCGCCGGCTTCGTTGATTTCGGTGACGGCCAGCTCCGCGGCCTTCTTGCAGGTGCCGCCGATGTCCGAGATGTCCCCGCTCAGCTCGGCGACGACGCCGATCTTGATGTCGGGTCCGCTTTTCTTGCAGGCCGCCTGGGTGAGGAGGGCGGCGCCGAGGGCCGCGGCGAGCACGAGGGTCGTTCCGGAGGTCGCAAAGTCCCGCTTCATAGCCGGTAAGCGTATTTCCGGACAGGGGGCGCGGTCAAACGGTCTTCCATTCTAGAATCCGGCTTTCGCCCCGGGGAGGGGCGGCGCGCGCTCGACGGACGTCCGGAAGGAGCCTCGCGGGAGGTGCCCGGAGCGGTCCCGCCGCCGCCAGGGGAAAGCCGTCGCCGGAGGACCCATGTCGTTCAACCTGAAGAACCGCCACTTCCTGACGATCCACGACTTCTCCCGGAAGGAGATCCTCCATCTCCTCGACCTGGCGCGCGACCTGAAGCGGGCCAAGTACGCGGGGACCGAGGTGAAGCGCCTCGGCGGGAAGAACGTCGCCCTGATCTTCGAGAAGGACTCGACCCGCACGCGCTGCGCCTTCGAGGTCGCCTGCTACGACCAGGGCGCGAACGTCACCTACCTCGGCCCCTCCGGCTCGCAGATCGGGAAGAAGGAGACGATGAAGGACACGGCGCGGGTCCTCGGGCGGATGTACGACGCCATCGAGTACCGCGGCTACGGGCAGGCGATCGTCGAGGAGCTCGCGAAGTGGGCCGGCGTCCCGGTCTACAACGGCCTCACCGACGAGTTCCACCCGACGCAGATCCTCGCCGACCTCCTCACGATGCGCGAGCACTCGGACAAGCCGCTCGGGCAGATCTCCTACGCCTACCTCGGCGACGCCCGGAACAACATGGGGAACACCCTCATGCTGGGCGGCGCGCTCATGGGGATGGACGTCCGCCTCGGCGCTCCGAAGCACCTCTGGCCGGTCGAGGAGCTCGTCGCAAGAGCGAACGAGCTGGCCGCCGCCTCCGGCGGGAAGGTGACGCTCACCGAGGACCCGAAGGCGGCCGTCGCGGGCGTCGACTTCGTCCACACCGACGTCTGGGTCTCGATGGGCGAGCCCGACTCGGTCTGGGCCGAGCGGATCAAGCTCCTCCTCCCGTACCAGGTGAACGCGGCGCTCATGGCGGCGACGGGAAACCCGAAGGCGAAGTTCCTCCACTGCCTCCCGTCGTTCCACAACCGCGACACGAAGGTCGGCGAGGAGATCTTCAAGAAGTTCGGCATCGACGCGATGGAGGCGAGCGACGAGGTCTTCGAGTCGCCGGCGTCCGTCGTTTTCGACCAGGCCGAGAACCGGCTGCACACGATCAAGGCCGTCCTCGTGGCGACGCTGGCCTGAGAGCAAGCTCGCGCGGAGGGGTTCGGGGACCGCGAAGCGAAGACGAAGTCAACCCGGCGTCCGGGTCCCCCGAGAACATGATCAGCAAAGCCCCCGTGCCCCCGGCTTCTCGTCGCCGCCGGGGGCTCGGCACGATGGAAGACAAGGAGTAGAGCCATGCGGGTCGTCGTCGCCCTCGGGGGGAACGCCCTTCTCAAGCGCGGGGAGCCGATGACGGCGGAGAACCAGCGGGCCAACGTCCGGAGGGCCTGCGAGGCGCTCGCGCCGGTCGCGAACGACAACGAGATCGTCATCTCTCACGGGAACGGCCCGCAGGTGGGGCTCCTGGCGCTCCAGCAGTCGGCCTACGCCCACGTCGAGCCGTACCCGCTCGACGTCCTCGGCGCGCAGACGGAAGGGATGATCGGCTACGTCATCGAGCAGGAGATGGGGAACCTTCTCCCGTTCGAGCGTCCCTTCGCAACGATCCTCTCGATGACCGAGGTCGACCCCGCCGATCCGGCGTTCCGGAACCCCACGAAGCCGATCGGCCCGGTCTACACGAAGGAAGACGCCGACCGGATGGCCGCCGAAAAGGGGTGGCATTTCAAGCCGGACGGCAACGGATGGCGGCGGGTCGTCCCGTCGCCGCACCCGAAGCGGATCTTCGAGATCCGGCCGGTGAAGTGGCTCCTCGAGAAGGGGACGGTCGTGATCTTCGCCGGCGGCGGAGGCATCCCGACCATGTACGGCCCCGATCGGAAGCTGAAGGGGATCGAGGCCGTCATCGACAAGGACCTCGCCTCCTCGCTCCTGGCGCGCGAGGTCGGCGCGGACGCGTTCGTCATGGCGACGGACGCCGACGCCGTCTACGTGGGCTGGGGGACTCCCGAGGCGCGGGCCCTGAAGAAGGTCTCGGTCGGCGAGCTTCGGAAGTACTCCTTCCCGGCCGGCTCGATGGGGCCGAAGGTCCAGGCCGCGTGCGAGTTCGCCGAGGCGACCGGCCAGGCGGCCTGCATCGGGGCTCTCGAGGATACGGCCCGGATGCTCCGGGGTGAGGCCGGGACGACGGTCGTCCGGGACGACGTCGAGCCGGAGTACTGGCCGCGGAAGGGCTGAGGCCGGTGCCCGCCTGCGACGGCGCGAGGCCTCGCCTCCCGTGAGGGTCGGCGGGGCCTTCCTTCGTCTCGGGCTGCCGCTCTGGCTCGGCTGCGCGTCCGCGCCGCGCGCGACCGTCCTCTACGTCACGGACGCGCACGAGATCGGGCCGGTCGTCGACCGGCACGGCGAGAGGGGCGGGGTCGCACGCCTGAAGACGGTCGTCGACCGACTCGGAGGCGGAGAGGCGGAGACGCTCCTGGTCTTCGGCGGGGACCTCGCCGGCGGCACGCTCTTCGGCGGCGTCTTCCGCGGAGAGCCGATGGTCGACGCCCTCGGGCGCGTCGGAGTCGGCCTCGCGACGTTCGGCCAGCACGACTTCGACTTCGGTGCCGCCCACGCCGAACGCCTCGTGAGGCGATCGCGGTTCCCCTGGATCACGGCCAACCTCGTCGACGAGGAGGGGCGTCCGTTCGCGGCGCTCCCGACGCGCCGCATCGTCCGGGTCGGTGGGCTCGCCGTCGGTTTCCTCGGGCTCACGGACGATCTCGGCACGACGACGCCCGAAAGGGCAGTCCGGCAGGCTGACCTCGTCCGGGCGGCGGCGCGCGAGGCGGCGGCGCTGCGGCGGGAAGGGGCCGACGCGATCGTCGTCCTGACGCAGGCCGGCTTCGAGGTGAACCGACGGATCCTCGCGGAGGTCCCGGAGGTCGACGCCATCCTGACGGAAGAGGAGTCCGAGACGGTCTCGGTCGTCCGATGGATCGGAGGGCGCCCGATTGCCGCGCCGAACGGGAACCTCGGGTCGGTCGTCGGCCTGACGCTCGAGAAGCGGGGAGGCCGGGTCTCGACGAGCGTCGCGGTGCACCCGGTCGACGCGCTCGTCGTCCCCGACCCGGAGCTCTCGGAGACGGAAAGGGAGCTCATGGCCCGATTGGAGAAGGAGCTCGCGGCTCCGGCCGGAGCCCTCGACGCCCCGCTCGACGAGACCGGGAGCGCGGAGCGGGAGACGCCGCTCGGAAACCTCGTGGCCGACGCGTTCCGCGCGGGGACGGGCGCGGACGTCGCGCTCGTCCCCGGCTCGAGCCTCCGCGCCCCGCTCCCCGGAGGACCGCTCTCGGCGCGGAACGTCGCGGCCGTCCTGCCGTTCGGGAACCGCGTGGCGACGCTGGAGCTCGAAGGGACCCGGCTTCGGGCGGTGCTCGAGAGGAGCCTCGCGGCGATCGGACGAAGAACGGGCGGTCTCCTGCAGCTCTCGGGAGTGACGCTCGAGGCCGACCTCGGTGCGCCGGTGGGACGCCACCTTCTCGCGGTCCGGGTCGCCGGCACGCCGCTCCGGGACGAGGCGACGTACCGTGTCGCCGCCTCGAGCTTCCTCGCCGCCGGCGGGGACGGACACGCCGAGCTGGCCTCCGGGCGGCGGCTCGAGGGCGCCGAGCCGCTCGACGCCGACCTCCTCGCCGAGCACCTCCGGCGGCTTTCCCGAGACGGGCCGGCGGAGCCGCCGACGCTCGGGCGAATCGTGCTCACGCCGCGCGAGAGGTGACGGGCGGGGCCCCGGCCGGGGTGCGGAACGGCGAAGGCCCGGGTCGCCCCGGGCCTTCGGTCGAACGGGAGCGCCTCGCGGCGGTCAGTAGCGGTAGTGGTCCGGCTTGAACGGCCCTTCGGCCGGGACGCCGAGGTAGCCGGCCTGCTTCGGCGTCAGCGTCGTGAGCTTCACGCCGAGGTGGCCGAGGTGAAGGCGGGCGACCTCCTCGTCGAGCTTCTTCGGGAGGACGTAGACCTTCTTCCCGTACTCGCCCGCGTTCTTCGCGAGGGCGATCTGCGCCATCACCTGGTTCGTGAACGAGGAGGACATGACGAAGCTCGGGTGGCCCGTCGCGCAGCCGAGGTTCATGAGGCGCCCCTCGGCCAGGATCATCACCGAGTGACCGTCTGCGAACCGGAACTCGTCGTACTGCGGCTTGATGTTGATCCGCGTGACGCCGGGCAGCTTCTTCAGGCCGGCCATGTCGATCTCGTTGTCGAAGTGGCCGATGTTCCCGACGATCGCCTTGTCCTTCATCTTCGCCATGTGGTCGGCGGTGATGACGTCGAGGTTGCCCGTGGCGGTAATGAAGACGTCGGCGGTCGCGACGACGTCCTCGAGCGTCTTCACCTCGTAGCCCTGCATGGCGGCCTGGAGCGCACAGATCGGGTCGATCTCGGTGACGATGACGCGGCAGCCCTGCCCGCGAAGCGCCTCGGCGCACCCCTTGCCGACCTCGCCGAAACCGAGGACGACGGCGACCTTGCCGCCGAGCATGACGTCCGTCGCGCGGTTCAGCCCGTCGACGACGGAGTGGCGGCAGCCATAGACGTTGTCGAACTTCGACTTCGTCACGGAGTCGTTCACGTTGATCGCCGGGAAGAGGAGCGTGCCGTCCTTCTCCATCTGGTAGAGCCGGTGGACGCCCGTCGTCGTCTCCTCCGAGACGCCGCGGATCGCCTTCGCGAGCCGCGAGAAGACCTTCCCGTCCTTCGCGAGCTCCTTCCGGATCAGCTCGAGGATGACGCCCCACTCCTCGGGGTCGTTCTTCGGGTCGAACGCGGGCACCTTCCCGGCCGTCTCGAACTCGAGCCCCTTGTGGACGAGGAGCGTCGCGTCGCCGCCGTCGTCGACGATCAGGGTGGGCCCCTTTCCGTCGGGCCACTCGATCGCCTCTCGGGTGCACCACCAGTACTCCTCGAGCGTCTCGCCCTTCCAGGCGTAAACAGGGGTCCCCTTCGGGCTCTCCGGCGTCCCGCCGGTCTCGGGCCGGCCGACGACGACGGCCGCGGCGGCGTGGTCCTGCGTGGAGAAGATGTTGCAGGAGACCCAGCGGACGTCCGCGCCGAGCTCGACGAGCGTCTCGATGAGGACCGCCGTCTGGACGGTCATGTGGAGGCTCCCCATGACCCTCTCCCCGGCGAGAGGCTTTTCGCCGCGGTGGCGCTCGCGGAGGGCCATCAGGCCGGGCATCTCCTGCTCGGCGAGGCGGATTTCTTTCCGCCCGAGCTCGGAGAGGGAGAGGTCGGCGACCTTGAACTTCGGTCGGGCGGAGGACGCGGGGGCGACCTTCGGGTCGAGGACGGTGCTCATGCTTCTCCTTGGCCGGCTCGCCCCGTCGTCGGGGGACGGCGTGCTCCTGGCCGATCGTGGTACGGAGCCCGCCTCGCGCCGGATGGCAGGAGGCAGTGTCCGGGCGGGGAGTCTCCCAACGGGGGCCGCCCCTTGTCAAAACGGGCCGTCAGACCCCCTGGGCCTCGGCGACGAGGAGCGGGAAGAGGGCGGGGTCCCACTGGCCGCGCCGCGCCTCCCCTTCGAGGACGCCCAGCGTCTGCCCGTCGTCCCGGACGGCGCGGTACGGGCGCGAGGAGGTCATCGCGTCGAATGCGTCGGCGAGGGCGACGAGCTGCACCGGGAGCGGGATCTCGGCGCCCCGCAGGCCGTCCGGATAGCCCGACCCGTCGATCCGCTCGTGGTGGCGCAGGACGAAGGGGCCGTACGGCTCCATCGCGGGGACGTCTCGAAGCAGACTGAACCCGATGACCGGGTGGGACTTCACGACGGCGAGCTCGCCGTCGGTGAGCGGCTCGCGCTTGTAGAGGATGCCGTCGGGGATCGCCACCGTCCCGATGTCGTGGAGGACGCCGCCGATCCGGACCCGCTCGACCTCGGCTTCCGAGAGTCCGGCTCGCCGGCCCATTCCGGCCGCGAGGCGGCCGACGCGCGAAGAGTGCTCGATTCGGTGGGGCTCCCGCGCCTCGAACGCCTCGAGGAGTCCTGCGAAGGCGGCGACCGTCCGGTGGGACTCGGCCCGGGCGCGCGCGTCGGCGAGAAGCCCCCGGAGGCGCGCTCTCAGGAGGGGCGCGGGCGAGGGCCAGGGGACGACGTCGTCGGCGCCGGCCTTCAGCGCGGCGAGGCTCCCCGCTCCTCGCGGCGCGACGGCGAGGACGGCGAGCGCGGCCGTCCTCGGGTCCTCGCGGAGGGCCCGAAGGCGTGCGGCGCCTCCTCCTCCGAGTCCGCTCGCCGCGACGACGACGGGGCCCGAGGCGGCCGCGAGGGCGACCTCCTCGACGGTGGCCGCGACGGTGATCGGCGTTCGCAGCTCCTCGAACGATCGCACGAGCCGCTCCGACCGCGCCGGATCGGGCTCGAGGAGCAGGAGGCGAACGCTCGACACGGGCGGACGATAACGCGAATCGTCCGTCGAGAGGCTAGACTCGCCCGAATGGTCGTCCCCGGTGAAGCGGCGGCGTTTGCCGTCGGCCGGTCCGCAGCCTGGTGTCGGCTCGTCGAGCGGGCGACCCGCGTCGCCCCTCTCGGCGTCACCGTGCTCATTCGCGGGGAGACGGGTTCGGGCAAGGACGTCGTCGCCCGCCTGATCGTCGCCCTCGGGGACCGCGAGGGGGCGCCGTTCGTCCCGGTCAACTGCGCAGCGCTCCCCGACACCCTCGTCGAGAGCGAGCTTTTCGGGCACGCGCGCGGCTCCTTCAGCGGCGCCACCGAGGCGCGCCGGGGGCTCTTCGAGGAAGCGCACCGGGGGACCCTCTTCCTCGACGAGATCGGGGCGCTCCCGCTCCCCGCGCAGGCGAAGCTGCTCCGCGTCCTGGAGGAAGGGCGGGTCCGCCGGGTGGGGGAGAACCGGGTCACCGACGTGAGGGTCCGCGTCCTGGCCGCGACGAGCCTCGACATGGAGGCTGCGATCGGACGACGGGAGTTCCGCGAGGACCTCTACTACCGGCTCTCGGCCCTGGAGCTCCTCGTCCCGCCGCTCCGGGAGCGCCCCGAGGACGTCCCGCTGCTGGCGGAGCACTTCCTCCGGAAGCTCCGGGAGCAGGGCGGGCCGGAACGGTCGCTCTCGACGGAGGCCCTCGAGCTCCTGACGAGCTACCCGTTCCCCGGCAACGTCCGGGAGCTGAAGCACGCCGTCGAGCAGGCGGCGGTCTTCGGCGACGGACCGATCCTCGAACCGACGGACTTCCGGGCGCTCTGGGGACGCTCCCAGATGCTCCTCCCGGCGAGCGAGCCGCGGGGAGGCCGCAGCCCGATCGTCGACGTGACCCCGGCACGGCTCGAGGAGGCGCTCCGGAAGACGGGCGGGAACCGCCTCGAGGCGGCCCGCCTCCTCGGCATCAGCCGTTCCTCGTTCTACCGGATCCTCCGCCGCCTGCCGGCCGTGGAAGCCTCTTCGGCCGACTGACGGCAGCTCCGTGCGCGCCGCCGTCCCGCGGCGACGACCCGCCGGAGCGCCGAAACGACGTCGAGGACGTCCTCCTCCGTCATCGCGGGGAAGAGCGGGAGCGACATCAGGTTCTCCGTCGTCCGCGTCGCATGCGGCAGGCCGTCCTTCGGGAGCCCCTCGGGGTGCCG
>CAYVPO010000045.1:0-12306 GCA_964453825.1 uncultured Holophagales bacterium
TCGAGTACGACATCCGCGTCCCGCAGGGCGCCACGCTCGACCTTTCCGACTACAAGTCGCGCCTCTCGGTCGAGGGGCTCGGCGGGGACGTCTCGATCGAGACCTACAAGGGCGTCGCGCGCCTCACAGGGCTGTCGGGCCGCCTCGACGTGGAGACCTACAAGGGCGACGTCCGGGCCGAGCTCGAGCGGGTCGCCGGGGACCTGCGCGTCGAGACCTACAAGGGCGAGATCGAGCTCCTCCTCCCGAAGGGCTCCCGCGTCGCCCTCGACGAGGAGATCGGCCGACGCGGCCGCCTCGTGGCCGAGGTCGAGGAGACGCGCTCCGGGCCGCGCCTCGTCGCGGAGACCTTCAAGGGGACGATTCGGGTCCGGGAGAAGTAGGCCCCCTTCGCGGGCGGCGCCCGGCGGATGCCCGGCGTCGGGGCGTCAGTAGGCGTTCTCGTCGCGGAAGCTGCGGGTCGCGGTGAGCCAGAGGATTCGGAGGTCGAGGGCGAGGCTCCAGTTCTCGATGTAGTAGAGGTCGTACTCGATCCTCTTCGAAAGGCTCGTGTTCCCGCGCCAGCCGTGCACCTGCGCCCAGCCCGTGAGGCCGGCCTTCACGCGGTGCCGGAGCATGTACTGGGGGTACGTCTCCTTGAACTCGCGGACGAACTCGGGACGCTCGGGGCGGGGGCCGACGAGAGACATGTCGCCCCGGAGGATGTTCACGAGCTGCGGCACCTCGTCGAGCGAGGTGCTCCGGAGGAAGGCGCCGACGCGCGTCCTGCGCGTGTCGCCCTCGCTCGCCCAGACGGCCCCGGTCTCGGCCTCCGCGCCGACGCGCATCGACCGGAACTTCAGGATGCGGAAGAGGCGGCCGTCGAGCCCCATCCGCTCCTGCGTGTAGAAGACGGGCCCGCGGTCCTCGAGCCAGATCGCGAGGGCGACGAACGGGAGGAGGACCGACAGGCCGACGAGCCCTCCCGCGGAGAGGACGACGTCGATCGAGCGTTTCACGAGCGAGTTCCACCCCTCGAGCGGGCGCTGGGTGAGGTTGATGACGGGCAGCCCGTCGAAGTCCTCGACCCCCGCCCGGAACGTGACGAACTGGAAGAGGTCGGGGACGAAGCGGAGGTCGACCATCTCGTTGCCGACGTCCTTCAGGATCCGGAGCATCGTCCGGTAGGCGTCGACCGGGAGGGCGAGGAAGAGCGTGTCGACCTGGTGCGACTCGAGAAGCGCCCGGACGTCCGCCGTCGTCCCGAGGACGCGCAGCCCGCGGTGTTCGGCGTCCTTCCGCTCCGGGTCGTCGTCGGCGAAGCCGACCGGCTTGATCCCGGCCGCGGGGTGGTCGAGGAGCTTGTCGGCGACGGCGCGCCCCGCCTCGCCCGCGCCGACGACGAGGGCCCGCCGGACGCCGACGCCTGCGCTCCAGACCTTCTCGAGATAGCGCCAGATCGCGAAGCGGCCGAGCGAGACGAAGAGGACGTCCAGACCGAGGAAGAGGACGAGGAGCGTCCTCGGCAGGGCGAAGGCGCGGGAGAAGGAGAGGAGGCCGACGAGGAGGAGCGTCGCGAGCGAGGCAGCGATGAGGACCGCGAGCGCCTCGTCGACGAACGAGCGCTCCCGGCGGAGCGGATAGAGGCGATGGAAGTAGAAGACGACGGGCCAGAGGAGGACGAGGACCGGGAGGAGCCGGAGGTAGTTCCCAAACGGCTGGACGCCGAGCGGCGTCGGCCAGACGGTCTCGAACCGGATGACGTAGGCGGCCAGGAGCGCCGCGCACGTGGCCGCGACGTCGGACGCGAGGAAGGTCGCTCGGAGCCGCCGGGCCTGGTTCTGGATCACGCGGTCACCGTGCGGATTCTACGGTTCGGCGCGGGGGAGACCCTCCGCGAGGTCGGAGCGTCCCGCCTCGAGGAGGGCCGCTCGCGCGGCGTCGAGGAACCGGGCCCGGAAGGCCGCCTCGGAGAAGCGTGCCGCGTTCGCGACGAGACGCTCTCCGTCGAAGCGGGTGCAGCGGGCGAGGTCGATCGCTTTCGCGAGCGGCTCGGGCCCGGGAGTGGGATAGAGGACCCCGGTGACGCCGTCGACGATCGTCTCGAGGGCGCCCCCTTTCCCGAGGGCGACGACGGGCGTCGCGCAGGCCTGCGCCTCGAGGGGAACGATCCCGAAGTCCTCCTCGCCCGGCATCAGGACGAGCTCGGCCGACCGATAGAGCTCGCGCAGCTCTTCGTCGGACGGGGAGCCGGCAAACGTCACGTTCGCGCCGGCGAGGGCGCGCAGGCGCCGCTCCTCCGGTCCGAAGCCGGCGACGGTGAGCGGGAGGCCCAGGCTCGCCGAGGCCGCGATCGCGTCGTCGACGCGCTTGTACGGGGCGAGGGCCGAGACGACGAGGAGGCCGCGGCGCTCGCGGGGGGCCGGTTCGTAGAAACGGTCGTCGACCGGCGCCGGGACGACGCGAGCCGTCCGCCCGTAGAGGCGCGCGATCCGCTCCCGTACGTTGTCGGAGTTCGCGAGGAACGCGTCGACGCGCGAAACGGTCGCCACGTCGCGCGCGCGGAGCGGCGCGCGGGCGAGGCGCGCCGCGGCCCGAGCGAGCGCTCCGCGGCCGCGCAGGTAGTCGTCGAACTGGTCGTGGAGGTAGCGGACGGGGGTGTGGCAGTAGCAGAGGTGGAACGCGCGCGGGCCCCGCTTCGCGGCCTTCGCGACGCAGTGGGAAGTCGAGAGGACGAGGTCGAATCCCGAGAGGTCCCAGCTCTCGCAGGCGAGGAAGTAGAGCGGGAGGAGCGAGCGGTAGTCGCGCCGGGGCGAGACGACGCGCTGGAGCCACGTCGTCCGGACCTCGCGCGCCTCGACCTGGGCCGGGACGGAGCCGGGGAAGTGGAAGAGCGTGAAGAGCGGCGCCTCGGGGAAGAGGCGGGCCAGCTCGCGCAGGACCTTCTCGCCGCCTCGCGTTCCGGTGAGCCAGTCGTGGACGAGGGCGACCTTCAAATCCCCTCCGCCGCGTCCCGCCACGCCGCGGCGACCTTCTCGAACGTCGCCTCCCACGTGAACGTGCGGGCGCGCTCCCGCCCCCGCGCCGAGAGCCTCGCGGCGAGCGAGGCGTCCGTCAGGAGGTGCCGGAGCGTCTCGGCGAGCGCGGCCGGGTCGTCGAGGTCGGCGTAGAGGGCCGCGTCGCCCCCCGCTTCCGGGAGGCCGCCGCGGTCTGAGCAGACGACCGGCGTCCCGACGGCCTGCGCCTCGAGGACCGGGAGGCCGAACCCTTCGAGAAGCGACGGCATCGCGAGCGCCGAGGCTCCTGCGAGGAGGGGGACGACCTCTTCGTCTGGGACGACGCCGAGGTCGACGAGGCGCTCCTCGATCCCGGCGGCCGCGGCGGCGGACCGGCGGGCCTCGCGGCGCTCGGGCGCGCCGCCGGCCAGGACGAGCCGGTGGGGGAGCCCGCGCTCCTCCAGCCGGACGAACGCGCCGAGGAGGCCCGGGAGGTTCTTGTGCGGCTTGTCGTTCCCGAGGAAGAGGACGTAGGGCGCGTCGAGGCCGCGAGCACGGCGGACCCGCTCGACCGCGGCCGCGTCGACCGAGGCGAGGAAGCGCGGCTCGACGCCGTTCGGGACGGCCCGGACCTTCGCCGCGCGGGAGGGCGCGAACTCCGCGAGGTCGCGACGGACCGCCTCCGAGACCGTGAGGACGACGCGCGCCGAACGGAGAGCCCGCCGGAGCATCGTCGTCGCGTAGAGCCGCTTCGGGAGCGTCGCGTGCTCGGGCCGCTTCAGGTGGATCAGGTCGTGGATCGTCACGACGGTCGCGGCCGGCGGGAAAAGCGGGACGACGTAGTGCGGGGCGTGGAAGACGTCGAAGCGCGTCCGCGCGAGGGCCCGCCGGACGGCGACCGGCTCGCGGAGCGAGTACTCGGCGGCCTCGCAGGTCACGGCCTCGACGCCGGGGGGAAGGAAGGGGGCGTCGCCGGGACGCACGAGCGCGACGAGGTCGTGCTCTCCCCGGGCGGCGGCGGCGCCGAGGAGCCCGCGGACGTAGGTCCCGATCCCGAAGTCGCGGAGCTTGCGCGCGTCGAGCGCGACCCGCAGTCGTCTCAAGCGAGGGCCTCCTCGAAGAGCTCCCGGGTCCGCCCCGCGGCGGCGTCCCAGGTGAAGAGAGCGGCCCTCTCGTGCCCCGCGCGCGCGGCCCTCGCGCGGAAGGCCGCGTCGTCGTGGGCCCGCTCGAGGGCGCCCGCGATGGCGAAGACGTCGGACGGGTCGGGGAGGAGTCCGGCGTCCCCGACGACCTCGGGGAGAGACGAGGACGACGAGGCGACGACCGGGACCCCTTCGGCCATCGCCTCCAGGACGGGGAGGCCGAACCCCTCGTAGAGGCTCGGGTAGGCAAAGAGCCGCGCCGAGCGAAGGAGCGCCGCGGCGGCCTCCGGCGACACCCACCCGGGAGCTTCGATCCGGGCGGCGTGGCGGGAGCGGCGAAGCCGGTCGCGAAAGCCGGGCATCCCCCAGCCGTCGCCCCCGGCGAGGACGAGGTCGGGGAAGTCGGGGCGCCGGTCCCAGATCGACTCCATCGCGGTGACGAGCCGCTCGTGGTTCTTCCGTGGCTCGAGGGTGCCGATCGAAAGGACGTAGGGGCGTGCGCGGCACGGCTCTGGCGCGTTTTCGGGCGGAGGGGGGACGAGGCCGTTCGGAACGACGTGGGCCTTCCCGGCCGCCTCGGGGCAGGCGAGCAGGAGGTCGTCGCGGGTCGAGCGGGAGACGCAGACGAGCGCCCGGGCCCGCCGGACCGTCCCGGCGAGGAGCGGGGCGAAGCCGGCGACGTTCTTCCGGTCGTGCCACTCGGGGAAGAGGATCGGCGTCAGGTCGTGGACGGTGGCGATCCCCGGAAGGGGCGAGGCGAGCGGGAGTATCCCGAGCGGCCCATGGAAGAGGTCCGCGCCGGCCCGCAGCGCCTCGAGAGGCGCGACCGTCTGGAGCCAGAGGGTCCCCGGCAGGCTGGGACGGGCCGGTGGGACGACCTCGACGCGCCCTTCGAAGAGAGCGGGGAGCATCAGCGGCCGCGGGGAGAGGAAGACCGCGGAGTCGCCCGGGAAGAGGCGGAGAAGCGCGTCGTAGAGCCCTTCGAGCGTCCGGCCGACCCCGGTCCTCGCCCCTGCGAGCGAGCGGGCGTCGACGGCGATGCGCATTCGGGGCATGGTAACGCGCGGCCGGGGCGGTCCGGCGGCCCCGAAAGGGCATCCGTCGGGTCCGCGCAGCCCTTCGGAGGTGCGTGCTACACTCGCCGACCCTTCGCGAGGAGGGGTCGAGATGGAACTGAATCTGGAAGAGGCGCTGGAGGCGCCCGTGGCTCTTTCTCACCGCCTCGAGGTCCCCGTCGGACGCCTCGAGCGGACCGAGCTCCATTCGCTCGAGCCGGTCGAGTTCTCGGGAACCCTCCAGAAAGCCGACCCCGGGTTCGTCCTGAGCGGCGAGCTCGCGGTCTCGGGTCAGGCGATCTGCTCGCGCTGCCTCGCCCCGGTCCCGTTCGCGAGCCGGGGGGAGGTCTCCTGGGTCTTCGCGCCGGTGCACCGGCGGCCGACCGCCGAGGAGACGGAGCTGACCGCGAACGACCTCGAGGTCGTCTGGTACGACGACTTCGTCGTCCCGTTCGACCCGCTCGTCGAGGAGATGCTCCAGCTGGAGATTCCCCTGAAACCGCTCTGCCGGCCCGAGTGCAAGGGGCTCTGCCCCCGCTGCGGCGCCGACCGGAACGTCGCCCCGTGCGACTGCCGGGAAGAAGGCGACGAGAGGCTCGCGAAGCTCAAGTCGCTCCTGACCTAGGCCGCCGAAGGCGACGACGCCCCGAGGCGCCCCCCGACACGAATCGATCCCGAGAGGTGAACCGCCATGCCGAATCCGAAGCACCGTCACAGCAAGACCCGCCGCGACATGCGGAGGGCGCACGACTTCCTCCAGGAGCCGGGCCTCTCCAAGTGCCCCAGCTGCGGCGCGACCAAGACCCCCCACCGCGTCTGCCCCGATTGCGGCCACTACCGCGGACGGGAAGTCTCCGCCGGCGCCCAGAAGAGCTGATCGCGGCCGTTCCGGTCGCGTCCTGAATGACCCTCGCCGTCGACGCCATGGGGGGAGACAACGCCCCCCGTGCCACCGTTGAAGGAGCCGTCGCGGCCGCCGTCGACTTCGGCCTCGACCTCCTCCTCGTGGGGCGCCGGCGCGAGCTGGAGCCGATCCTCTCGGCGACGAGCTATCGGGGAAGTCGGATCGACCTCGTCGAGGCGGAGGAGGTCGTCGGTTTCGACGAGCCTTCGACGACCGCGCTCCGTCGGAAGCCCCGCGCCTCGATCCGGATCGGAGCGGAGCTCGTCCGCGACGGCAAGGCGGAGGGCTTCTTCACGGCCGGCCACACCGGCGCGGCGATGGTGACGGCCCGCTCCGTCCTCGGGGTCGTCGACGGGATCGACCGTCCCGTGCTCGGTGCCGTCCTGCCGGGGCTCGGGCGGAGGAGGCTCCTCCTCGACGTCGGCGCGAACGTCTCGTGCCGCGTCGAGCACTACCGCGAGTTCGCGCTGATGGGCCACTTCTACGCCCAGGAGGTCCTCGGCATCTCGCGGCCGAAGATCGGCCTCCTTTCCGTCGGGGAAGAGGAAGAGAAGGGGACCGGCACGACGCGGGAGGTCTTCGGCCTCCTCCGGAAGTCGGGCCTCAACTTCGTCGGGAACTGCGAGGGGCGCGACGTCTATGGCGGCAACGTCGACGTCGACGTCATCGTCACCGACGGGTTCACGGGGAACGTCGTCCTGAAGACGTCCGAGAGCCTCGCGCGGCTCGTCGAGGCGGCGCTGAAGCAGGAGATCACGCGGAGCCTCCAGGCATCCATGGGCTTCCTCCTGACGCGGGACGCGTTCCGTGCGTTCAAGAAGCGGCTCGACTACACCGAGTACGGCGGCGCGCCGCTGCTCGGCGTGAAGGGGGCCGTCGTCATCGGCCACGGCAGCTCGAACGCCCACGCCGTCAGGAACGGGATCAAGGCCCTCCAGGAGTACGCGAGGCGCAGAATCCCGGAAAAGATCCGCGCGAAGGCCCGCGAGCTGGCACCGCTCGCGCCCGCCCGCTGAAGAGAGGAGCAGGGAGATGTTTCACGCCGCCATCGCCGGCACGGGTCGGGCTCTACCCGCGAAGGTCCTGACGAACGCCGACCTCGAGAAGCTCGTCGACACCTCGGACGAGTGGATCACGACGCGGACCGGGGTCCGCGAGCGGCGCATGGCGGCCGACGGGGAGACCCTCTCGGACTTCTGCGTCGCCGCCGGCACGCAGGCCCTCGAGAGCGCGGGCGTCCACGCGAAGGACCTCGACGCCGTGCTCGTCGCGACGGTGACGCCCGACCAGCCGATCCCGGCGGTGGCGTGCCTCGTCCAGCAGAAGCTCGGGGCGAAGAAGGCCGCGGCGTGGGACCAGAACGCGGGCTGCTCCGGCTGGCTCTACGGCCTCCACATCGCGGACGGCCTGATCCAGGCGGGGAAGGCGAAGAACGTCCTCCTCGTCGGGGCCGAGTTCCTGACGCGCTACACCGACTACACCGACCGCGCCACGTGCGTCCTCTTCGGCGACGGCGCGGGCGCCACGCTCCTTCGCGCCACGAAGTCCGACCGGGGCGTCCTCGCCTCGACGATCCGGAGCGACGGGGAGGGCGCCTCGTTCATCGAGATGCCGGGCGGAGGCTCCTCGAACCCGCCGAACCGGCCGGAGACGCTCGGGCAGCGGCTTCCGTTCATCAAGATGATGGGCGGGGAGACGTTCAAGCTCGCCGTCCGCTCCATGGTCGACGTCTGCAAGGACGTCCTGAACGAGAGCGGCTTCGAGCCGGGCGAGGTCTCCTGGCTCCTGCCTCACCAGGCGAACGACCGGATCATCCAGGCCGTCGGCGAGCGGCTCGGGATGCCGAGGGAGCGCTGCATCGTGAACATCGAGCGGTACGGCAACACGAGCTCCGCGTCCATCCCGATCGCCCTCGACGAGGCCGTGCGGGACGGGCGCGTCAAGCGCGGCGACCTGATCCTGTTCACCGCCTTCGGCGCCGGCCTCACCTGGGGCGCGGCCCTCGTGAGGTGGTAGCGGTGGCGTCCCTCTCCTTCCTCTTTCCCGGGCAGGGCTCCCAGTACGCCGGCATGGGGCGCGACCTCGTCGCCGCCCACCCCGAGGCGCGCGCCGTCTACGAGCGGGCCGACGCGGCCCTCGCGCCGTTCGGCCTCGCGATCTCGCGCGTCTCCTTCGAGGGGACCGACGAGGAGCTGAAGCGGACGGCGGTGACGCAGCCGGCGATCCTCGTCCACTCGGTCGCCGTCTTCGAGGTGCTGAAGGCGCGGGGCCTCGCGCCGTCGATGCTCGCGGGCCATTCCCTCGGGGAGTGGTCGGCCCTCGTGGCGGCGGGCGCGCTGACGCTCGAGGAGGCCGTCGTCCTCGTCCACCGGCGCGGCTCCTTCATGCAGGAGGCGGTCCCGGCGGGGGAGGGGGCGATGGGGGCCGTGATCGGCCTCGACGGGGCTCTCGTCGCCGAGGCCTGTGCCGAGGTCGAGGCGGCGACGGGGGAGGCGGTCTCGGCGGCCAACTTCAATTCGCCCGAGCAGACGGTCATCGCCGGCACGACGAACGCCGTCGCGAAGGCCGGGGAGCTCCTCCGCCAGAAGGGGGCGAAGCGGGTGCTCCCGCTGCCGGTCTCCGCCCCGTTCCACTGCGCCCTGATGAAGCCGGCCGAGGAGAAGCTCGGGCCGTTCCTGGACGCGGCGCCGTTCGCCGACCTCGCCGTTCCGGTCGTCACGAACGTCGACGTCCTCGCGAACCTCTCCGGGGCCGAGGCGCGCGAAGCGCTCCGCCGGCAGGTCTGCTCTCCGGTCCGATGGGTCGAGACGGTTCAGCGCCTCTCTCGCGACACGGAGGGGGCGATCGAGGTCGGCCCCGGCACGGTCCTCGCGGGCCTCGCGAAGCGGATCGCGAAGGACTGGACGGTCCGGACGACCTCGGACGCCGAAGGGATCGCGAGGCTCCTCGCCGGATGACGGGGAGGACGACGACGAACGCCACCCGCGTCCTCGACGCGCGGAAGGCCGTCTACGCGCTCCGGTCGTTCGCCGCGGCCGACTTCACGGCCGAAGAGGCCGCGGAGAAGCTCGGCGTGCCTCCCGGCGAGGTCTGGAAGACGCTCGTCGCGAAGGGGGACCGGACCGGCCTCCTGGCCGCGGTAATCCCCACGGGGACGCGCCTCTCGCTGAAGAAGCTCGCTCGCGCCTCGGGGAACCGGACCGTCGCGATGGTCTCGCCCGAGGAGATGGAGAAGGCGACGGGCTACGTGAAGGGGGGCTGCTCGCCGTTCGGGATGCGGAAGGCGATGCCGCTCTACGTCCACGAGGCGGCGGCGGCGCTGCCGCGCCTCTTCGTCTCGGCGGGGCAGCGTGGCGTCCAGGTCGAGATGGCCGGCGAGGCGTTCCTCGCGGCCTCCGGCGCGACCGCCTCCGACCTGGTCGAGGAATAGGGGAAAGAACATGCCGCACGTGATCACGCTCGAGGGGAAGGTCGCGCTCGTCACCGGGGCTTCGCAGGGGATCGGCGAGGCCGTCGCCCGCCGGCTCGCCGCCGCCGGGGCGACGGTCCTCGTCGCCGCCCGCAGCGAGGAGAAGGCCGCCGCGGTCGCCACGTCGATCGTGGAGGCGGGAGGGGCTGCGGAAAGCGTCCGCCTCGACGTCTCCGACCCGGCCTCCGTCTCCGCCGCCTTCAAGGGGATCGTGGAGCGGCACGGGAAGCTCGACGTCCTCGTCAACAACGCCGGGATCACCGACGACGGCCTCCTCCTCCGGATGTCGAAGGAGAGCTGGGACCGGGTGATCGCGACCGACCTGACCGGGGTCTTCCTCGTCTCGCAGGAGGCGGTGAAGCTGATGATGAAGAAGCGGATCGCGGGACGGATCATCACCGTCGGCTCCGTCGTCGGCCTGATGGGGAACCCGGGGCAGGCGAACTACGCCGCCGCGAAGGCCGGCGTCGTCGGCTTCACGATGTCGCTCGCACGCGAGATCGGGTCGCGGGGGATCACCGTGAATGCCGTCGCGCCCGGCTACGTCGAGACCGCCATGACGGGCGCGCTCTCCGAGGAGCAGCGGAAGGCCCTCGCGGAGAAGATCGTCCTCGGGCGCCTCGGCACGGGGGAGGACGTGGCGGGCGCCGTCCTCTTCCTGGCCTCCGACCTCGCCTCGTACGTCACCGGAACGGTCCTGAACGTCAGCGGCGGGCTCCTCATCCCCTGACGGGAGAGCAGCTTGCGCGAGCTTGAATTCGGCGGGAAAGCCGGTAAGAATCCAGCCGTTTCCGCCACAAGATGGAGGAGTTGAATGTCGAACTCGATTGAGGACAAGGTCAAGAGCATCATCGTCGAGCAGCTCGGGGTCCAGGCCGAGGAGGTCAAGCCCGAAGCGAGCTTCGTCGACGACCTCGGCGCCGACTCGCTCGACACCGTGGAGCTCGTCATGGCCTTCGAGGAAGCCTTCGGCATCGAGATCCCGGACGAGGACGCCGAGAAGATCCAGAAGGTCAAGGACGCCGTCACCTACATCGAGTCCCACGCCAAGCCCGCCTGAGCCCTGGTGACGGCCCGGATGGACCATCTCGACGCCCGGGGACGCCGCCGGGTCGTCGTCACGGGGGTCGGCCTCCTCTCGCCCGTCGGCCTGACGCGCGAGGAGAACTGGGACGCCCTCCTCGCGGGGCGGCCCGGCATCGGGCCCATCACCCGCTTCGACGCGTCGGACTACGCCTGCCGGATCGCGGGGGAGGTGAAGGGTTTCGACCCCGGCCTCTTCCTCGACCGGAAGGAAATCAAGAAGTTCGACACGTTCGTCCACTACGCGGTCGCCGCCGCGAAGGAGGCGCTCGCGGAGTCGGGCCTCGCGATCGGCGAGGAGAACGCCGAGGCGGTCGGCGTCTGCGTCGGCTCGGGAATCGGGGGGCTCCCGCTCATCGAGGAGACGCACAAGGTCCTCCTCGAGAAGGGGCCGAGGCGGATCAGCCCGTTCTTCATCCCGGGGCTGATCGCGAACATGTCCTCGGGTCTGATCTCGATCCTGACGGGCGCCAAGGGGCCGAACACGGCGACCGTCACCGCCTGCGCCACGTCCGCCCACGCCATCGGCGACGCCGTGAACATCATCCGGCGCGGCGACGCGGACGCGATGATCTCGGGCGGGACCGAGGCGGTCGTCTCGCCGCTCGCCGTCGGCGGATTCGCCGCCATGCGCGCGCTCTCGACCCGGAACGACGACCCGGCCACGGCCTCCCGTCCCTGGGACCGGGACCGCGACGGCTTCGTCCTGGGTGAAGGGGCGGGCATCCTCGTCCTCGAAGAGATGGGGCACGCGATCCGGCGCGGAGCCGCGATCTACGCCGAGGTGGCCGGGTACGGGATGTCGGGCGACGCCCACCACATCTCGGCTCCCTCCGACGACGGCGACGGGCCGTTCCGCGTCATGCGCAACGCGCTCAGGGACGCCGCGATGGAGCCGGGCGAGGTCGGGTACGTCAACGCCCACGGCACCTCCACGCCGCACGGGGACCGCATCGAGACGATCGCTCTCAAGCGCCTCTTCGGCGAGGCGGCGCGGTCGGTACCCGTCTCGTCCACGAAGTCGATGACGGGACACCTCCTCGGGGCCGCCGGAGGGTACGAGGCGGGCGTCCTCGCGCTGGCGATCCGGCGCGGCGCCCTCCCGCCGACGATCAACTACACGACGCCCGACCCGGATTGCGACCTCGACTACACGCCGAACGTCGCGCGGGAAGCTCGCGTGCGCGCGGGCCTCTCGAACTCCTTTGGCTTCGGGGGGACGAACGCCTGCCTGGTGATGAGGGCCGTCTGACGGCCCGCCGCGACGGCGTCGAGGACCCGGGCGGACGATCGTCCGTCGATCCCGCACGGGATTCCCTCTATGCTCGCGGGGCCGGACGGGCCCGATGAAAGCCGACCAGATTCGCCGGAAGTTCTTCGACGGGGTCCCCCGTTACGAGTGGATCGAGACGCTCGGGCAGGGCGGCGTCGGGATCGTCTACAAGGCGAAGGACCTCGAGCTCGACGAGGTCGTCGCGATCAAGGTCCTCTCGCCGGACATCGCGAAGGAAGACGAAGTCGTCCTCGCCCGCTTCAAGCGGGAGATCAACCTGAACCGGAAGATCAAGCACCCGAACGTCGCGCGCATGTACGACTTCGGGATCAGCGGCGAGTACCCCTACATCACGATGGAGGTCGTCCCGGGGAAGGACCTCTGGACGATGATCCGCGACGAGGG
>CAYVPO010000045.1:12406-20170 GCA_964453825.1 uncultured Holophagales bacterium
GACAGCCCGATCGCGGTCGCGATGATGCAGATCAACGACCCCGTCCCGGACCTCCTTCCGAAGTTCGCGGACGTCTCGCCGGACCTGCGTGCGGTCGTCCTGAAGGCGCTCCGGAAGGACCCCGGGAAGAGGTACGCCTCGGCAGCCGATCTCGAAGCCGACCTCGCGAGCGCCGAGCGGCTCCCGACGCCTCGCGAGGGAGCTCTGACGCGACCCGTGGGGGAGGACCCGCTGATGGCGCAGCTGGAGTCGGTCCTGGGCGCGGTGATCCTCCCGGCGCCTCCGGAGAAGCCCCGTCGCCCCTCGCCTTCCGACGCGTCGGCGCCCGTGACACGCCCTTCGATGGTGCCTCGCCCCGTCGCGCCGGAGCCGGCTGCCGTCCCGCCGCCCCCGGCTCCTCCCAGGTCGCTGTCCCGGCCGCCGACCGTCCTGATCGTCTCCTCCGCGCCCGCCGAGCGGGTGGCGTGGAAGGCGGGTCTCGGTATCGGGCCCTGCCGCGTCCTCGAGGCCGGCAGCGGGCAGGAGGCGCTCGAGGCGCTCGTGCGGGAGCCGGCCGACCTCGTGCTCATGGCCGTCGCGCTCCCCGGCATGGACGGCTTCGACGTCACGCGCGTCATCAAGTCGCAGCCGAACCTCGCGGCCCTGCCGGTCCTCCTCGCCTCCGACAGGCTCGAGCGGAGCCACTACGCGTTCGGAATCCAGTCGGGCGCGAACGAGCTCCTCGTCAAGCCGATCGAGCCGGACCGGCTGCGGGAGGCGGTTCGGGGCCTCCTCCGCCATCGCGGCTTCCCGCTCCCCGAAGGATCCGCGGGGCCGGGGCCGGCCGCCTGAAACGGAGGCCGGCGGCCGTTTCCGCTTTACAACGGCGGGGCAGAGTCCCGATCATCGGCCGATGCCGAGCGATTCGGAGCCGGACGATCCCGTCGGCCAAGCGGAAGCTTCCCCGGAGCGGGCGCGCGTGGACGAGCGGCGGGCGGGCTACTGGGACCCGACCGAGTCCGGGCGCCACCAGATCAGCCGTCCGATCGCCATCGACGGGCTCCGGGCCGAACGGGCCCGCATCGAGCTCGCCCCGCGGGTCGTCCGGCGCGGCGCGACGTACTACGACGACTCGTACCACGTCGTCGACGCCGCGGCGCGGCAGCTCGCGTCGATCTTCACCCTCGAGCAGCTCGTCATGGCGACGGTCGCCCTCCGCGTCCACATGCGCCGCGGGCGGGAGCACCTGGGCCGGAAGAAGGAGCTACAGGAGCGCTGGACCGTCCTCGCCCACCGTCTGATGAAGCTGCGCGCCGAGGAGCGGCACCTCGCCCTGCGCGAGCAGCGCATCGCCGAGGAGCACGCCAGCCTCGCCGGCGCGGACGCGGAACGGCCCGGCAAGGCCGAGCTCCTCGCTCTGGAGGAGGGCGAGGTGGCGCAGGCGAGGCAGGCCTGGAGGGACGAAAGCCGGCGGGCCTGGGAGGCGTGGTCCCGCCTCGAGGCGGAGGAGGGAGCCCTCCTCGCCGGAGCGCCGGGCCTCGGGCCGGCGGAGGACCTCAGGCAGCCCTACATCCTCCTCCTCGTCGCCGCGCGCAGGGCGGCGCCCCGGAGCGTCGCCGCGGCGATGCACACGCTCGTCGACGCGCTTCAGCGCCCCCTGTCGAGGACCGACCAGATGCTCCTCGAGATCGCGTTCCGCCGCTGCATCCGGGCGGGCTCCCCGGAGGACGAGCGGGACCTCGAGAAGTGGGAGTACGCCCTCCTGTCCGCCGCCGAGCGCGAGTTCGCCGCGGAGTTCCCGTGGGCGCGACCGTACGTCGGGAACGCCTGACGGGGCCTGTCAGCGGAAGGACGGCCCCTTTTCGCGGCCGCCGACCCCGGGGCGCCCGATGTGCCTGATCGTCCTCGCCCTCCACGTCCACCCTCTCCATCCGCTCGTCGTCGCCGCGAACCGCGACGAGGCTCTCGAAAGGCCCACCGCGCCTGCGGCCTTCTGGCCGGGCGTGGACGGGCTTCTCGGGGGACGGGACCTCGCATCGGGCGGGACCTGGATGGGCGTCACGCGCACGGGCCGCTTCGCGGCGCTCACGAACGTCCGAGATCCGCGCGTCCACGATCCCGAAGCTCCGTCGCGAGGCGGGCTCGTCGTCCGCTTCCTTCGGGGCGAGGGCGACCCGTGTGAGCACGTACGCGCGGTTGCCGCGGAGCGGACGCGCAGGAACGGCTTCAATCTCCTCGCCGGCGCGGGTGGACGCCTCGCCTGGGTCTCGAACGCCGGAGGCGGGCCGACCGAGCTGACGCCGGGAATCCACGCCATCTCGAACGCGGCGCTCGACTCGCCCTGGCCGAAGTCGATCCGGACCGCCGCCGGCCTGCGCCGTCTCCTCGCGCCCGGCTGCGCGATCGACCCGGAGGCGCTCTTCGCGCTCCTCGCGGACCGGACGATGGCCGCAGACGACGAGCTTCCCTCGACCGGCGTCCCGCTCGAGGTCGAGCGGGTCCTCTCCGCGCCGTTCATCGTCGCGCCCGGCTACGGGACGCGTGCGTCGACGCTCCTTCTCGCGCGCCGGGACGGGCGGGCCGTGCTCCTCGAGCGGCGCTTCGACGCGACGTTTCGCGAATCGGGCACGAGCCGTTTCGAGCTCGAATTTCCGGGCTGGAACGGGGCAGTCGAGACGCGGTTTCCGCCGTTCTGAGACCGGGCTTCAGGACCGCTGAATCTGGCCCTTCAGAGGGCTGATGCGCGTGCATCATTTTGTCTTCGCGAGCCTCTTTGGCCTCCTCGCCGATGCGGAAAGCACCTACGATTCGCGCGGATTCGTTGGATCCGAATATGTGCGTCGATCCCAGTATTCCCCGCGACAAGGCTTGAAGGAGGAGATCCCATGTCACTTCTGCAGCGCGGACTGATGTTCGTCCTGGCGGCGGGGACGCTTGCGATTCCGTCGTCCGTCCCGCTCGAATCCAGGGCAGGCGGACGGGCCGCGGCTCCCGTGGAACCGCAGACCGTGAGCGTCTACACCCCGGCGGACAAGGAGTTCTACCTGACCGAGAGTCAGATGGACTTCATCCGCCCCGGCTTCAAGGTCGTCTTCGGGACCGTCACCGACATGGCGCCGGGCAAGAAGCCGAGCGTCGAGGTGACGCTCCTCGACCAGTTCGACCAGCCGCTCGACCGCCTCGGCGGGAAGACGCCCGGCGTGATCTCGCTGCGGTTCATCCCGGCCGTGTGGGATCCCGCGACCGGGTACTACGACGACCTGATCAACTCGTCGAACGGCTACCCCTCCCGCGACAACACCGGGAAGTGGGAAGACCTCGGGAACGGCAAGTACAAGTACACGTTCGCCGCGACGATGCCGAACTTCGACGTGAACAAGCCGATGACGCTCGCCGTCACCGGCAACCGGAACATGGTCGACTACCTCGGGAAGTCCTACTACGTGAACACGTTCAAGGACTTCGTGCCGGCGACCGGCGCCGCGGCGACGACCTGGGCCGTCACGACCACCGCGAAGTGCAACGCCTGCCACGATCCGATCGTGGGCCACGGCAGCAACTACCGCGAGGCGAAGACCTGCGCCCTCTGCCACAACAAGAACGACATGGCGGGCGACAACCAGCCGTACGACATGGGGATCTGGCACCGGATCCACTCCTCGAACCTCGAGGACGTCGGTGACATCCACTACCCGCAGTACTACCTGAACAACTGCGAGGCGTGCCACGACTCCAAGCAGCCCCAGGGCACGGTCTACCTGACGAAGCCCGGCGCCAACTCCTGCGGCGGCTGCCACGCCGACATCGACTTCGCGGCGGGAGTGGGCCACCCGGCCCAGGCCAACGACAGCGCCTGCGCGAACTGCCACCAGCCCGACAGCGGCGTGGAGTTCGACGCCTCCGTCAAGGGCGCGCACACCCTCCTCCTCGAGTCGAAGCAGCTCAAGGGCCTGAAGGCCGAGATCCTCTCCGTGACGAACACGGCGCCCGGCCAGAACCCGATCGTCACGTTCAAGCTCTCCGACTCGACCGGCGTCCTCGATCCGAAGCCCTTCGGCTCGAACGCGAACGTCCTCCTCGCCGGCCCGACGACCGACTACGCCACGTGGCCGAACATCCGCGAGAGCGTCGCCAACGCGGTGTTCAACGGAACGAACGCCGTCTACACGATGAAGTGGAAGGTCCCCGAGGACTTCAAGGGCACCATCACCTACAGCATGGACGTCCGCCGCTCCGTGACGGTCAACGGCCGCACGTTCAACGAGGGCGCGTTCAACCCGATCTTCAACGCGGCCGCGACGGGCTCCGTCGTCCCGCGCCGGAACGTCGTCTCCCAGGCCAAGTGCCTCGCCTGCCACGACTGGCTCCCGCTCCACGGCGGGCAGCGGCTCGCGGTGGCCGAGTGCCTCCTCTGCCACGCCCCGAACGGCGACGACGCTTCGCGCCGTCCGGCCGCGAACGGCCCGGCCGAGTCGGTCCAGATGGCGCGCATGATCCACCGGATCCACGCGGGCGCGGAGCTGACGCAGGAGTACACGATCTACGGCTACGGCGGCACCCCGTACAACTTCAACGGGGTCCACTACCCGGGCGACCTGCGCAACTGCACGTTCTGCCACACCTCGGCCGGCACGGCGAACCTCCCGGCTCCGAAGGGGACGCTGAACGTCATCACGATGCGCGACTACTTCACGCCGCAGGGTCCGGGGACGGCCGCCTGCCTCGGCTGCCACGACACCCGTGACGCCGCGGCGCACGCCTACCTCAACACGGCGGTCTTCGGAGAGGCCTGTGGCGCGTGCCACGGCGCGAACTCCGAGTGGTCCGTCACGAAGGTCCACGCCCGCTAACCACATGAGGACGCCCGCCCCCCGGCGAACCGGGGGGCGGGCCTCCCGCCCGGCGCGCTTCGCGCGCGGGGCGGAGAGAGGACTGAGATGGTGAAACGATTCCTCGGCCTCACCGGCCTCGTTCTCCTGGTCCTCGGGGTGACGTGGATTGGTGGACCGGCCCTCGCAGCGGACGCGCCGAGCTGCGGCGACTGCCACGAGCAGTCGAAGTCCTTCGGCGCGAACCCGCACGGGCGGGCGGCCTGCGACCTTCCCGGAGACGCGGCCTGCGCGAGCTGCCACGGCGACGGAAAGGCCCACATGGAGGCGGGCGGCGACGCGTCGCTCATCAAGGGCCTCCGCGGCGCCGAAGGCTCCGAGACCTGTCTGACCTGTCACGACGTCACGACCGAGCACACCTCCTACCGCCACGGCGTCCACGGCGTCAACGACACCGTGAACTGCCTGACCTGCCACTCCGTCCACACGCCCCACGCCCGTGAGCCGAAGCTCCTCGCGAAGCGTCAGACGGAGCTCTGCGCCTCCTGCCACCAGGGTCCGGCCTCCTCCATGCGGAGCAAGGCCTACGTCCATCACCTCGACCGCGGCGGCATGACCTGCGCGTCGTGCCACGAGCCTCACGGCCGGCGGGGCGAGGGCGCGCTGAAGCTCACGCGCCAGGGCGAGGCCCCGTGCCTCTCCTGCCACAGCGAGAAGCGCGGTCCGTTCGTCTACGAGCACGGCGGCCCGACCACGGGCGGCATGACCGGCGGGTGCCTCACCTGCCACGAGCCGCACGGCTCGAACAACCCCAAGATGCTCACCCGGTCCCGGGTCGACCTCCTCTGCCTCGAGTGCCATTCCACGCTCGCGGCGGGCGCCCTCGGCTCGCAGCCCCCGGCGACGCACAACATCTCCCTCCCGCGCTGGCGGAACTGCACGACCTGCCACGTGGCGGTCCACGGCTCCAACCGGTCGCCGAAGCTGCTGAAGTAGGAGGAGCCGGAGATGCGCGCGAATCGATTCCTCCTCGCCGGCCTCCTGCCGGCGCTCCTCCTCGCCGGCGCCGCGTCCGCCCAGGACGTGCCGCTCGACGTCGAGATCGGCTACCGCTTCACCGACATCAAGGGCAACGAGGAGATGTTCAAGAGCCAGCTCGACGAGGAGGACGGACTCCAGCTCCGCTCCCTCTCGTGGGGCCTCGGCGACATCCGGGACACGAACTTCCTCGACCACTTCCGCATCGACGCCGCCGACCTCGGCGCCGGCCCGAACGGCCTTCTCCGCGTGGAAGCGGGCCGCACCGGCTACTGGAAGCTGAACGCCTCCTGGCGGCGCTCGGAGCGCTACTCGAACCTTCCGACGATCGCGAACCCGTTCCTCGGGGGCGGGTCGCTCGACAGCCAGCACTCCTACGACCGGACGCGGAACTCCGTCGACGTCGACCTCGAGCTCCTCCCGGGCAAGAAGATCCGTCCCCTCCTCGGCTTCAGCTACAGCCGCTATTCGGGCCCCGGGCTGACGACCTACCACGTGGGGCAGGACGACTTCCAGCTCCAGCAGGACCTCGAGGAGCGCGACACCGAGTATCGCGTCGGGGTCGCGTTCGACGCCGGCCCGGTTTCCGGCCAGGTCGTGCAGGGTTGGCGGACGTTCAAGTCCGACGAGAACCTGAAGCTCCTCGCGGGCTCCGGGAACGACTCGGGCACGATCCTCGGCGTCCCGGTCTCGCTCGACTCGCTCACGCGCCGCTCGAAGGCCGACTTCGACACGCCGGTCACCTCGGCGGTCGTCAGCGGCAAGCTCGGCTCGGCGATCCGTCTCACCGGCACGTACGTCCGGGCGGACGCCGACGGCGACGACACGAGCGACGAGATTCTCTCCGGCAACCTCGTCTCGTACGAGATCCTCCGGTACTTCAAGGGCCTCGCGGAGTCCTCGGCGGCGACCGCCGAGGCGCTCTCCTGGCGCGGCAGCATCCGGGCCGACGTTCACCTCGCGGCGGGCTTCGACCTCTCCACCGGCTTCACCCGTCGCAACCGCGAGCTCGAGGGCTACAGCCTCGTCAACGACCTCTGGGGGACGACGACGACGTTCAGCGGGTTCGACCCGCGCGACGTCTCGACGATCCTCGAGGCGCGGACGCGTCTGGAGCGGAACGAGAGCATCTTCGACGTCCGCGCGAGCCTCAAGCTCGGCAAGGCCGTCACCCTCCGCCTCGGCTTCGTCCAGAACCAGGCCGACGTCGACGTCGAGAACGACTCGGCCGAGGTCGTCGTCCCGGGCAACCAGGGCGGCTCCTGGGACCGCCGCGTCCAGGGGATGGAGGGCGGTCTCGCCTTCAAGCTCGGCGGCCTCTCTCTCGGCGCCGACTACGTTCGCGAGCAGGCCGACACCGCCGTCGTGAGGACCGACTTCCGGGAGCGCGACCGGCTCCGCCTCCGTGGCGCGTGGCAGGCCGCCAAGTGGCTCCGGCTCGGCGGCAACGCCGAGATCGTGGACACGTCCAACGACGACTTCGGCTACGGCTTCGAAGGCGACATGAACACCTACGGGGGCGACGTCGAGATCGCGCCGTGGGAGTTCCTCACCTTCCGCGTCGGGGCCGGCCGGTTCGAGGGCGACCACTCGATCGCCTACCGGGTGCCCCAGACCTGGGCCAACGCCGACTCCGTCTACCGCGAGCGGGGCGACTCGCTCGAGGGCGGCCTCACCCTCAACCTCAAGCCCTTCACCCTCGAGGCCCTCTACAGGACCTTCGAGAACGACGGCAGCTTCGCCTACGAGCTCGACCGGGCGCGCCTGCGCGCCGCCTGGGACTTCACGGAGCTCTTTGGCATCGCCGCGGAGTGGGACCTCGACGACTACGCCGAGACCGCCCGCACCTACGGGACCGGCGCGGACTTCAAGGCGAACCGCTACGGCCTCTACCTCCGGATCCACAAGTAGCCGCGCG
>CAYVPO010000046.1:0-20092 GCA_964453825.1 uncultured Holophagales bacterium
GCCGGCCGCGGCCCCGCCCGGCGGCCTCGACGTGCCGGCCGGCTCCGCCTCCACGCCCCTCGCGCCGCCGCCCGGTTTCGTCCCGCGGTCCCGCGCCCAGCGCGGCGGGGACGACCCGCAGCGAGCCCTCGACGACGCCCGCCGCATCGCGCGCCTCCTCGTCTCGGAGATCAAGCTCTACAACGAGCGGAAGGTGGCCGAGGGGCGCGTCGCCTGCGACCTCTACGAGCGCCTGAAGGACGACATCGAGCGGAGTCGTCAGGTCTATGCCGAGCGGACCCCGGAGCACGTGCGGGCGACCTCGGACTTCTTCCAGGAAGAGCTCGTCAAGATCCTCGCCGAGGGAAAGCCGGAAGCGCTCGGTCCAATCCCCTCCTGAGCTTTCGCCGGCTCGCCCCGCCGTTCCTGCTCGCCGCGACGCTCGCATCCGCAGGCGCCGTCGGCGCTCCGGGCGCACCCTCGGAGGAGGAGCGCCTCGCCGTCGCCCGGCGCGCCGCCCGGGAGGGCGAGACCGCGCCTCTCGCGACCGCTCCGGACACGGGGCTCTTCGCCCTTCGCTCGGAGATCGCGCGCGCCGTGATCGCCGCGGAAGGGGGCTCCGCCGCCGGCCCCGTCCCGGACGGTGCGCCGCTCGGCCTTCCCGACCTCTCCCCCTTCCTCGCCCTGGACGCGGCGACGGCGACGACGGCGTCCCGGGCCGAATCGGGACTCCTCGTCTCGAGGCTCATCGGTTTCTCGGCCGCCGCACGCGCCGCGTCGTTCGCACGCGCCGCACTCGTCTCCGCGGCCCGGGTCGCCCGGACGCCGGCCGAGAAGCGGGCCGTCCTCGACGCCCTCGCCGCGAGCGAGAGGCGCTCCGCGGGCACGCCGCGCACGCGAATCTCGGCGGCGCTCGTCCGGACCCGCCTCGCGCGGACCCCCGCGGAGGCGGCCGACCTCATGGCCGACCTCGTTCGGACCCTCCCCGACGCCCCGGAGGCCGCGCCCGACCTCTTCGAGCCTGCCGATCGCGCGCTCCTCGCCCGCGTCCTCGTCCGGGCCGCGCCGGAGCTGAAGGCCGTCCGCGCCCGGGCTCTCGCCCGCCGGAGCCCGTCCGCCGCGGCCGACCTCGCCTCGCCGCTGGCCCGCCTGCCGGCGCACCGGCTCGACGCCGCGGACCTTCTTCTCGCGGCGGGCCGCGCCCGGGCCGCCCGCGACGCCCTCGTGAAGCCCTCGGCGCTCGCGGGCCGGGACGACGCGGAGCGCCTTCGAATCGAGGCCCTTCTCCTCGCCGCCGACCTCCGGCTGCTCGACGAGCCGGCGCGGCGCCCGCCGGCCCCGCGGCGGCGGCCCGCTCCGCGCCCGACGCCCGCCGTCCCCGGGGCGCTCCCCGCCCCTCCCGACGCCGAGAGACTTCGCGCGTGGGCGTCGCTCGCAGCCCGGGCCGAGGCGCTCCTCGCCCGCCCGCTCGCTCCCGCTGACCGGCGGCGCCTCCTGGTCGAAGCCGTCCGCTCCGCCGCGCGCCTCGGCCGGCTCGAGGAGGCGCGCCGGTTTCTCCCCGCGCTCGTTGCGATCGACCCGTCCGTGACCGTCGGCGCCGAAGAGCTCTTCCGCGCCGCGTTCCTCCCGACGCTCTCGCGCTCTCTCGCAGCCCACCGCGCCGCCGCCGCCGCCCTCGAGGAGCAGGCCGCGCTGTACGCCGACGTGACGGTGCGCCGCCGGGCGACCTACTGGGCCGCCCGTTCGCTCGAGGCGACCGGCAAAGGCGCCGCGGCACGAGCCCTCCAGGCCTCGCTCGTCTCCACCGCCGTACCCGACCTCTACGCGCGGTGGGCCGGAGCCCGGCTCGGCGTCCCGGTCCGTGCGGCCCTCCCTCTCGAGCCGCCCGGCCCAACGGCGCCGCACGCGCTCCGCGCCGAGGCCCCGTCGCTCCCCTCGCGGGAGCTCCTCGCCGTCGGCCTCGCCTCCCTGGCCGAGGACGCGGCCGAGATCGAGCGGTCGACCGACCCGCTCTTCCTCGCGGCCTGCGCCTCCGAGCGGTTCGAGTTCCGGCGCGCCGTCGGAATCCTGAAGGCCCGGTGGCCCGAGCTCGGCACGCCCGACGAGGGGGCGCTCCCCCTCGCGGTGCGCCGCGCGTACTACCCGTTCCGGCGGGAGGGTCTGATCGTCCGGGAGGCGGCCGCGAACGGCCTCCCCCCTGCGCTCGTCTACGGCGTGATCCGGCAGGAGAGCCTCTTCCAGACGGGCGCGCGCTCCCACGCCGGGGCCACCGGGCTGATGCAGGTGATGCCCGGGACGGGCCGCGACCTCCTCCGGCGCGAGGGGCGCCGGGGCCGGCCCGACCTGAAGGACCCCGAGGTCAACGTCGCTCTCGGCGCGCGCTACCTGGCGATGATGCTCCGGCAGTTCGACGGCGACCGGATCGCCGCGCTCGCCGGCTACAACGCCGGCCCGGGCCGGCCGAGCCGCTGGCGGCGCCAGGCCCCCGCGCTCGCCGCGGACGAGTTCCTCGAGGCGATGCCCCTCTTCGAGCCGCGCGACTACGTCAAGCGGGTCCTCTTCTTCGAGGCGGCGTACGCCGTCCTCCACGGCGTCGCGGTCGACCCCCTCCCGCTCAGCGGCGGGGCGTCGCGCCCCTGATCCCTTCGAACGCCGCGAGCGCCCGCGCGCGGGCCGCGGAGTGGTCGACGACCGGCGCGGGGTAGTCCGACGGAAGGAACGGCGCGCGCCACGGGGCGTGGAGGTTCCGGCCCGCGCCCTTCCAGGCCGCGAGCTCCGGCACCCAGCGCTTCACGTAGGCGCCGTCCGGGTCGAAGCGCTCCCCCTGCAGCACCGGGTTGAAGATCCGGAAGAAGGGCTGTGCGTCGGTCCCGCAGCCGGCCGACCACTGCCAGCCGCCGTTGTTCGAGGCCGGGTCACCGTCGGCCAGGCGCGCGCGGAAGAGCGCCTCCCCGCGCCGCCAGTCGACGAGAAGGTGCTTCGTGAGGAAGCTCGCGACGACCATCCGGACGCGGTTGTGCATCCACCCCTCGTGCGCGAGCTGGCGCATCCCGGCGTCGACGATCGGGTAGCCGGTGCGCCCGTCCCGCCACGCGGCGAAGCGCTCCTCCGATTCCTCCCCTCTCGCCCAGGGGAAGCGTTCGAACTCGGGCCGGAAGCTCTCCGTCAGGACCCGCGGGTGCTCGGCCAGGATCGAGGCGTAGAACTCGCGCCAGGCCAGCTCGGAGACGAAGACGTCGATCGACTTCCGCCCCGGCGCGTCCGCGTCCTTCCAGGCGGCGCGCGCCTCGGCGAGGAGGCGCCGGATGCCGATCGTCCCGAACCGGAGATGCGGCGAGAGGCGCGACGTCCCGGAGGCGGCCGGCACGTCGCGGTCGCCGGCATATCGAACGAGGGCGGACGTGCGGAACCCGTCCCAGAGCCGCCGGGCCTCTCGCACCCCGCCGGGCGGGTTCGCGGGCGCCCCCGCCTCGCGAAGGAGGCGCGGCCGAGAGAGCGGGATCGCCGGGAACGACGGGTCGAGAACCGCGTCCGGGGTCGGGACGCGCGGCGGCGTCGGGCAGGGCGCGGCCTTGTCGGCCTCGCGCCAGCGCTTCAGGAACGGCGTGAAGACCGTGTAGGGACGCCCGGCGTCCGTCCGCAGCGTGCCCGGGGAGACGAGGTGGAGGTCGGGAAGGAGGTGCAGGCGCGTCCCCTGCGACGCCAGGGCCGCCTCGACCTCCCGCGCGAGCGCCCGGCCGTGGGGCTCGTGGTCCTCGTGAGAGTAGACGGCGTCGGCCCCGGTCTCGCGCGCGAGGAGCGCCAGCGCCTCCCCTGCGGGGCCGCTTCGCACGAGGAGGCGCGAGCCCCGCGCGGCGAGCTCCGCCTCGAGCTCTCCGAGGCTCTCCGCGAGGAACCGGAGCCTCGGCGGGGAGAAGTCGTCGCGCAGGTAATGGTCGTCGAGTACGAGGACGGGGACGACCGTCTCGTGTCCGCGGAGCGCCGCGTCGAGGGGGACGTTGTCGTCGAGGCGGAGGTCCCTTCGGAACCAGACGATCGCGGGGGCCATACGGCCCCCTCTACGCCGGCGAAGCCCCCCGGGACGTCCCCTCGCGCGCCTGGCAGTCGGCGCAGACGCCGCGGATCTGGTGCGAGTGGGTCGTCGGCGCGAAGCCGTACTTCCGGCAGACCGTCTCCTGCAGCTCCTCGATGCGCGGGTCGACGAACTCGATGACGGCGCCGCAGGCGGTGCAGACGAGGTGGTCGTGGTGCTCGCCGACGAGGAGGCGCTCGTAGCGGTACTTCTCGTCGTTCAGCCGGACGCGCGAGACGAGGCCGCAGTCGTAGAGGAGGTCGAGCGTCCGGTAGACCGTCGCCCGGCTCACCTTCTTCCCCTTGCCGCGAAGCCTCACGACGAGGTCGTCGGCGTCGAAGTGGTGGTGCGTCGCGAAGATCTCTTCGAACAGCGCGGTCCGCTCGCGGGTCGTCTTCAGCCCGCGCCGCCGCAGAAAATCGGCGAAAAGTCGGCGTTCCTCGACGGCTTCCGTCATGGCGGAGACGATATCGCAACCGGCGCCCTCGAGGGAGGGGTCATCTCGGGTCGAGCTCCCGGCTCGCGCAGAGCCCCCTGTCGGGCTAGCCTCGCCGCCTCACGGAGGCCTGCATGAAGTCGTACCGGAGAGAGCTGACGTTCCACCTCCCGAAGCGGATCGGCTTCGTGAACGTGACGCCCGAGGTCGAGGCGGCGATCCGCGAGAGCGGGATCTCCGACGGCCTCTGCCTCGTCAACCCGATGCACATCACCGCGTCGGTCTTCGTCAACGACGACGAGCGGGGCCTCCTCGCCGACTTCGAGCGCTTCTTCGAGCAGCTCGTCCCGCACGAGCCGGTCCGGGCGTGGAGGCACAACGACACCGGCGAGGAGAACGCCGACGCCCACGTGAAGCGCCAGCTGATGGGGCGCGAGGCCGTCCTCGCCGTGACCGGCGGGAGGCTCGACCTCGGCCCCTGGGAGCAGGTCTTCTACGGCGAGTGGGACGGCCGGCGCGCCAAGCGGGTCCTGATCAAGATCATCGGGGAGTAGCCCCCCGGGCGCACCCGGGCGGCCTCACCCCTTCTTGTCGTCGATCAGGACCCAGGAGAGGACGACGGAGACGACCGAGACGACGAGGGCCCCGAGGAACGCCGGCCAGAACCCGTCCACGCGGAAGTCGATGCCGAGCTTCTGGCCGAGCCAGGCCGTGAGCATCAGCATCACCGCGTTCAGGACGAGCGTGAAGAGGCCGAGCGTCAGGACGAGGAGGGGACAGGAGAGGAGCTTCAGGAACGGCCGGACCAGGGCGTTCAGGACGCCGAAGACGAGCGCGATGAGGAGGACCGACTCGATGCCCCCGGCCCGGATCCCCGGGACGAAGTACGCCGCGGCCCCGAGCGCGAGCGCGTTTACGAGCACCCTGAGGATCAGCTTCATCGGCGGGCTCTCCTTCCAGAACGGGAACGATACCTCGCGGCGTTGACGCGCGCCCGGCGGGTGCGGCACCCTCGGGGCCGAGGTGAGCCCGATGGACCGCAAGTACCGCCAGCGCGGCTACCAGGATTCCGGACCCTCCGCGCCGCGCGGAGGCGCCGGCCCCTTCGACGACCGTCCCGCCCGGCTGGAGGGAGCGCCGCGCGGCCGGAGCGCCGGCCGGCCGAGCGAGGAGGTCTTTCGCTGCCGCACGTGCCACGAGAAGAACGACCCCGAGGTCGCCCTCGCCGCGCTCTGCGTCAAGTGCGGGGCCGCCCTCCACGCCTGCGCCCAGTGCCGTCACTTCGACGGCGGAGCCCAGTTCCAGTGCCGCCAGCCGATCCCGGCGCCGATCGCCGCGAAGTCGCGCGCGAACGAGTGCACGTTCTACGAGCCCGCCGTGACGCTCGACCTGACCGGCCGCAAGGCGACCGACACCCCCGACCAGGCCCGCTCCGCCTTCGACGCCCTGTTCGGCAAGAAGTAGCCGCCGCGGAGGGCCGGACCCGGCGCGGCGGCTGTCCTCCGGACGAGGCGGTTCCGCGGGCATGTTCATTGCGGGCCCGATCCAGGAGGTATCCTCATGAGAGGACACACGCGGATCGGGCTGCTCGCCTCGGGCTTCTCTCTGCTCCTGCTCTGCGGCTGCGTCTCCACGACCTGGCACCCGGGCGAGGACCGCGCTTCCTTCGTTCCGCCCTCGGTCTCTCCGGCCGAGGTCGCCGTCCTCCGCTCCCTTCCTGACGCGCCTCACCAGTCCCTCGGCACGATCGAGGTGTGGATCTCGGGCCGCCACAGCAGCGCCGCGATTCTCGGCAAGGTCCGGGAGAAGGCGGCGGCCGTCGGTGCCGACGCGGTCGTCCTCGCGCCGGGGGCCACGCTCTTCACCGAGCCCATGAGCATGGAGAACGAAGTCGTGAGCCCACAGGCGGTCTCCTACACCTTCACGGCCATTCGCCACCTGGTATCGCCGCCCGCGTCGTCCTAGGACGGGCGAACCCGGCGTTCCGCCGCCTCGCCGCGGCGGAGGGGTCCGGGGGACCCGCGTGGAAACGGGTCCCCCGGGATCACTTCAGCTGCAGCCGCTCGTCTCCCCGCAGTTCAGGCACTTGTAGCAGGCGCCGTTGCGCACCATGAGGTGCCCGCACTGGTGGCAGCTCGGGGCGTCGGCGCTGTTCTCGAACGCGAGCGTCGTCGAGGAGACGGCGGCCGCCTTCTGCGGGGGCGGGACGGGGATGGCCGCGAGCGCGTGCCCGTTGCCGTTGCCGTTCTCCTCGCGCGAGATGACGCCGGCGCGCGCGCGCAGGTCGGCCGTCAGGAAGCGCGAGGCGAGGTAGCGGAAGATGTAGTCGACGAGGCTCTTCGCGATCGGGATCTCGGGGTTCTTCGTGTAGCCCGCCGGCCGAGCGAAGTCCCTTGTCGCACGTCTTACGCAAGCAACAACCCCGAGGTCGCCCTCGGCGTACTCTGCGGGAAGTGCGGGGCCGCCCCGCACGCCTGCGCCCTGTGCCGGTAGCCCATCCCGGCGCCGATCGCCGCGAAGTCGCGCACGAACGAGTGCACGTTCTAAGAGCCCACCGTCACGCTCGACCGGACAGTCCGCAAGGCGACCGACATCCCCGACCACGCCCGCTCAGCCTTCGACGCCCTCTTCGGCAGGGAGAAGTCGGCGCCGAGGGGGGACCTCAAGGCAGGGCGAGCACACCCCGCGCGACGAGGACGTCCGGGGCGAACGCGCTGGGCGCCACCCCCCGGGCGACGCGAAGTCGTCGTGGATCGATGCGCCCGAGGTCCTCGCGGCGGGCGACGATCCAGAAGGCCGATCCCGTCCCTAGCCGCCCCTCGACGAGATCCTCCACGCTAAGACGCCGGGCGGAGCGGATGGGCCGCCCCAGGTCGGCGGAGGCCAGCGTCTCGACGGCGAGCGGAAAAGCCACGGCGCCGCGGACGATAACGATCGGTGCGGTCGCGAGCCTGGAGAGGACCCGGCCAGCGTCCCGTTCGACAGGGAGGAACGCGGTCTCCACCCGGGCGTCCTTCGCCCACGGCCCGAGGAGGACGCGGACTTCCGTCGCGACGAGCACCGTGGCCACGAACCCGGCCGCGACGAGGACGCCGGTGCGGCTCCTCGGCAACGCGGCGATCGCCCGCCCCGAGAGGACGATCGCCACCATCAGGAAGATCGCTGCGCGCTGTGTGTTCGGGACGGCCGCCGGAGAAGCGGCGACGCCTGCGAGGAGCCCTCCCGCTGCCAGCCCTCCGACGATCCATCGCGAACTGGCCGGGCTCCGGGAGAGCGCCGCGGCCCCCACGATCGCGAGGGCTCCGAGGAGCACGGGAAGCGGTGCGCGCCCCGGAAGGTAGTGGCGAGGATTCGGGTCGGGGTTGCCCGCGAGGAGCGCGGCGTACTGGTAGGCGTTGTAGAGGAGGCGCGCGGGGATCCCGGCGCATCCAGCCAGGCTGGGGGCTCCGGTGTCCTTAACCGGGGCGCCGATCCAGACCTCTCGCGCGCGCCCGCCGACCCGTTCGGGATGGCCGAGCCAGGCCGGGAGGACGAAGGCCAGGGACAGGACGAGTCCGGTGCCGGCGGCCTTCAGGAGGCGGCGGCCCGTCGCGTTCCCCGCCCAGGCGCAGAGAAGCGCCGGGGCCAGTGAGGCGAGGAGGGGCCAGGCGGCCGGGTAGGTGTGAGCCGTGGCCCCGACGAGAGCTCCGCCGGCCGCCGCCCAAAGGGCCGACTCGTGCCGCGCCGCGCGCACGAGGGCGGCGCCGCCCGCGAGCGCGAGCGGGACGAGGGCGACGCTCGTATAGCCCCACCGCCCGTGGACGATCGGCCAGCCGGTCAGCGACACGAGGATCGTCGCGGCGAGGGCCGACTCTCGCCCGCCGAGCTCCGCCGCGAGCCACGCTGCCGCGAGGATCGCCGCGAGCGATGGAAGGGCCGACAGGGCGAGGAGGCCGGGCTCACCCGGGCCGAAGAGCGCGAGGACGGCGTCGGCCCACGCGGCGTAGCCGTTCGGCGCGACGATCTTCCCGAGCGGGACGTCGTCCCCGAACCACGTTCCCCCGATCCAGGCCACCCCGCCCGGACTGCGGAGGGCCAGGCGGATGCAGTACAGGGTGTCGATCCATATGCGGAACGGAAGGAGCGCCTCCGGAGCGAAACGCAGCGCCGCCCCCAGCGTGGCCGCCGCGACGCCAAGGGTCCACGCCGCCGTTTTCGACACGCGGGACCGGTCGGGCACCGGAGCGCAAGCACGGCCGGCGAGGAAGCCAACGACGAGCCCGGAGGCGGCCGCGACGGCCAGGAGGCTCGTCCAGGAGAGCACGGCCAGCGCAGCATCCCGCCAAGCCGCCGGGAGGAGAGTGCCGGGCCCCGCTGCCGAGAGCCCGGCGCCGAGAGCGAGAAGGGCGGCGACGGTCGCGGCGACTCGCCCCGGGGCCTCCGGAAGCGCCTTCTCCATCAGGCGTCGAACCGCGAAGACACCCGGGGGCTCTCTCATCGGCGGACGGTCGATCTTGTCAGCTGCAGCCGCTCGTCTCCCCGCAGTTCAGGCACTTGTAGCAGGCGCCGTTGCGCACCATGAGGTGCCCGCACTGGTGGCAGCTCGGGGCGTCGGCGCTGTTCTCGAACGCGAGCGTCGTCGAGGAGACGGCGGCCGCCTTCTGCGGGGGCGGGACGGGGATGGCCGCGAGCGCGTGCCCGTTGCCGTTGCCGTTCTCCTCGCGCGAGATGACGCCGGCGCGCGCGCGCAGGTCGGCCGTCAGGAAGCGCGAGGCGAGGTAGCGGAAGATGTAGTCGACGAGGCTCTTCGCGATCGGGATCTCGGGGTTCTTCGTGTAGCCCGCCGGCTCGAAGCGCATGTGGCTGAACTTCTCGACGAGCGCCTCGAGCGGGACTCCGTACTGGAGCGTGAGGGAGATCGCCGTCGCGAAGGCGTCCATCAGGCCCGAGATCGTGGAGCCTTCCTTCGCCATCGTCAGGAAGATCTCGCCCGGCTGCCCGTCCTCGTAGAGGCCGACGGTGATGTACCCCTCGTGCCCTCCGACGGAGAACTTGTGCGTCAGCGCGCGCCGCTCGTCCGGGAGCTTCTTGCGACGCGGCCCGGCCGCCGCGGCGGGCGCGGGCGTCGACGCCGGCGCGGCCCCCTTCGTCCCCTTCACGGCGTCGTCGCTCTTCGACGCCGCCGTATTGAGCGGCTGGGTCCGCTTGCAGCCGTCGCGGTAGACGGCGATCGCCTTGAGGCCGAGCTTCCACCCTTCGACGTAGACACTCGTGATGTCCTCGACGGTCGCGTCGGGCGGGAGGTTCACGGTCTTCGAGATCGCCCCGGAGAGGAACGGCTGGACGGCCGCCATCATCCGGACGTGCCCCATCGCGTCGATGGAGCGCGTCCCGCCTCGGGCCTTGAACGCGCAGTCGAAGACGGGGAGGTGCGCCGCGGAAAGGTGCGGGGCGCCCTCGATCGTCCCCTTCTCGTCGACGTACGCGACGATCTCGTTCACCTGTAGCTCGGTGTAGCCGAGGCGCGCGAGCGCGTGCGGGACGGTGTTGTTGACGATCTTGATCGTCCCGCCGCCGACGAGCTTCTTGTACTTGACGAGGGCGAGGTCGGGCTCCACTCCGGTCGTGTCGCAGTCCATCATGAAGCCGATCGTCCCGGTCGGGGCGAGGACGGTCGCCTGGGCGTTGCGGTAGCCGTGCTGGCGGCCCGACTCGAGCGTCAGGTCCCAGACGCCGACCTGGGCCTCGTAGAGCTCCTTCGGAACGCCCGCGCGCGGGACCTTCGCCGCCGCGTCGCGGTGCATCGCGATGACGCCCAGGAAGGCGTCGCGGTTGGGCCCGTACATCCGGAAGGTGCCGATCTCCGAGGCGATCCGCGAGGAGGTGAGGAACGCCTGCCCGTGCATCAGGCTCGTGACCGCCGCCGCGTAGGCGCGCCCGTCGTCGCCGTCGTAGGGGAGGCCGTTGTACATGAGGAGCGCGCCGAGGTTCGCGTAGCCGAGACCGATCGGGCGGAAGTCGTGGGAGTTCTTCTCGATGGCCGGCGTCGGGTACGACGCCTCGTCGACGAGCATCTCCTGGGCGGCGAAGACGACGTCGACGGCGTGGCGGAACTTCTCCACGTCGAGACCGCCGTCCTCCTTCGCGAACTTCATCAGGTTCAGCGAGGCGAGGTTGCAGGCCGAGTCGTCGACGAACATGTACTCCGAGCAGGGGTTCGACGCGTTGATCCGGTGCGTCGACTTGCAGGGGTTCCAGCGGTTGATCGTCGTGTCGTACTGGATTCCGGGGTCGCCGCAGATCCAGGCCGAGTCGGCCATCCGGCGGAGGACGGCGCGGGCGTCGAGCGTGAGGAGCTCCTCGCCCGTGGTGACGGCGTGGCAGGCGTACTCGCGCCCCTCCTCGACCGCGTTCATGAACTCGTCCGTCACCCGGACGGAGTGGTTCGCGTTCTGGAAGAGGACGTTGTTGTAGACCTCGCCGCCGAACGAGCCGTCCCAGCCCGCCTCGATGAGGTCCCACGCCTTCCGCTCCTCCTTCGCCTTGCAGTCGATGAACTCGAGGACGTCGGGGTGGTCGACGTTCAGGATGACCATCTTGGCCGCTCGGCGCGTCTTGCCGCCCGACTTGATCGCGCCCGCGAAGCTGTCGAAGCCCTTCATGAACGAGACGGGGCCCGACGCGATGCCGCCCGAGGAGAGGCACTCCGTGGAGGAGCGGAGCGAGGAGAGGTTCGAGCCGGTGCCCGAGCCGAACTTGAAGAGCATCCCCTCGGTCTTCGCGAGGTCGAGGATCGACCCCATCGAGTCGCCGACGGCGTTGATGAAGCAGGCCGAGGCCTGCGGCTTCGCCTCGACCCCGACGTTGAACCAGACGGGGGAGTTGAAGCTGGCGGCCTGGTTCACGAGGATCGCCGCGAGCTCGTCGCGGAAGGCGTCCCGGTCCGCCGCGGTCCGGAAGTAGCCGCCCTTCGCCCCGTAGCCCGTGATCGTCTCGACGACCCGCCCGATCAGCTGCCGCACCGAGCGCTCCCGCTCGGGCGTCCCGGCCTTCCCGTGAAAGTACTTCTGCGTGACGATGTTCGTCGCCGTCATCGACCACGCCTTCGGCACCTCGACGTCCTTCTGCTCGAAGAAGACCTCCCCCTTCTCGTTCGTGATCGCGGCGGTCCGGAGCTCCCACTCGATCGCGTCGAACGGGTGCGTCACGCCGTCGGTGTAGAGGCGGCGAAAGGTGAGGCCGCGAAGCGCGGAGCGGGACGCGGCGGGCTCGGAAGCGGTGGAGACGGACGCCTGCTCGGCGGTGCGATCGGCGGGAAGAGACACGGCGGACCCCCTTGTGGAATTCTCGATGGGCGGATGAGGAATCCTATGCGACGAAGGGAATCTGCGCAACATCTCGTAGTCGCGTTTCAAGAGACCACTAGGGGTTGTGCTGTAGGGGCGCGGCTGGTCCGGTTCTTGCTGAAGGGAGCGTCCAGGCGCGTTGACGCGCCGTGCTGGCTGGAGCGACAATGAAAGGTTCGAGGCCGTGCGCGCCTGGCGCGCTCGGGCTCGAGGAGGAACCGATGGCGTCCACGACCCTCAACACCGCCACCGTCTCCGTCCAGGAGACGTTCGCCCTGAGCCTCACCGACCGCGCCGTCGACAAGGTCAAGGACTTCGCCGCGAAGATGCCCGACGCGGGCGACAAGGCCCTCCGCGTCTTCGTCCAGGCCGGCGGCTGCTCCGGCTTCCAGTACGGCTTCACGTTCGACGACCCGAAGGAGACCGACCACGTCCTCGCCGTCGGCGGCATCCGCGTCCTCGTCGACAAGACGAGCGCCATGAAGCTCAACGGCGCGACCGTGGACTGGATCGAGGACTTCCGAGGCGCCGGCTTCTCGGTCGAGAACCCGAACGCGGGCGGCGGCTGCGGCTGCGGGAAGAGCTTCGCCTGAGCCCGGGCTGACCCGGGGCGGTGTCGACGGCCCCCGCACGGGGGCCGTCGCCGTCTCCGGGCGCCTCGCAGCGACCTCGTGAGCCGCCGCCTCTCGCCTCTCGCCGTCGTCTTCCTGACGGTCTTCATCGACCTCGTCGGCTTCGGCATCGTCATCCCGCTCGTCCCGCTCTACGCGGAGCGGTACGCCCCGTCGCCGATGGCGTTCGGCCTCCTGATGGCGAGCTTCTCGGCGATGCAGTTCCTCTTCGCGCCGCTCCTCGGACGGCTCTCGGACCGCGTGGGGCGGCGGCCCGTCCTCCTCTTCTCCCTCTTCGGGAGCTTCCTCAGCTACCTCCTCTTCGCGTTCGCCGGGTCGTTCGCCGGCCTCCTCGCCTCGCGCGTCCTGGCCGGGATCATGGGAGCGAACATCGGCACGGCGCAGGCCGTCATCGCCGACGTGACGCCGCAGGGCGACCGGGCCCGCGGCATGGGCCTCGTCGGAATGGCCTTCGGCCTCGGGTTCGTCTTCGGGCCCGCCATCGGCGGCTTCGCCGTGAAGGTGAGCCCCGCGCTCCCGGGTCTCGTCGCGGCGGGCCTCTCGCTGGCGGCGTTCACCTGGGCGTACTTCGGGCTCCCCGAGACGCGCCCCGAGAGCGCGGCCGCGCGGCCGCCGCGCGCCTGGTTCCCGTTCCGGGCGACGCTCCAGGCGTTCCGTCGTCCGGTCCTCGGCCCCCTCCTCCTCGTGACGCTCCTGAACACGACGGCGTTCTCGAACTTCGAGGCGACGTTCGCGCAGTTCGCGCGGAGCCGCTTCGGCCACGACCCGTCGACGGTCTCCTGGCTCTTCGTCCTGATCGGCGTCACCGCAGCCGTCGTCCAGGGCGGGCTGATCCGGCGCCTCGTCCCGCTCCTCGGCGAGGCGCGCCTCATCGGGATCGGCTCGACGCTCCTCGCGCTCTCGTTCGCGGGGCTCGTCCTCGTGCCGGGACACGGGGCGCTCGTCGCGCTCGTCGTCACGACCGCGGCCGGGAGCGGACTCGTGAACCCCGCTCTGGCGGGGCTCCTCTCCCGCTCGACGGAGGCGGCCGAGCAGGGGGAGATCCTCGGCGCGGCGCAGTCGCTCTCCTCGCTCGGACGGATCCTCGGGCCGTTCTGGGGCGAGCACGCCTGGTTCGCGTGGGAAGCCGCCGGGCCCTACGGCACCGGCGCGCTCCTCGAGGTCGCGGTCGTGATCGTCGTCCTCGTCGGCCTGAAGGCCGTCTCGTCTCCGCGCGCGAGGGCGGCGTGACCCGCACGCCCGCGATCCTCCTCAGGCGCGACTGCGCGGCGGTGCGGGTGCCGAGCGGCGAGGGGGCGCTCCTCCCCGAAGGGGTTCCCGTCTACCTCGTCCAGTCGCTCGGCGGCTCGTTCACCGTCCAGGCGCCGACCGTCGGCGGCCTCTTCCGGATCGGCCCCGCGGACGCGGACGCGCTCGGCCTCGTCACTCCTCCGGACGCTCCGCCGCCGAAGCGCGCGACGAAGGGCCCCGCCTCCGAGGAGGAGGTGTGGGCGGCGCTCCGGCAGTGCTACGACCCGGAGATCCCGGTGAACGTCGTCGACCTCGGCCTCGTCTACGACCTGACGCTCTCGCCGGCGAAGGGGCGCGGGACGCACGTCGCGGTGAAGATGACCCTGACGGCCCCGGGGTGCGGCATGGGTCCCGCGATCGCCGGCGACGCGCGCGCGCGCCTCCTCGCGGTTCCGGGCGTCGCCGACGCCGAGGTTTCGCTCGTCTGGGACCCGCCCTGGAGCGCCGACATGGCCTCGCCGGAAGGGCGGAGGGTCCTCGGGGGCTGACGTGTTCCGGGGGAACCCGCTCCGCCGGTTCGGCCGGGGCGGCTACGCCTTCGGCAGCGTCAGGATGAAGCGGGTCCCCTGCTCCCCGAGCGGCTCGCAGCGGATGGCGCCTCCCATCTGCTTGACGAGCGCGGCGGTCTCGGGAAGGCCGAGGCCGCTTCGCTCCGGGTCGCGCGCCTGGAACGAGGGAAGGAAGATCCGTTCGTGGTCGGCCGGTGAGACCGGCACGCCGTTGTTCGTGAAGACGAGGGCGACGTAGGCGTCGCGGACGAACGCCTGGACGACGACGAGGCGCTTCAGCGCCGCGCTCGCTTCCGGGTCGGCCCCTTCGAAGCGGCGAAGGATCGCGTTCCGCGCGTTCCGGAGGAGGTTGACGAAGATCTCGACCGTCCGGGGCGCGTCGGCCAGGACCTTCGGCGCCGGCTCGTCCATGTCGTTCCGCACCCGGAGCTTCGCCCCCTTGAGACGCCGGCCCAGGAGCTTCTGCGCCCTCTCCAGGATCTCGGACGGGTCGACGGTTTCGATCTTCAGCGGCGCCGTCGTGGAGAAGCGCTCGAGCTCCGTGACGACCGCGGAAAGGCGAAGGAGCCCCGCCAGCGCGTCGGAGATCCGGACGCGGATCGCCTCGCGCTCCGCGGGCGGCTCCTCTCCCCCGGAGGAGAGGACGCGCTGGACCGACACGAGCGATTCGGTGAGACGGACGAGGAGCGGGCTGACCTCACGCCCCAGCTCCATGCCGAGCTCGGCGAGGAGCTCCTGCTTGCCGCTGTGGACGTGGACCTCGAGCGCGGCCGGGTTCACGCCCGCCTCTCGGACGGTCCAGACGACCTGCGTCAGCTTCCGGTCCGGGCCGAACCGCCCCGCGGCCGAGACGCGGACGGCCACCGCCCCGGCCGGGTTCGCGGCGTTGAGCGCGACCTCGCGCGTGGGGCGCCCGCGGAACGCGTCCTCGAGGAGCCCGGCGAGCTGGGCCCGTTCGACCGCCTCGAAGAGCTCGATGACGCGCCGCCCCTCGAGCGCGACCGCCTCGGCTCCGAAGATCCGGCGGGCCATCGCGTTCGCGCTCCGGACGAGACCGGAGGCGTCGGAGAGGACGATGCCGAGAGGGAGCGCCTCGGCGAAGCTCGGCGCGTTCGCCCCCGGCGCCTCGATCGGGCCGGTCGACTCCGCTCCGTGCGGGGCGGCGGGCGGGGAGGTCGGCGTCTTCGGCGCCGCCGCGCGCCCCTCCGCGGGCGGGAGCGGGACCCGCAGCGCGGGGAACGCCTGCGAGAGGCGCGCGCGCAGGCTCTCGTCGATCTCCCCCTCTCCGCGCAGCGCGCGGTCGAGGAGGAAGTCGAGGTCGTCGTCGAGGTTCGGGGAGCGTGCCACCGGACCCGTATTCTCACCCGAAGCGGGGTGCTAGAGTCGATCCGGATGCGCGACGTCCGACTTCCCGAGTTCCCGTGCGTCGTCCCCGTCGAGGTCCGGTTCCGCGACCTCGACGCGATGGGTCACGTGAACAACGCGGTCTACCTCACCTATTTCGAGCAGGCCCGCCTCTCCTTCTGGCTCGCGGTCCACCCCGGGGGCGCGCCGGGCGAGGCCGTCGCACCCGAGCGGATCGGCTTCGTCGTGGCGCGCGCCGAGTGCGACTTCGCCTCGCCCGTCCGCCTCGGCGAGCGGCTCCTCGTCGGCTGCCGCGCCGGGGACTTCGGGACGACGTCCTTCGCGTTCGACTACCGCGTCGTCGCCGCGGGAGGCTCCGTCGACGCGGAGGTCCGCCTCGTCGCCGCGGGCCGGACGGTGCAGGTCGGCTGGGACTGGAAGGAGGGGCGGAAGTCCCCTCTCCCGGAGGAGCTGCGCCGGCGGATCGACACGTTCCAGGCGGGAATACCTCGCGCCGGTGCCCGCTCGGGCCACGCGGTCACTGGATCCTGACCCGCCCCCCGAACCCCTCGCCGTAGCCGTGGTAGTAGTCGAGCGCCTCCTCGGGCCAACGCCAGCACCAGTAGCCGTCGCCCGAGTCGAAGTCGACGAGGCCGGGGCCCTTCACCTCGATCCCGAGCTCCTCCATCTCGCGCGCCCAGGAGAGGAGGATCGCCCGGGCCTCCGGCCCGGCCGGCGCCTCCCACGGCTCGCCGAGCGCCTCGATCCGCGCGATCGCGCGCCGCGTCCGCTCGCGGACGGCCGGCAGCACCTTGCGCGCCTCCTCGAACGTGAACGTCTTCTTCACGATCCGATCGTAACCCGCGGGGTCCGCGCGTGATCCCCGCGCTCCTCGTCTACGGGGCCGCGGTCCTCCTCGTCGGACTGTTCGCCGCCCGCCGGGCGACCCTCTCCTCCGAGTCGTTCCTCCTCGGCGACCGCTCCTTCGGCTTCCTCACGACCTGGGCGGGCCTCACGTCCACCGTGATCGGCGGCTCGACGACGCTCGTCCTGGCCTCGCTCGTCGCCGAGAAGGGGCTCCCGGGCGCCTGGCTCGACGTCGCCGGCGCGCTCGGCCTCCTCGTCCTCGGGCTCTTCCTCGCGCGCCGCGTCCGCGAGACGGGAGAGGTGACGCTCGCCGCGGTCGTCGGGCGGTTCTACGGGCCGCGCGTCCGGAAGGTCGCGGCCGTCCTCGTCGTCCTCGCCGAGATCGTCTGGTTCGCGCTCCTCGCGCAGGCGACGGAGACGGTGGTCGCCTCGCTGACGGACTGGCCGCCGACGCCCGTCCTGGTCGGCACGGCGCTCCTCTTCGTCGCCTACACGGCCCTCGGCGGGCAGCGCGCCGTCCTGCAGACCGACCTCCTCCAGCTCGGCCTCATGGTCGTCGGGATCGTCGGCGTCGCGTTCCCGCTCGCGCTCGCCTCGCTCGCGCGGACGGGCTGGCCGCGAGCTCTCCTCTCCTTCCCGGTCGGCGACCGGCTCGGCTGGACCGACGTCGGAGCTCTCCTCGTCCTGGTGGGGCTCCCGCACGCCGTCGGGAGCGACGTCTGGGCGAAGCTCCTCTCGGCCCGCGACGCGGCGACGGCGCGACGCGCAGCCCTCGGTGCGGCCGCCGCGAAGCTCGCGTTCGGCGCGGCGGTCGTCGTGATCGCGTTCGCCGGGGTGGCGCTTCAGGTCGGCGGCGCTCCCCAGGCGATCTTCCCCGACACGGTCCGCGTCCTGGCGGGCCCCCTCCTCTCGCCGCTCCTCCTCGTCGCGCTCGTCGCGACGATGCAGGCCTCCGCGGACTCGGTCCTCCTGTCGGCCGCGGCCGCCACCTCGCACGACCTCCTCGGCGGGGCGCCCGCCCGGACCTCCCGCCTCCTCGTCGTGGCCTACGGCGCGCTCGGCCTCCTCGTCGCGCTCGGGATGCGCGACGTCCTCGCCACGTTCCGCCTCGGCTACGCGATCTTCGCCTCCAGCCTGATCCTCCCGACGCTCGTCGCTTTCGCGCCGCGGCTCGAGCTCCGGCCCCGTTTCGCGGGGGCCGCGATGCTCCTCGGCGGCGCGACGACGCTCGGCGCCACGCTCGTCGGCGCGCGGCTCGACCCGGTCCTCCTCGGGACGGCCGTGAACGCGCTCGTCCTCCTCCCGGGACTCTCGATCCGGCGCGCGACCGGCGAGCGGTCCGTCAGCCGAGACCGCTGAGCCGCAGCGCCGCCGCGACGACCGCCTGCCTCACCCGTTCCGAGGGGAGCCCGGGCGCCCCGTCGTCCGCAGCCTCCTCACCCGGAGCCGGCGCGCGGCGCGTGGCCTGGGCCGCGTCGACGAGGACGACGACGGTCCGGGCGACGGCCTCTCCTTTCGCGCCGTCGAGGTGCGGGCGGAGCGCCTCCGTGGCCCAGGCGACCCGCTCCTCCCCCGGTCCCGGCCCCCCCTCCGGCCCCGCGAGCGCGTCGAGGAGCGCCAGTCGCGCGAGGCCGGGGCGCTCGTCGCCGAAGCGGAAGAGCCCTTCGACGACGCGCGCGACCGTGGCGAGGGCGTCGCCCGGGGGAAGCGACGGCAGAGCCCCTCGGCCGGCGGCCGCGAGGACGGCCCGGTAGAGACCTTCCTTGCTGCCGAAGTGGTAGTGGAGCGTCGCGACGTTCACGCCGGCCCGGGACGCGACGGCGCGCGTCGTCGCCCCGACGTAGCCGGCCGCGGCGAAGGCCTCCGACGCCGCCGCGACGATCTCCCGTCGCGTCTCTTCGGGGTTCCCGTCCCTCGGTCTGCCGACGCCCTTCTTTTCCATCGAACGGTTTCCGACGGGGGGCCTCGTCCGGATTTCGCCTCGGCCGTCCGTCCCGGCGCCGGGGTCTAAGATCGTGCGCCGGCTCCCGGCAAGGAGATCCCGATGAGACGCGCGTATGCAGCCGCCCTCCTCCTCGTCCTCGGCGGGGCCGCCTCCGCGGACACCCCCGCGACGACGCAGTGGGTCCTCGCCACGGCGAAGGCGACCGGGGCCGGCGGCGAGCAGTTCGTCAGCTCCCTCCGGATCTCGAACCCGCTCCCGCAACCGGCGAACGTCGACCTGACCTATCTCGCCCAGAGCCCGATCGACGCCGCAGGGGCGGCGGCCGGCGACAACTCGGCGGGACCGAAGGTCCGCGTGACGGTCGGGCCGGGAGAGACGCTCGCGCTCGAGGACGTCCTCGGGACGACGTTCGCCGGACAGTCCGCGCCGTTCGGCATCTCGGCCGGCGGGATCCGGGTCGACTCGGACTCTCCGGTTTCGGTCCTCTCCCGGACCTTCGTCGCGAACGCGAGGAGCGCCGCCGGCGTCCCCGGGACGTTCGGCTTCTCGATCCCCGCGCAGGTCGAGATCCAGACGCTCGCGGCCGGGGAGACGGGCTGGCTGACGTTCGTCGCGGCGTCGCCCTCCCGATCGAGCGGTTTCCGGACGAACCTGATCCTTCTGAACACCGGCGCCGCACCGGCCCTCCTCCGCGTCGCGCTCCTGCGCGGAGACGGGAGCGTCGCGGGGGAGCGGGACTACACGCTCGGGCGCTTCTCGGCGGCGCAGCAGGGAGATCTCGGAGCCGCCTTCGGCCTCGCGACCCCCGATGCCAACCTCCGGGCGGCCGTGACGGTGAAGAGCGGCGGACCGGTCGCCATCGGCGCGTCCCTGATCGACAACGCGATCTCCTCGATCGCCTATCTGCCGCCGGTGAAGATCGACGTCCCGGACGACGGCGCGTACGGCTGGGTCGTCACGCGGGGCGACCCGGCCCTCGCCTCGGCGGGACGGCTCGACGTCGTGAACGGAGCCCCGAACTACCTGAGCGGCCTCGTCGTCGTCGACTGCCCGGCCGGCTCCTTCCTCCAAACGTTCCTCGCCTACGGCGCCGGAGCGGGGGTCCCCGACCCGAACACGACGTTCACCCCCGGCCCCGGAGGCGGATCCTCGTTCACCGGCTCCGCCCCCGGGACGGGGAGCTGGTCGGGGACGGTGTCGCCCCGGTTCGACGGCACCCTCTCCGGGACTCTGACGTTCTCCCCGCCGGCCACGTCCCGGTGCGCCGGGACGACGAGGTCCTTCGACTTCGCCGCGTCGCGGGCGGCCGCCCTCGAGTCCGCGCCGTGAGGGCCGTACGGCTCGCGCCGGGCCTCCTGCTCGCGCTCTCGCTCTCGGCCTGCGGCGGGAGCGCCCCGGAGGCCGTCTTCCTCAACTTCGACCCGCAGACGACGCCGCGCGAGCTGACGCGAGGATGGTCGTCGTTCGAACGGACGGGCGCCGGCGACACCTACGTCTGGGCCCAGGCACGCGCGGCGACGATCACGCTCCGCGCCGGTCGCCCCGACGACCGGATCGTCCGCTTCCGTGCCTGGCCATTCCGGTACGAGGGAGCCCCGCCCCAGAAGGTCACGGTCGTCCTGAACGACGTCACGCTCGGCACGTTCCCGCTCCCGGACGGCCCGACCGTCGTCGAGACCCCGTCCCCCGCGGC
>CAYVPO010000047.1:0-20048 GCA_964453825.1 uncultured Holophagales bacterium
CTCGAGGCGGACCCGGACCTCCGTCACGTCTTTGACCCGGTGACCGGCGACGAGGAGGTGCTTCGTGTCGTCGACCGGCCGGCCGGGCTCCCGGGGGGCTTTCCCCAGATGCGCTTCTCCCGGGAGCTCTCGCGCCGGCCGCTCGGGCGGACGCGCCGGCAGGCGCCTCGCGTCGACGCCCGGCTCGTCGCCGTGGACGTCGACGTGCGCGAGGGGACGGCCCCGTGGGGCGACCTGAAGGTGACCGAGACGTTCGTCGCCGTTCGCCCCGTCTCGTTTCTCGTCCTCGACTTCGCGACCGAAACGCTCTTTCGGAACGACCTCCTCGAGACCCGGCTCCGGAGCCTCGTCGACGGCGACGACCGACCGCTCCCCTTCGCGCTCGGGAACGGCGAGCTCGTCGTGGCCCTTCCGAAACCCCTCGCGCCCGGCGCGAGGTTCACGCTCCGCCTCGAGTACGAGGCGCCCTACTTCGAGCGGGCCGGCGGAGACAACCTGTGGGAGCTTCCGATCGCGAGCGGGTGGTACCCGCAGCCGCTGACCCTCAACTCGTCCCGTCATTCGTTTCACGCCGTCGTCCGCGCCCGCAAGCCGTTCCTCGCGTTCGCCTCCGGCGACACGGTCCGGCGGACCGAGGAGGACGGGTGGAACGTCCTCGAGACGCGGCTCGAGAAGCCCGTTCCGTTCGCGACCGTCCTCGCCGGCAAGTACACGACGCAGGAGTCGACCGAGGACGGCGTGACCTGCCGCGTCGCGAGCTACGGCATCCCGAAGGAGATGTCGGGGAAGATGCTCCTGAGCGTCTTCCACGGCGTCCGCAAGTTCTACGAGTGGCTCCTCGGACCGTTCCCCTGGAAGGAGTTCACGATCGTCGAGATCAACGACTACGGCTTCGGCCAGGCCCCTCCCGGCATGATGCGGATCACGAAGGAGGCGTTCCAGTCGAACGTCTTCACGGACGAGGTCTCGACGTTCTTCTCGCACGGGATCAACCAGCGGGTGGCGCACGAGATCGCCCACGCCTACTTCGGCTACGTCGTCGCCGACGCCTCCCCCGAGCACCAGTGGATCTCCGAGTCGTTCTCCGAGATCGCCTCGATGTACGCGATCGAGAAGCTGAAGGGGAAGGCGGAAGGGAAGAAGCTCGCCGGGACGTGGGAGGGGTCCGCGCGGCACTCGGCGAAGGCGGCCCCGATCGACCTCGCGAACGACCTCGCCTCGAAGATCGCGTCGACCCGGGACAGCTCGACGGCGATCGACCGGATCGAGCTCGTCTACTCGAAGGGGGCGCACCTCCTCCACGTGCTCCGGCTCGAGCTCGGCGACGACCTCTTCTTCACGGTCCTCCGGTCGTTCCTCCGGAGCTTCGAGAAGCAGCGGGACGTGACGACCGACGACTTCGTCGCCCTCCTCTCGTTCGCCACGAAGAAGGACTGGAAGCCCTGGTTCGAGAGGTACTACTACGGCACCGAGATGCCTTGAGGGAAGGGCCGGAGCGTCGTCCGCCGCATCCCGCGGCAGGTCACGGCCAGACGAACGTCATCGGCACCTCGACGTTCGGGCCGAGGCTCTGCGTGACGGGGCAGGCGCGGGCCGTCGCCTCGAGGAGGGCCCTCTTCTCGGCGGGGAGCGACGCGAGCTCGTGCGGGAACGTCACCGTCGTCGGGAGCGACGCGATCCGCCGGCGCGGGTCGGCGACCATCTCCTTGACGACGTGGACGGTCGTCCCGGCGAGCTCGATGCCGTGCCGCGTCGCGACGAGCGCCATCGTCGTCACGAGGCAGGAGCCGAGCGAGGTCGCGCACAGGTCGGTCGGCGAGAACGCCTCGCCTTTCCCGCCGTTGTCGAGCGGGGCGTCGGTGACGAGCTTCGAGCCGGAGGGGCGGTGGGTCGCCTCGCAGTGGAGGCCCCCGGTGTAGACGATGTCGATGTCGACGGCCATGCCGATGACGCTACGCGACGCCGGCCGTCCCGTCGAGCCCCGTCGTCGGCACGGCCCGTCCGGCTCAGGCGGGGCCGAGCGGCGGCGCTCCGCCGCTCCCCGGCTCCTCGTGCAGCCGGAACCAGCGGAGGCCGCGCGGGACGATCCCGAGGAGGATGACGGCGAGCGCCAGGCCGCCGAGGACGAGGAAGTCGCCGAGGTTCCGTCCGAGGACGAAGAGAACGACCCCCAGAATCGCGGAGACCTCCGCGACCGCGAGCGAGACGAGCGTCTTCCGGAGGAACTCGGGGTACGCCGGGCTCGTCGCCGCGTCGATGCCGACGCGCGGCGCGAGGACGAGGGACAGGAGCGCGGCCCCGAATGCGGCGCCGTAGACGGCGTAGCGGAGCCCGATCGGCGCGGCGGGCGCGGGGGCGCCGGTCGTCGCGAGGACGAAGACGACGACGGCGTAGAGGGGGATCGACGCGGTCAGGCCGGCGACGAGGATCAGCCAGCGGGCTTTCTCCGGAAGGGGGCTCGGTCGGGCCATGCTCTCGCTCCGCGGGAACGATACGCCCGCCCGGGTCGCGCTCGCGCGCCATTCGCGCCGGGACCGGACCGTCCCGGCGACGCGACCGGCCGGAGAGGTGCCGCCGCGACGGCAGCCATGTCCGAAAACCGCCAGACAGGGCCGGCCCCCTGCGCGACACTCCGTCCGTGGAGATCGACCGGGAGTCCTGCCTCGCCGCCTTTCTCGGACGCGACCGTCGCTTCGCGGGCCGCTTCTACGCCGGCGTGACGACGACCGGCGTCTACTGCCGGCCCGGCTGCCCCGCCCCGCTTCCGCGCCCCTCGAACGTCCGGTTCTATCCGTGCGCCGCGGCTGCCGAGGAGGCCGGGTTCCGCGCCTGCCGCCGCTGCCGGCCCGAGACCGCGCCCGGGACGCCGGCCTGGGCGGGGACGTCGGCCACCGTCGCCCGCGCGCTCCGCCAGATCGAGTCCGGGCTCGTCGACCACGCGCCGCTCGGCGTGCTCGCCGCACGGCTCGGCGTCGGCGAGCGGCACCTCCGGCGCCTGTTCGCGGAGCACCTCGGAGCCTCGCCCGTCGCCGTCGCGAAGACCCGGCGGCTCCACTTCGCGAGGCGCCTCCTCGACGAGACGCCGCTCCGGATGTCGGACGTCGCGCTCGCGGCCGGGTTCTCGAGCGTGCGCCGATTCAACGAAGCGATGCGCGCGGCGTTCGGAGCCCCGCCGACCGAGCTGCGGCGCGCCGCCGCAGGCCCGCTCGCGTCGCCGGCCGCCGTGACGCTGCGCATCCCGTTCCGGGCACCGTTCGACTCCGCCGCGCTCGACGCGTTCCTCGGGGCGCGGACGATCCCCGGCGTCGAGTCTGTCGAAAGAGGCGTCTGGCAGAGGACGGCAGAGCTCGCGGGAGTCGCCGGGATCGTCGAGGCGGAGGTCGACGCGGCGCGCTCCTCGATCGTGGTGCGCCTCGTCGGGCTCCCGCCCGGCGCGGCGCTCGACGCGGCGCGCCGCGCCGGGCGTCTCTTCGACGTCGACGCCGACCCGGCGGCGATCGCGGCGCACCTCGGAAAGGACGCTCTCCTCGCGCCGCTCGTCTCGCAACGGCCCGGCCTGCGCGTCCCCGGCGCGTGGGACCCGTTCGAGACGGCCGTGAGGACCGTCCTCGGCCAGCAGGTCTCGGTGAAGGCCGCGCGGACGCTCGCTTCCCGCCTCGTCTCGAAGTTCGGCCGGCCGCTTCCTCCGGGCGCCGCTCGCGGCGCTCTCACGCACCTCTTCCCGCGCCCCGCGGACCTCGCCGAGGCCGACGTCGCGTCGGTCGGTCTCCCGACGCGCCGGGGCGAGACGATTCGCGTCCTCGCGCGGGATGTCGCCGCAGGCCGCCTCGACCTCGGCCCGGCCGCGTCGCTCGAGGAGGCGGAACGGCGCCTCGCGGAGATCCCCGGCGTCGGACCCTGGACGGCGCAGGCGATCGCGCTCCGCTCGCTCGGCGAGCCGGACGCGTTCCCGGGGGGAGATCTCGGGGTCCGCAAGGCGCCCGCGCTGCGGGGCGTGGCCCCGACGACCGCCGCGGCCGAGGCGCGGGCCGCGGCCTGGCGTCCCTGGCGGGCTTACGCGCTCGTCCACCTCTGGACCGACCTCGCATCGCGGGAGGACTCATGACGACCATGCTCGAGACCACGACCGTCGACACGCCCGCGGGCTCGTTCTGGCTCGCCGCCCGGAACGGCGCGCTCGTCGCCGCCGAGTTCGCCGAACGCGTCCCGCACCGCCTCTCGAGGCTCGAGACCCGCTTCGGTCCGCTCGAAGTCCAGGACGCGGCCGACCCCGCCGGCGCCGCGAGCGCGTTGCGGCGTTTCTTGGCGGGCGACCTGACGGCGCTCGAGGCGGTCCCCCTCGACGCCGGCGGCACACCGTTCCAGCGCGAAGTCTGGGCCGCGCTCCGCGAGATTCCTCCCGGCTCGACGGCGACCTACGCCGACCTCGCCGCGCGCGTCGGCCGCCCGGCGGCGGTCCGGGCCGTCGGCGGCGCGAACGGCGCGAACCCGGTCGCGGTCTTCGTTCCGTGCCACCGCGTCGTCGGAAAGGACGGCCTCCGCGGCTACGCGGGCGGCCTCGAGCGCAAGGCGTGGCTCCTCGCGCACGAGGAGGCCGCGGTCCGGAGCTGAGGCGAGGAGACCTGCCGCGCCGGGACGCGCGGCAGGAGTCGCTCAGTGCGTCGGCGGTGCGCCGGTTCCGGTCCCGGTCGGCTCCTCGGCGAACTTCAGCTGGCCGCCCGAGACCCGTCCGCGAAGCGAGACGGCGAGCGCCTCGCTCAGGTCCTGCACCGGGACGATCTCGAGGCCGTCGCGCACGTCCTGCGGAAGGTCCTCGAGGTCCGGGACGTTCTCCTTCGGCAGGACGACCGTCCGGATCCCGGCGCGGACCGCGCCGAGGAGCTTCTCCTTCACTCCGCCGATCGGGAGGACCCGTCCGGAGAGCGTCACCTCCCCGGTCATCGCGACGTCCCGCCGGCAGGGCCGCTTCGAGAGCGCTGAGACGAGGGCCGAGGCCATCGCGACGCCGGCCGAGGGGCCGACCTTCGGGATCGCACCGGCGGGCACGTGGATGTGCAGGTCGCGCTCGAACGAGGAGTCGTCGATCCCGAGGAGCGCGGCGTGCGAGCGGGCGAACGTCCAGGCCGCGCGCGCCGACTCCTTCATGACGTCGCCAAGCTGCCCGGTCAGGAGGACCTCCCCCTTGCCGCGCATCAGCGCCGCCTCGATGAACATGATGTCGCCGCCGGCCGGCGTGTAGTACATCCCCGTGGCGACGCCGACCTGGTCCTCGTGGACGATCTTCTCGGGCTGGATCTTCTTGCGGCCGAGGATCGGAGAGACGTCGGCCGCGTCGACGGCGGCCCTCTCGATCTCCCCCGCGGCGATCCGGCGTGCCACCTTCCGCCCGAGCTTTCCGAGCTCGCGCTCGAGCTGGCGGACACCCGCCTCGCGCGTGTAGGACGAGATGATCTCCGCGAGCGCCGCGTCGGTCACCTCGAGCTGGTCCGCGCCAAGGCCGTTCTCCGAGAGCTGCCTCGGAAGGAGGTAGTTCCGGCCGATCAGGGTCTTCTCGCGCTCCGTGTAGCCGGAGAACTCGATCACCTCGAGCCGGTCGAGGAGCGGCCCCGGGATCGACTGGACGAAGTTCGCCGTCGCGACGAAGAGGACCTCCGAGAGGTCGAACGGGATGTTCAGGTAGTGGTCGGTGAAGCTGTCGTTCTGCGCCGGATCGAGGACCTCGAGGAGGGCGGAGGCCGGGTCTCCCTGGAACGAGACGCCGAGCTTGTCGACCTCGTCGAGGAGGAAGACCGGGTTCTTCGTCCCTGCCTGGCGCATCCCCTGGAGGATCCGCCCGGGCATCGCGCCGACGTAGGTCTTCCGGTGGCCGCGGATGTCGGCCTCGTCGCGGGCGCCGCCGAGGGAGATCCGGACGTACTTGCGTCCGAGGGCCCGGGCGATCGACTTCGCGATCGAGGTCTTCCCGACTCCGGGAGGACCCGCGAAGAGGAGGATGCGCCCGCGGTTCGGCTGCTTCTCTGCGGCCGAAGCCGGGGCGTGGTTCGCGCCGGCGGCGGGAGCACCCGCTGGTGCGCCGTCCGCGGGCGGCGCGGCGGCGGCTTCCGTCTGCTTCCGGCCGACGAGCTGACGGACGGCGAGGAACTCGAGGATCCGGTCCTTCACGTCCTTGAGGGCGTAGTGGTCCTCGTCGAGGATCCGCTGCGCCTCGACGACGTCGAGGTGCTCCTCGCTCCGCGCCGACCACGGCAGCTCGGCCACGAGCTCGAGGTAGTTCCGCACGACCTGGGCTTCCATCGACTCGCGCGAGAGCCGCTGGAGCTTCTTCCACTCCCGGTCGATCTCCTTGCGCACCTCCTCGTTCAGGACGAGCGCGTCGAGCTTCTCCTTCAGGCCCTTCAGGTCGTCGCCGTCGTCTTCGCCTTCTCCCAGCTCCTTCTGGATCGCTTTCAGCTGCTGGCGGAGGAACATCTCGCGCTGGCGGTCGCCGAGCTCTTCCTGGACCTTCGACTTGATCTCCTCCTGCGCGTCGAGGACGTCGATCTGCCTCTGGACGTGGACGAGCGTCCGCCGGACCCGGTCCTCGACGGGAAGCGTCTCGAGGAGGAGCTGCCGCTCCGCGGTCGGGATGTCGATGTAGCCGGCCACGAGGTCTGCGAGACGGCCCGGGTCGTCGGCGTCCGTGAGGACGTTTCCGACGGCCTCGTCGGGCAGGCCGAGCTTCTTCGCGAGCTCCGCGGAGCGCTCCCGCAGCTCCTTCAGGAGCGCGACGAACGCCGCGTCGGCGGAGTCGAGCGGGCCCATCTCCTCCGCCTCCACGACGACCGCCTCGAGGCGGCCCTCCTTCTCCTCGATCCGCATCGCGATCCCGCGCGCTTTCCCCTGGAGGAGGAGCCGCGCACCGCCGACGCCGCGCTGGATCGGCCCGATCGCGGCGATCGTTCCCACCGTGTGGAGGAGCTCGGGCGTCACGGCCTCGAGGTCCTGCCTCTGCGTGACGGCGAAGACGAGCTGGTCGGGGCTCTTCATCGCGGTCTCGATCGCGTGGAGAGTGCCGGGGCGACCGGCGGCGATCGGAAAGCTGACGCCGGGGAAGAGGACCGCGTTGCGGAGAGGAATGACCGGGAGGACCTTCGATGGCTGCATCTCGACCTTTCGAGCCAACCTAAAGCGCTGGACTCAAGGATAAACTTTAGTAAATTCGGCTTAGATTTTCAAGACATGCCGCTTACACCGGCTATGTCCTTGACGCTTAGAACGTTGACCTGGATTCTCACTTTCGCGAAGGAGGTCCGCTCGAAGGCAGAACCGCGCCCGGCAACGCCGATATTCCCCAAAAGACACCCCGTCCTAAGGCGTCTTCAAGGCTTCGAGCGCCCCTTCCGCCGCTTCACGAAACGCTCGGGAGACCCCTCCGACACCGAGTTTCACGCCTCCGAAGACCCGCGAGACGAGGAGCCCGCCCTCGAGATCGTCGCGCTTCAGGAGCTCCAGGAGGAGGCGACCGGGGTGGCCAACCTCCCCGTCGTCCTTCGAGCGCTCGACGAGCGCGTCCGCGAGGTCGCGGCCGCGAAAGGCCCAGCAGTGGTGGTTCGCCTTCCGGTGCTCGCTCCGGGCGGCCCTCACGGCGTCGAGGACGTCCGCCTCCGTCGCCGCCGGGAACGCGACGGCGAAAAAGCGGGACCGCTCGACGGTCGTCTTGAACGAGGCGGAGCGGGCAATTCTCACGCGTCGAACTTAGCAGGAGCGGCAGGAGAATGGGTCCGCATGCGCACGTCCACGATACTGCCGGCCGCCATCGCGGCGCTCCTCGCACTCCTCCTCGCCTCTCGCGGCGAGGCCGCCGAGCCGCCGTGCGGGACGGCCGCGGGGCTGAAGGCCGCGCTCGACGGCGCGGCCGCCGAGGCGGCGCGGACCGTGGCTGCGGAGCGCTTCGCCTCGTGCGCCGCGCGCGCGACGACGCCGCTCCTCTCGCCCGGGCCTTCGCCCGGGAGCATCCGCGCCCTCTTCGCCTTCCGCTCCCCCGCCGAGAAGGTCTTCCTCGCGGGGGACATGAACGGCTGGAGCACTTCCGCCCAGCCCCTCGAAAGGCTCTCGGGAACCGACCTCCACCTCATCGAGGTCGAGGTCCCCGACGGCGCGCGCCTCGACTACAAGCTGGTCGTCTCAGGAACGGAGTGGACGCTCGACCCGTGGAACCCCCGTACGATGACCGGCGGCTACGGCCCGAACTCAGAGCTTCGAACGCCCGCGTACGTCCCGCCCGCCGAGGTCGAGCCAGGGCCTGCGAACGTGATCGGGAGCTGGGAGGAGCTGAGGCTCGAGAGCCGGGCGATGGGAGGCCCGCGAAGCGCGTTCGTCTGGTCGTCCGCCCCCGCCGGCGCGTCGGGACCGTTTCCGGTCCTCTACTTCCTGGACGGCACCGACTACCGCGACTTCGCGAAGGCCCACGTCGTCGCCGGGAACCTCGTCGGCGCGGGGCGGCTCCCGCCCGTCGTCCTCGTCCTCGTCCCGCCCGTCGACCGGCGCGCGGAGTACGACGACGACCGCACGCACCCGGTGGCGGAGCGACCCGGCACGGGTGCGCCCGAGGTCGCCCCGGCGCACGCGGCCTTCACCCGCTTCCTCGTCGACGACCTCGTCCCCGCCGTCGAGGCGCGCTGGCCCGTACGGAAGGACGCCGCGGGGCGCGGCGTGATGGGAGCCTCGCTCGGCGGCTTCGCCGCCCTCTCCATCACGGCGCGCCGCCCGGGCGTCTTCGGCCGCTGCGGCGCGCAGTCGACCGGGGGCGGCGACGGCGGGGGCTTCGAGGCGCTTGTCGCCGACCTCGGGAGGCTTCCGGCCGCGAGCGTCCGCGTCCACCTCGACGCGGGGACGTTCGAGGCGCGCTTCCACGGCTTCGACCTCCTCTCGCTCACGAGGCGCCTGCGCACCGAGCTCTCGCGGCGCCAGGTCGTCCAGTACCGCGAGGTCCCCGAGGGGCACAGCTGGGGCTCCTGGCGCGCCCGCCTCGCCGAAGCGCTGACGTTCTTCTGGGGAGACGAGCGTCCCGTACCCGTTGGCACCGCCCGACCGCTCCCCGCGAATCCGTCGGGAGCCGCCCGGTTCACGGGCGAGCCCGTCTCTCTCGACGTGAAGGACGCGGATCTCGGCGACGTCGTCCGGCGGCTGACCGAAGGGCGCGGCCTCTCCGTCGTCGCGCCCCCGTCCTTCCGCGGGACGGTCACCGCGTCGCTCCGCGACGTCCCGTGGGACCAGGCGCTCGACCTCGTCCTCGCGGCGAACGGCTGGGCGTTCCTCCGTGAGGGGACGGTCCTCCGGATCCAAGGATGGCGGAAGCGGCCCGACGACGAGCCGTGAGCCCAGCGCGCGCCGGCCGGCCCAGCCGGGAGTCACGACCGCGCGAACGAGGCACGGGAGGCCACCCTCTCCTGCTTCCGCCTCGGCGGCCCCGTCGGGTCCGTGGTCTCAGAAGTAATCGACGAGCGGCGGGTCGATCCCGACCCTGAGGGGAGCCGACGAGAAGAGGAAGGGTATGTCCCGTGGAACGACGAAGACACCGAGTGCCCCCGTCTCGCCGGAAAGGACCTCGAGCCGGTCGCCCTTCGCGAGCCTCATCTCCGCCCATTCCTCGCGCCCGACAGGGACCCCGTTGCGACGCACCTCGAGGCGCGCCGCGCCCGGCCCGTATGCCGTCGTATCGATCGAGATGCCCGGGCGGAAACCCATGCGCCCCGCGAGGACCGAGAAGCCAGGCACGGCGAAATGCGGATGGACCGCGAGCCGGGGGGCCGCGAGGAGCCGATAGGTGCCCGTACGCGAGACGAGCCACGCGAGGGCGTCCCCTTCGCAACGCAGAACGCCGTTTGGCGCCGGCAGCCAGAGGTGCGGCCCGACCGGAGCGTAGTTCGCCTCGAAGAACGTCGCCAGGTCTGGCCATTCGCGGAGCCACTGAATCGTTCGAGCGTTGTTCACGAATGCAGCCGGAGGCGCCGTGGAGAGGTCGGCGACTGTCAGCGGCTCGAACCGGCCGGCCCCGGCCAGGAGCCTCGCGTGCACCGGAAGGAACCAGTAACGGTAGGCGGGCTGGCGCCGCAGCGCGAGCCCGCCGCCGTCCCAGACCATCTCGCCGGGCGCGGTATGACTATCGACGCTCCTCATGACCTCGTCCTGGTAGGCCAGCTGCGTCGTAGCCCGGACCTTCACGAAGCCGCGAACGTTCAATACGGTGCACCAGAGGCCCAGAAGGAGGACGGCGGGCGCAGCGTACCGGCGAACCGACTCGGGCGCGACGGCGAGCCGGCTTGCGAGAACGGGCAGCGCGAACAGCATGCAGGCCTGGAAGTGATAGAAATAGTGGACGTTCAGGCCGTAGACCGACGCGAGACCCGCGAGAAAGAGGACGCCGAGGACGAAGCTCGTTCCCGGCCGGCGCCAGGCGAGGAGCCCGGCGCCCGCGGCGACGACACCTGAGCCGAGGAGGACGAGCGGAACGAGGTCGGCCTCGAGAAGCGTCGTGCCGAGGATGTCCCAGAACGTCCGGAACCGCGCTCCCGAGATGCGCGCGACGAGACCGTTGTCGACGACGAGCTGCTGCCAGGCCGGAGCGAGGCTCCCCGTGGCGGTCAGAACGGCCACGGTCGCCGTCGTCGCTACGGCGGCGCCGGCGAGCAGCCTCCACGAACGACCCGCGATCCCCCACCGGGCCCGATCCACGTCCACGAAGGCGAGGAGGACGAGCGCCAGTGCGGCCTGTGGGCCCAGCCGGAGGTTCGCCATCGGCACGAGGGCCAGGAGGAAGCCCCCCGCGAACGACCTCGCCCCCTCCTTCGTCCCCGCGAGGAGGCCGGTGCCGAGGAGCGCGCAGGCGAGAGCGTCCACGCGGTACTCGACCGCATAAAGGAGGAATCCCGGCGACAGCACGAGGAGGCCCGCGAGTGCAGCCAGCAGCCGCCTGGGCTCGCCGGCCGGCGCGAGGCCGACCCAGGCCGCGAGCGAGCCGACCCACATCGGGAGCTGAGCCCATCGGAGGGCGAGTACGTCGCGCGCGCCGCCGGTGTCTCCCCCCAGACCGGAGAAGGGCGCAAAGAGGAGCCACTGGAGCGGACTGTGGTGCTCCCAGAAGTCGACGTACGGGAGACGCCCGTCCCAGACCCACCGCGTCGCGCGGTAGAACTCGACCTCGTCCCAGGCAAGGGGCCGGACGAGAGTCCAGACGACCGACAGCAGCGCGCCCGTGGAGAGAGTCAGCGCGGCGACGAAGGTCGCACGGCACCATCTCGCGACGTTCCTCGTCGGTCCCTCGTCCAACGACGGCTGGCGCTCCTTGCTTGGCGTCCCGGAAGAGGGTAGCACGCGACGCCAGCCTCCTCGCCGAGCTCCGGGGCCCCTCAGCCCTCCACCGTCTCCCGCTTCGAGCTCCGATAGACGAACGCCGCGAGCGCGAGGAAGACGGCGAGGCCGAGCCAGTTCCCCCACGCGGCGAGCCAGGCGCCGAGCCCGGGGACCGCCGTCAGGTCGGGGACGAGCGTCCGTCCCGTCGAGTCCTCGACGAACTTCAGGAGGGCGGCGAGGACCCCGACGAGCGCGCCGCCGGCGATGAACCCGGAGGCGATCAGCGTCCCCTTCTCGTGCCGCGCCTTCGCGAGCGGCTCGTCGGGCGTCGACCGCTTCACGAGCCACGCCACGGCCGCGCCGAGGACGAGCGGGGAGTTCAGCTCCATCGGGAGGTACATCCCGAGCGCGAACGCGAGGCCGGAGACGCCGCACATCTCGACGACGACGGCGAAGACCGCGCCGACGGCGTAGAGGAACCAGGGGGCTCCCGCGTCCCCCATGACGCCGCGCAGGACCGCCGCCATCGCGTTCGGCTGCGGCGCCGGAAGCGGGTTCGCGTGGAGCGCCGACGGGGCGAAGCCGTAGACCTTCGCCATCAGGAGGATGACGGCCGTCGTCGCCACCGAGGCGGCGACCGAGCCGAGGAGGTTCCACACCTCGATCCGGCGGGGGGTCGCGCCGAGCCAGTAGCCGATCTTGTACTGCGTCACCAGGGAGGCGCTCATCGAGAGGGCCGTGCAGACGACGCCGCCGACGAGGAGCGTCTGGAGCATCCCGCTCTCCCCGCCGAGGCCCAGGGAGGAGAGGACGATGGCGGTGACGATGAGCGTCGTGAGCGTCATCCCCGAGACCGGCGTGATCGAGATCATCGCCACGGCCCAGGCGGAGACCGCGGCGAAGAGGAACGCGATGAGGAGCGTGAGACCCGTCGAGACGAGCGCGAGCCGCGTGGCGCCCGGCGTCCCGGCGAGAACGGACAGCCGGAAGTAGAGGAGGATCGCGAGCGCCGTCGCGACGATCCCGACGAGGACGACCCACATCGGGAGCGCCCGGTCGGTCCGCTCGGTCTCGGCCACCGCGCCGCCGCCGCGGGCGAGGCGCGCGACCTCGCCGAACGCCTGCCGCGTCGCCTGGACGATGACAGGAGACATCTTCAGGATCGAGAGGAGCCCGGCACAGAAGATGCCGCCGATGCCGATCGGCCTCACGTACTCGAAGAAGATCTCCTCCGCGGGCATCGTGGCGAGCGCGGGCGCCCCCGCCGAGATCGCCCCCGGCACCCACTGCGAGAGCCACGCGAAGAGCGGAACGAGGACGAGGAAGGAGACCATCGACCCCGCCATGATGATCGCCGCGTAGTCGAGCCCCATGATGTAGCCGAGGCCGAAGACGGCGGCCGAGGTGTTCATCGTGAAGACCGCCTTGAAGCGGTCCGTGAAGCCGGAGAGGGCGGGGATCGCGGCCGTCGAGAAGCTCTCGCCCCAGCCCTTCATCGACGGGCCCACGAAGTCGAACGCCGCGGCGAGCGCCGCCGACCAGGAGAGGACGATCGCGCTTCGGCCGCCCCGCTTCCCCGCCACGAGGATCTCCGTCGTCGCGCGCGCCTCGGGGTACGGGAGCCTGCCGTGGAGGTCCCTCACGAAGTAGCGGCGGAACGGCGCGAGGAGGAAGACGCCCAGCACCGCTCCGAGCAGCGGGACGAGGAAGATCTGCCAGAACGACGAGCGCCCCTCGAGGCCGAGGATGTGGATCGCCGGCATCGTGAAGACGGAGCCTCCCGCGATGATCCCCGAGGTCGCCCCGACGGCGAGGACGTTCACGTTCTCGAGGAGCGTCGAGGCGCGCGCGGCGAGGAGCTTCACGAAGAGGACCGAGGCGCCGACGGCGAGGATCGAGATCGGGACGGTCGACTCGATCCCCTGCCCGAGCTTCAGCGCGATGTAGGTCGCCGCGGCCGAGAAGACGATCGACCAGAGGAACCCCTGCGCGACGGAGCGGACGGTGACCTCCGGGACGGACGCTCTCGCCGGGACGACCGGCTCGTACGTCTCGCCCGGGGCGAGGGTGCGGAAGGCGCCGTCCGGAAGGCGGACGTCCTCGACCGGGGCGGGGGCGGACTCGGGCTGCGGCTCGGTCATCCGGAGATGATGCCGCAACGCGGGGCTCCCGACGCCCTCTGGTCTAATCGGCCCGGAGGTTCCCGTGTCGGCCGAGAACGCAACGTCGCGGCGCGAGCCGCTCGTCCTCCTGACGCTCGCGCTCGCCGCGCTCGTCGTCTCCGGGATCGGGCCGAAGGACCGGTTCACCTGGCTCCTCGAGGTCGCGCCCGTGCTGATCGGCGCGCCGCTCCTCGTCGCGACGGCGCGGCGCTTCCCGCTCACGCCGCTCCTCTACCGGCTCCTCTTCCTCCACGCCCTCGTCCTGATGCTCGGCGGGCATTACACCTACGCGGAGGTGCCGCTCGGGGAGTGGGCGAAGGAGGCCTTCGGCCTCGCGCGGAACCACTACGACCGGCTCGGGCACCTGATGCAGGGATTCGTCCCGGCGATCCTGGCGCGCGAGGTCTTCCTCCGCTGCTCGCCGCTCCGGCCGGGCGGCTGGCTCCGGCTCGCCGTCACCTCCGTCTGCCTCGCCTTCAGCGCGCTCTACGAGCTGATCGAGTGGGCCGCGGCGCTCGCGACGGGCGAGGCGGCGACGGCGTTCCTCGGGACGCAGGGCGACGTGTGGGACACGCAGTGGGACATGTTCCTCGCGCTCTGCGGCGCGCTCCTCGCGCAGGCGCTCCTCGCCCGCCTTCACGATCGGCAGCTCGCGCGGCTCGGCGGGCGCTGAGGCCCGAAGACGAAAAGGGCCGGGCGCCCGAAGGAGCCCGGCCCGGTCTCGCGCGAGGCGCGAAGGGTCTTACTTGGCGCCGGGGTTCGTGCCGGCCTTGAACTCGTCGAGGTTCTTCTGGCCGTCGCCGTCGCTGTCGAGCGGCTCGAGCTTCGCCCAGTCGAACGTCTTCTTCGCGGCCTTCGGGTCGACGACGAACTTCATCATGTCCTTGCCGAACGCGTTCACCTCGGCGTCGCCCTTCTTGGCCATCGCCTTCACGTGGCAGCTGGCGCACTTCGCCTTCGCCGTGGGGTACTTCGCGTTCATGTCCTTCTGCATGTCCATCGTCGCGACGGCGGCCGAGCCGAGCACGATCGCCAGGACGGCGACGAGGAGGACGGCGGTGGTCTTCTTCATCTCGTGGCTCCTTCCGGTCGGGGCTGAGCCCCGTTTCGTGTCTTTCCTATCAAGATCCCTGCCATCCGGGAAAGAGGACGTTTCGGCCTTCCGCCGCCCTCCGGAGCTCTCCGCGACGTGGAATTCGAGAACCCGTCGCGTGTTCCCGCGCGAGCTCGCGCGCGAACGACTCCTCCGAGGACGGAAACGGGGTCGGACGTGCGGCCCGTCAGGACCTTTCCGACCCCGTTCCTCCTTTCGGGAGAGGGCCGGGCCCTAGGCCGTGGCCGGGACGATCGAGCCCTCGGTCGGGCAGACCTCGACGCACTTCGGCGAATCGTAGTGCCCCTGGCACTCCGTGCACTTCGCCGCGTCGATGACGTAGGTCATGTCTCCCGGGCTGATCGCCTGGTTCGGGCACTCGGGCTCGCAGGTCCCGCAGCTGATGCAGTTCTCGGTGATCATCATCGCCATGACGGCCTCCTCGTTTGGGGGGGACGCCTTCTCCCTGTCCCCCGCGGCGCCGGCCCACGAACGCGGGCCGACAGCCGGAAGAGGCTAGGGGAGGACCGTTTCCGGCACAATGATGCGAACGGATCATTCCGAAACGCCTCCGGCGGAGCTGCGTATCCCGTTGACATCACGCCGGATCGGGTTCCAAATTCCCCGTTGAGGCCGCTCGCTCGAAGGACCTGAAGGAGGTCGTGGCGGCAGGGGCGCTGGCGGGGCCGGCGGCGGAGGGAGCCGCTGGAGGAGAGACGGAGAGTGCCGGCGTTCGACCCGATCCGGAAGCACGAAAGGAGACCGAAGTGAGAGTTCCGACCCGATTCCTCCTCGTCGCCCTCGTCGCCCTCGTCCTGGCGCCGGCCCTCGTCGCCCAGGAGGGAGGGCGCATCGACACCGCCATCGCGTCCGACAGCCGCGAGACGATGGCCGAGCGCGACTCGTTCCCTCCGACGCAGCCGAAGATCTACGTCTTCGCGATGGTCGCCGACGCCGCGCCCGACACCCCGGTCCGGGCGGTCTGGATCGCGGAGAAGTGCGACGGCCAGGCCCCGAACACGAAGTTCGCCGAGCGGACGACGAAGTTCCCCGGCGGCGCGACGTGGATCCCCTTCTCCTACACGAAGCCGAGCCCGCAGTGGGCCTCCGGCGCCTACCGCGTCGAGCTCTACCTCGGCAAGCAGCTCGCGGCGACGGTGAAGTTCACGGTCACGAAGTAGCGCCTTCGGGCACTCCGACCTCCGCACGCGGCCGCCCTTCCGGGGCGGCCGCTTCGCTCTGCGCGCCGCCCCGGAGCTCCGCCGCGCCGCCCGAGACGATGAAGGCCATCGCGTCGGCGCCCCGCGCCGAGAGCGGCGTCACGAGCCGCCGAGGGACGACGAGGAGCTGCCCGGCGAAGTTGTACGACTGCGGCAGGTAGACGCCGACGTGGCCGGGCAGCCCGGCGCCGTCCAGCGAATCCCGCGTGAGGAACCCGACCGCCTTCAGGCCGCTCGACTCGTCGAGCGTGACGAAGACCGGCCGCTCGAACCCCTTCCTCTCCCCGACGAACGCGTCCGTCACGTCGCGGATCGCCGAGTAGAGGAGCTTGACGAACGGGAGGCGCCGGAAGACTCCCTCGACGAGCTCGAAGAGCCGCTTCGTGACGAAGTTCGAAGCGAGCGCCCCGATGACGACGATGAGCGCGATCGTGGCGAGGAACCCCGCCCCGGGAACGGGAAGCCCCATCCAGGCGTCGACCGCGCGGAAGACGAAGACGACGATCGCGATCGTCAGGACCGAAGGGACGAAGACGAGGAGCCCCTGGAGGAAGTATCGGAGGAGGTGGCGCATGGCGCGCGAAGTCTACGGGGCCACGCGCCGGCCCGTTCGGGGCGCGATCCGGGCTGCGCTAGCGCGGTTTGCGCTGCGTCTCGTGGTAGAACGGCCCCAGCCCGGAAGACGAACCGAGGAGGAGTGCCGTGCCCGAGACGTTCCGCTCCGTCCCGCAGATGCTGCTTCGGCGCGTCGCGAAGACGCCCGACCGCGAGGCCTATCTCCGACCCGTTCCGGACGGATGGGAGCCCCTGACCTGGCGCCAGGTGGGCGAGCGCGTCCGCGCGATCGCGTGCGGCCTCCGCGCCCTCGGCCTCGAGGACGAGGAGCGCGCCTCGATCCTCGCGAGCACCCGGCTCGAGTGGATCCTCGCCGACCTCGGGATCCTCTCGGCCGGCGGCGCCACGACGACGATCTACCCCTCGACGACGACGCCCGACGCGCTCTTCATCCTCCAGGATTCCGACACGCGGGTCCTCTTCGCCGAGAACCCGGAGCAGGCGGAGCGGATCGCGCGGGAACGCACGAAGATCCCCGGCCTGAAGGCGATCGTCCTCCTCGAAGGGGAGGCGCCCCCCGACGGCTTCGTCCTGACGACCGACGCGCTCATGGAAAGAGGGCGCGCCTGGGACGCCGCGAATCCCGGCCGGTTCGAGGCGCTCGTCGAGGCCGTCCGCCCCGACGCTCTCGCCACGCTCATGTACACGTCGGGAACGACGGGCCGCCCGAAGGGAGTCGAGCTGACGCACGACTGCTGGGTCTACGAGGCCGAAGGGATCGACGCGCTGGGCCTCCTGACGGAGGACGACCGACAGTTCCTCTGGCTGCCCCTCGCCCACTCGTTCGGGAAGGTCCTCGAAGCGGCGCAGCTCCGGATCGGCTTCTCGACCGCCGTCGACGGGCGCGTCGAGAAGATCGTCGAGAACCTCGGGCAGGTGCGCCCGACGTTCGTCGCCGCCGTCCCGCGCATCTTCGAGAAGATCTACAACAAGATCGTCGGCGGCGCCAAGGAAGCCGGCGGCGCGAAGTGGGCGATCTTCTCGTGGGCCGTCGGCGTGGGCCGCGAGGTCTCGAAGCTCCGGCTCGCCGGGAAGGAGCCGTCGGGCCTCCTCGCCCTGAAGCACAAGGTCGCGCACAAGCTCGTCTTCAGCAAGCTCCACGCCCTCTTCGGAGGCCGACTCCGGTTCTTCATCTCGGGAAGCGCCCCGCTCGCGAAGGCGCTCGGGGAGTTCTTCCACGCGGCGGGGGTCCTCATCGCGGAGGGCTACGGGCTCACGGAGACGAGCGCCGCCAGCTGCGTGAACACGTTCGAGCACCTGCGCTTCGGCACGGTCGGCCACCCCCTTCCCGGGACGCAGGTGAGGATCGCCGAGGACGGCGAGATCCTCCTCAAGGGCCGGGGCGTGATGCGCGGCTACCGCAACCTCCCCGAGCAGACCGCCGAGGCGCTCGACGCGGACGGCTGGCTCCACACGGGCGACATCGGGCACGTCGAGGACGGGTTCGTGAAGATCACGGACCGGAAGAAGGACCTCATCAAGACCTCGGCGGGCAAGTACGTCGCCCCGCAGATGCTCGAACGCAGGCTCGCCGTCGCCTGCCCCTACGTGAGCCACTCGCTCGCGCACGGCGACAACCGGAACTTCGTCTCGATGCTCGTCGCGCTCGACCCCGAGGCGATCACGAAGTGGGCCGCCGCCCGAGGCCTCCGCGGAAAGCCCTACGCCGAGGTCGTCGCTTCGAAGGAGGTCCGCGACCTGATCGCGCCCTACATCGACGAGGTCAACAAGGACGTCGCGACCTGGGAACAGGTGAAGAAGTGGACGATCCTCCCGGCCGACCTGACGCTCGAGACTGGAGACCTCACCCCGTCGATGAAGCTGAAGCGGAAGGACGTCGAGCGAAAGTACCGGCAGACGCTCGACGGCTTCTACGAAGGAACGGTCCTCGACGTCTGATCGCTGGGCGGGAGCGCCCGCCCGGCTCCCGGCCGGGCGGCGCGCTCAGCCCCGGGTGACCCTCTCGAGCAGGAACATGTACGACCGGTAGACCTCGCCGGTCGCGCGCGTCATCCCGATCTCGCACGTCCGGCTGCTCGAGAGGTGCTCCTCGCACCCCTTCGCCTTCACCTCGGCCGCCTCGTGCTTCGTCGCCGAGGCCGTCAGCTCGGGGTGGAGGAAGCCGCGGTCCCCGGCGAAGGCGCAGCAGCCGGCCGACAGCGGCACGGTGACGTCGTCGCTGCAGAAGCGGGCGATCCCCTCGAGCTTCGCCCCGAGGTTCATCTTCGTGAGCGAGCAGACCGGGTGGAGCGCGACGGCGCCCGCCTTCCGCTTCGCGGTGAGCTTCGGCAGGAGCGTGTCGTGCGTGAAGGCGACGCCGTCCAGGATCGTCATCCGGTCGAACCGCGCCTGGTTCTCGGCCGTCAGATTCGGGCGGCTCCCCTTCACGCCGTACGTGCAGGGGCTCGTGTCGACGACGACCGGCAGGCGTCCCTCGTCGGACCAGGCCCAGAAGCGCTCGATCGCCCGGTTCGCGGCGAAGGCGTTCGCCTCCGTGTACCCCTTCGACGAGAACGGGACACCGCAGCAGACGCCTTCGACGTCCTCCGGGATGAAAACCGGCGCCCCGGCCCGCAGCGCGACCGTGACGAACGCCTCCATGAGGGAGGTCTCGTCCGGCTCGCCGGGGAGCGCCCCCATCGTCCTCGAGATGCAGGCCGGGAAGTAGACCGCGGAGGCGCCCGCCTTCGTCGTCGCCGGGCGCGCGGCCTTCGCCGCCCGCGGCATCTCGGCGCTCCACTGGGGGAAGGGCTTCCCCACGACGGCCCGCATCGTGCGCGTGATCCCCGCCATCGCGCCGGCGCCCAGGATCGACTGGACGAGGTGCCCGGCGCGGAGGCCCGTCCGGAGGAGCGGCTCGACCGTCGCGAAGCGGCGGGCGATCGCGAGCGCGGCCTTCCGCGCCCGCGCCGAGTGGCGCGCCTTCCGGAGCCTCTTCGTGAGCTGGCCCGTGTCGATCGAGACCGGGCAGGCCGTCGCGCAGAGGCCGTCGACGGCGCAGGTGTCGACCGCGGCGTAGGGGAACTCGGCCTCGAGCGCCGCGAGGAGCGGCGCGTTCGTCCCCTCCGCCTCGAGGCGGGTCATCTCGCGGCGGAGGACGATCCGCTGCCGGGGCGTCAGCGTCAGCTCGCGGCTCGGGCACTTCGGCTCGCAGTAGCCGCACTCGATGCACTTGTCGACCTCTTCCTCGACCGTCGGCATCGGCTTGACGTCCTTCAGGTGGCAGAGAGGGTCGGCGTTCAGGAGGACGCCCGGGTTCAGGATGCCTTCGGGATCGCAGAGCGCCTTCAGCCGCTTCATCACGGCATAAGGCCCCGGGCCCCACTCCGTCTCGACGAACGGCGCCATGTTCCGCCCGGTGCCGTGCTCGGCCTTGAGCGCCCCGTCGTATCTCTTCACGACGAGCTCGACGACGTCCTCGATGAGGCGCGCGTACTTCTCGACGGCCGCCTCGTCGTTGAACGACTGCGTGATGACGAAGTGGAGGTTCCCGTCCTTCGCGTGGCCGAAGAGGATCGCTTCCGGGTAGCCGTGCTTGACGAAGAGCTTCGTCAGGTCGACCGCGGCGTCGGCGAGGCGCTCGATCGGGAACGCGACGTCCTCGATGAGGACGGTCGTCCCGCTCTT
>CAYVPO010000048.1:0-19619 GCA_964453825.1 uncultured Holophagales bacterium
ACCAGTGCCGATGGCACCAGTGCCGATGGCACCAGTGCCGATGGCACCAGTGCCGATGGCACCAGTGCCGGGGCACCAGTCCCGGGACGGCCTCCTGTCCGAGGGCGGGATCTCTGCGATCATCCGGCGTGAACTTCGAGAGCTGGCTCCAGGGAAAGCACCCGGGCATTCCTCCCCGTTCCGCCGCCGCCGTCCTCGCCCTCGCGGCGGAAGGGGCGACGGTCCCCTTCATCGCACGCTACCGGAAGGAGGCGACGGGCGGCCTCGACGAGGTCGCGATCCAGGCGATCCTCGACACGAAAGAGGCCTGGGACGAGACCGTCAAGCGGCAGGCGTTCATCGTCGGCGAGATCGAGGCGCAGGGGAAGTTGACGCCGGAGCTGAAGGAGAGGCTCCTCGCGACGTTCGACCTCGCGACGCTCGAGGACCTCTACCTCCCCTACAAGAAGAAGCGGAAGACGAAGGCGGTGATCGCCCGCGAGGCGGGTCTCCAGCCGCTCGCCGACTGGCTCTGGGACGTCGGGCACGGGACGGTGGCGGGAGGCGACGCTCCCGAGGCGAAGGCGGCGGCGTACCGGAACGCCGAGGCGGGGTTCGCCGACGCCCCGGCGGCCCTCCAGGGGGCGACGGAGATCCTCGTCGAGCGGCTGTCCGAGACAGAGGAGCTGCGCCAGTACGTGAGGCGCGAGGCGTTCGAGCGGGGCGGCGTCGCCTCGACGAAGGGGGAGGAGGCGAAGCCGGCGAGCAAGTACGAGATGTACTTCGACTTCCGCGACTCCGTCGCCTCCCTGATGAAGCCGGAGGCCTCGCACCGCTATCTCGCGATGAGGCGGGGCTGGCTCGAGAAGGAGCTGACCCTCTCGCTCGGCGACGCGCCGAAGCACCCGGGGTTCGAGGAGAGGCTTCTCGCGGAATTCGAGCGGGTCGCCGGCGCGGGAGCCGCGACGCCGGCCCAGCCGTTCCTGAGGAAGGCCGCCCGCTTCGCGCTGAAGGCGCACGTCCTCCTCTCGATCGAGGCGGAGGTCCACAAGGCGCTCAAGGAGGTCGCCGACGAGGCGGCGATCCACGTCTTCGCCGAGAACGTGCGGAAGGTCCTCCTTGCCGCGCCGTTCGGGTCGAAGGGGGTCCTCGGCGTCGACCCGGGGATCCGCACGGGCTGCAAGCTCGCCGTCGTCGACGCCTCCGGGAAGTTCGTCGCCTCGACGGTCGTCTACCTGAAAGGGGAGGCGGGGCTCGGGAACGCCCGCACGGCGATCACGGAGTGCGTGAAGACGCAGGCGATCCGCTGCGTCGCCGTCGGGAACGGCACCGGCGGGCGCGAGACCGAGGCCTTCGTGAAGGAGACGCTCCGCGACGCGGGGCTCGAGGTGCCCGTCGTCCTCGTGAACGAGTCGGGGGCGTCGATCTACAGCGCGAGCGAGACGGCGCGCGAGGAGTTCCCCGACCTCGACCTGACGATCCGCGGCGCGATCTCGATCGCGCGGCGCCTGCAGGACCCGCTCGCCGAGCTCGTGAAGGTCGACCCGAAGTCGATCGGCGTCGGGCAGTACCAGCACGACGTCTCGCCCCACGCGCTGAAGAAGCGGCTCGACCAGGTCGTCGACTCGGCCGTGAACCAGGTCGGCGTGAACCTGAACACGGCGTCGCCCCACCTCCTCGCGCACGTCTCGGGGATCGGGCCGGCGCTCGGCAAGGCGATCGTCGCTCGGCGCGAGACGAAGGGGCTCTTCACGTCCCGCCAGGAGCTCCTCGAGGTGCCGCGCTTCTCGAAGAAGACGTTCGAGCAGGCGGCCGGCTTCCTGCGGATCCCGGGCGGGGCGAACCCGCTCGACGCCACGGCCGTCCACCCGGAGCGCTACGAAGCCCTCGGCGCCTTCGCGAAGGGGGTCGGGAAGGAGCTCGTCGACCTCCTCGGACCGGGCGTCGAGATCGTGAGGCGCTCGAAGGAGCTGCGCGAGTCGCTCGGGACGTTCACGTTCGAGGACGTCGTGAAGGAGCTCGAGAAGCCCGGCCGCGACCCGCGCGAGACGTTCGTTCCCTTTGCGTTCCGCGAGGGGGTGAACGCGGTCTCGGACCTGACGCCCGGGATGATCTGCCCGGGCGTCGTCACGAACGTGACGAACTTCGGGGCGTTCGTCGACGTCGGCGTCCACCAGGACGGGCTCGTCCACATCTCGCAGCTCTCCTCGCAGCGCTTCGTAAAGGACCCGCGCGAGGTCGTGAACCCGGGCGACCGGGTGCAGGTGAAGGTGCTCTCGGTCGATCTCGCGCGGCAGCGGATCTCGCTGACGATGCGCCTCGGCGAGCCGGCGGCCCACGACGGAACGCGAGCCGAAGCGCCGCGCGGCGGGGCGAACGACGGGCGTCGGGACGGCCCCGGCCGGCCGGCCGGGACCGAACGCCCGGGCGGCGGAAGGCCTCCGGCCCGACCGGAGCCGCCGAAGCCCGAGCCCGACCGCCGCTGGGCCGCGCTCGCGAACCTGAAGAAGTGAGCCGGAGGCCGCGCGCTTCGCCGGCGGGCTGTGCTAGAAACGGCTCATGAAGACGCTCGTCTCCGCGCTCGTTCTCCTGCCGCTCCTCGCGGCGTTCACCGCCTCGGCCCAGAGCCCGAGCCCACGGGTCGCCGTTAAGACGTCGATGGGGACGTTCACGATCGAGCTCCACGAGAAGGAGGCGCCCGAGACGGTTCGGAACTTCCTCGCCTACGTCGACGAGGGGTTCTACGCCGGGACGATCTTCCACCGCGTCATCGACGGCTTCATGATCCAGGGGGGCGGGCTCGACCGCGAGATGAACCGGAAGAAGACGCGGGACCCGATCGCCAACGAGGCGATGAACAAGCTGAAGAACCGGGTCGGGACGGTCGCGATGGCGCGGACGTCCGCCCCGAACAGCGCGACCTCGCAGTTCTTCGTGAACGTCGCCGACAACGCGATGCTCGACTACCGCGACACCTCGGCCGAGGGGATCGGCTACTGCGTCTTCGGGAAGGTCGTCGAGGGGATGGACGTCGTCGAGAAGATCCGATCGGTGCCGACGGGCGTGAAGAACGGGATGCGCGACGTCCCGACGACGCCGGTCGTCATCGAGTCGATCACCCGCGTTTCGCCGGTCGCCTAGCCCGACGCGGCTCCCGGGGAGCGGAAAAAAAAGAGCCGCCCATCGGGGCGGCTGGGAGGAGAGGCTGGAGTGTGCGCCACCCTCCCCCTTGCAGGGTTCGTGCCAGGCGGATTCGTGCCAATTCGACCGAAAACGGGGTCGGTTCCCGGTTCGGGAGCCGCCCGGGCCGGTGCCCCGACGGCACCGGGTGACGGGCGTCACGCCTCGACGACGACGTCGTACCCCTCGTGGTGCAGGTGCTCGTCGACCTGGACGTGGATCGGCATCCCGACGTGCTCCGTGAGCTCTTCGATCAGGTGGCGCTCGTCCGAGGAGAGCGCCCGCGAGATCTCCGGGTGGACCCGGAGGAAGATGGCGTGCCCCTCGCCCGAGGCGGCCCGCTTGAGGATCTCGCGACGGATCTCGAGGAGGATCGTCGGGACGCTCTTGATCCGTCCCGAGCCGGAGCAGTAGGGGCAGGGCATCGTGAGCGCCCGCTCGAGGCTCTGGCGCTGCCTCTTGCGGGTGATTTCGACGAGGCCGAACTCCGAGACCGGCAGCATCCGGTTCTTCGAGCGGTCCTTCCTCAGCTCGGCCTCGAGCGCCGTGACGAGCTCCTGCCGGTGCTCCTCCTCCTCCATGTCGATGAAGTCGACGACGAGGAGGCCGCCGAGGTCGCGGAGGCGGATCTGCCTCACGATCTCCTGGACGGCCTCCATGTTCGTCCGGAGGACCGTGTCCTCGAGGCGCTTCTTGCCGATGTACTTCCCGGTGTTGACGTCGATCGCGACGAGCGCCTCGGTCTGGTTGATGACGATGTAGCCGCCCGACTTCAGCCAGACCTTCGACTTGAGGGCGTTCTCGATCTCCTGCTCGACGCCGAGCTCCTCGAAGAGCGGGCTCGACTTCCGGTAGAGCTTCACCTTGCCGACGAGGTTCGGCTGCACCTGGTCGAGGAACTCGACGATTCGCCGGTACTCCTCGTCGTCGTCGACCCAGAGGACGGAGAACTCCTGCCCGAATATGTCGCGCGCCGCGCGGAGCGTCAGGTCGAGGTCCCTGTGGAGGAGGGCGGGGGCGCCGGAACGCTCCGCCCGCTTGCGGATCTGCTCCCAGAGCCGGGCGAGGTAGCGCTTGTCGGAGGCGAACTCGTCGGAGGCGCGCCCTTCGCCCGCCGTCCGGACGATGAAGCCGCCGGGCCCCTTGCGGAGCGCGGTGAGGATGTCGCGGAGGCGGACCCGCTCCTCCTCGTTCTCGATGCGGCGCGAGACCCCGACGTGGTCGATCGTCGGCATGTAGACGAGCGTTCGCCCGGGAAGGGTGACGTGCGTCGTGATCCGGACCCCCTTGTGCGCGATCTGGTCCTTCGTCACCTGGACGACGAGCTCCTGCCCCTCGCGAAGGAGCTCGTCGATGGACGGCAGCGGCGTCCGCTGGGGGGGCTCCGCCTCGACCGTCGCGGAGGCCGGCAGCGCGGGCTCCTCGGCCTCCGGCTCGGCGGCGCCGTTCTCCTCCATACCGCCGAAACGGTCGAAGTCCTCCACCTCCTCGCCGACGTCGGCGACGTAGAGGAACGCGTCCTTCTCGAGGCCGATGTCGACGAACGCGGACTGCATCCCCGGCAGGACGCGGGTGACGCGTCCCTTGTAGATGTTCCCGACGACGCCGCGCTGCTTGCGCCGCTCGATCTGGACCTCGGCGACCCGGCCGTCCTCGAGGACGGCGACCCGCGTCTCGCGTTCGTTGGCGGAGATGAGGAGCTCTTTCTGCATGTGGGCCTCGGGCATTCAGACGTTGACGAACCGGCGCTGGGCGACGGAGAGGACGAGGCCCGTCATCGCCCAGGTCGCGATGATGGACGAGCCGCCGTAGGAGACGAACGGAAGGGTGATGCCCGTCGTCGGCAGGACCCCGACGTTCATGGCGACGTTCGCCGCGGCCTGAGCCGCGACGTTCAGGACGACGAGGAGGACGAGCATCGAGCCGCCCCGGTCGCGCGCGTCGCGCGCGACGCCGAACCCTCTCGCGAGGTAGAGGCCGTAGAGGCCGATCACGACCGCGACGCCGAGGAAGCCGCGCTCCTCGGCGAGCGCCGCGAAGATGAAGTCGGAGTGACGGACCGGAAGGAAGCCGAGCCGGCTCTGGGTCCCCTCCTTCCATCCCTTGCCGGCGATCCCTCCGGAGCCGATCGCGATCCGCGCCTGGCGCACCTGGTAGCCGGCGCCGCGGGCGGCCAGGTCGGGGTCGAGAAAGGTCCGGATCCGGTCCTTCTGGTAGTCCTTGAGGACGAACCAGGAGGCGCCGGCGGCGAGGCCCCCGGCGAGGACGAGCGCTCCCCACACCCGCGGGCGGAGCCCTCCGAGGTAGAGCGCGGCCAGCAGGAACGGGACGTAGGTGAGCGCGACGCCGAGGTCGGGCTGGAGGAGGATGAGGCCGACCGGGAGCGCGACGACGCCGACGAGGGCGGCGACGGTCCTCGTCGAGAGGTAGGGGCGGTCGTCGTTCTCGAGGATCCAGGCGAGGAGGAGGACGGTCGCGATCCGCGCCAGCTCGGACGGCTGGACCTGGAAACCGCCGAAGAGCCGGATCCACGACTTCGCACCCGCGATCGTCGGCCCGAACACGGGGAGCCAGACGAGCGGAAGGAGCGAGGCGAGGAAAAGCGCGGGGGCGGCGCGAAGCAGGAGACGGTAGTCGAAGAGCGCGAAGAAGGCCGCGGCGACGACGCCGGCGAGGAGGAACAGCGCCTGGCGCCCGCCGAGGCTTCCGCGCGTCGTCCCGGAGGTCGTCGAGACGACCATGGCGAGACCGATCGCCGACAGCGTGACCGCGGCGAGGAGGAGCGGCACGTCGACCCGCCGGGGAAGCGCGTCGGCGAGGCGCGACACGTCAGGCCCCCGCCCGAGTCGCGGGCGCCGGGGTCCGCTCGGCCGTCGTCGCCCCTCCCGGAGGCGTCGCTTCCGGTAGGGGAGCGGTCGGAGGCTCCGGGACCGGGACGCTCCCGGGGCGCAGGTGCGCCTCGACGAGGCGCATCGCGAGCGGCGCGGCGGCCGAGGAGCCGTGCATGCCGTTCTCGACGAAGACGACGACGACGATCTTCGCGTCCTCGCGCGGGGCGAACGCCGCGAACCAGGCGTGGTCGCGCAGCTTCTCCGGAAGCTGGTGCGTCATCTTCGCCTGCTTCTGAGCGACGACCTGGACGGTCCCGGTCTTCCCGCAGACGTCGAGGCCGTCCGCGCGGTAGCGGTACGCCGTCCCGCCCGGCTGGTTCACGACTCGCCAGAGACCCTCGACGATCGTTTCCCGGACGCCCGCGGGGAAGGGGACCCTCTCGGTCACGGGCGGGCGGTACGCGACGCGGGCGCCGCTCCGGACGTGCTCCCCGATCCGGAAGAGGTGCGGCACGGGGAGAGCGCCGTCCTCGTTCGCGAGCGCCGAGAAGGCGCGGGCCGTCTGGAGCGCCGAGACGAGGAGCGGCCCCTGGCCGATGGCGACGGAGATCGTCTCGCCCGGGTACCATGGGTGCTTCCGCACCGACTGGCTCCAGGCGGAAGAGGGGACGTTCCCCGGCTTCTCCGAGGCGAGGTCGACTCCGGTCGGGCGTCCGAAGCCGAAGGTCCGGGCCGCCTCGGCGAGGACGTCGACGCCCAGACGGCGCCCCGCGTTGTAGAACCAGACGTCGCAGGAGACCTGGAGCGCTCGCGGCAGGTCGACCGTCCCGTGGGCGCCGTGGCAGCGGAAGCGGCGTCCGTAGAACGTGGCGAATCCCGGACAGAACGTCGTCTCGGAGGCGGGGATTCCGTTCGTGAGCGCCGCGTACGCGACGAACGCCTTCCAGACGGAGCCCGGGGAGTAGACGTTCTGGATCGCGCGGTTCTGCAGCGGCCGGTCGACGTTGTCGAGGATGGCCTGCCACTCCGCCCGCGTGACCCGGCGGGAGAAGACGTTCGGGTCGTACGCCGGCGCGGAGACGAGGGCGAGGATCTCTCCCGTCCGCGGGTCGAGCGCGACCGCCGTGCCCACCTTGTCGCGGAAGTAGTCGTCGGCGATCCGCTGGAGGTCGAGGTCGATGTTGAGGACGAGCGTGTTGCCGGGGTGCGGGTCGACCCGGTCGAGCTCGGCCACCTCGCGGCCGAAGGAGTCGATGACGAAGGTCCTGAGACCCGACGTCCCGGAGAGGAGGTCCTGGTAGGCCGCCTCGATCCCGCGCTGTCCGATCGACTCGCCGGAGCGGACGCGCCCGGCGCGCGAGGCGAGCTGCTCGGGGCTCGCCTCCCCGAGGTAGCCGAGGAGGTGGGAGAGGACCGTCCCGTGCGTGTAGACGCGGCGCTCGGTCGTCTGGACGACGAGCTCGGGGTGCTCGAGCGCGTGCGCCTCGACGGCGCCGACCTCGGCGATCGAAAGGTCGTCGTCCAGGACGACCGGGACGAAGTCGTAACCCCCGCGAAGCCGCTCGACACGGCGGCGGAGGTCCTCGAGAGGCCGGCCGAGGAGGGTCGAGACGAACCGGAGAGAGGCCTCGACGTCCCGCGTCTCCCGCCGATAGAGGAGGAGCGTGAAGGAGGGCTCGTTCTCCGCCAGGAGCTTCCCGTTCCGGTCCAGGATGAAGCCCCGGGACGCGTTGATCGGGACCGAGCGCTGCCGGTTGTTCTCGGCCTGGCGGGCGTAGTCGTCGCCGCGGAGGACCTGGTGGACCCAGTAGACGCCGGCGAGGAGCGCGAGGGCGGAGAACGACGCCGCCGCGAGCCGGTCGATTCGGCGGAGAAGGGGGCGGCGGTCCTCGCGGGCGCTTGCGGGCATCGGGGCCCCGACTATGCCAGCCTTCGGCGACGACGCGCCGCGCGGCGCTCCTTCCAGGGATAGCGGAGGAGCGCCTGGAGGACGGCGGCGAGGAGCCCGGTCCCGGCGGCGCGGAAGGCGAGCGACGGAAGGGCGGGGTGGAGCGGCTCGCCGCGCAGGATCCAGAGGAGGAGCGTCACGACGAGGCCGTCGACGACGACAGCGCCCCAGACGAGGAGGCCGAGCAGGACGGGCTTCTCGACGAGGGCCCGCGCGCCGATCGCCGCCAGGAGGTAGGCGACGAGGACCTTGGAAAACGAGTGGAGCCCCCAGAGCCGACCCGGCGTGGCCAGGGCGTCCTCGGCGAGCCCTGCGGCGAAGGCCGTGAGCATCGCGGGGACCGAGCGCCCGCGGCGCGCCTCCGACGCGACGGGCAGGTAGAAGAGGTCCGGCGGGTGGGGCAGCGCGAGGACCCCCAACAGGAGCGTGGCGAGGGCGGCGAGGACGAGGCCGAGAGCGACGATCACGGCTCGGACCGCCCGGAGGGAGCGGTCCCCGGCGCCGGGGCGTCGGGGCGGACGGGAGGGATGACGAAGACGACCGGCTCGCGGCTCGGATCGGCCGCCAGCTCGACCGGGAGCTCGAGGAAGAGGGAAGCGCCGGGGCGGCGGACGGCGGCGATCCGCCCGAGGCGCAGCCCGCGCGGGTAGACGCCGTCGGTGCCGGCCGTGACGACCTCCTCGTTCACGGCGACGTCCGCGATCGCCGGAACGTACTGGATCGACGCGCCGGAGGCGCCGTCGCCGCGGGCGACCGCCAGGCGGCCCGTCCGCGGGAGGAGCACGCCGGTGGCGGCCGTCCGGTCGGAGAGGAGCTGGACGCGCGCGCCGCGCTCCCCGGCGGAGACGACGCGTCCGAGAAGGCCGTCCTCCCCGACGACGACGCCGCCCGGCTCGACGCCGTCGGCGCGGCCGCGGTCGAGCAGGGCGGTCTGGAACGGGCCGGCCGTCTCGACGACGACGATCCGCGCGGGCCGGGTTCCGGCCGGCGGCGCGGGGACCGCGCCGAGGAGCCTCACGAGCCGGTCCCGCTCGAACGCGGCCCCGTGCAGGGAATGGAGTCGCGCCTCGAGCGCGGCGACCCTCTCGCGCAGGGCGGCGTTCTCCTCCCGGAGCGCCCCGCGCGTCGCGAAGCTGCCGGCGAGCGAGCCGGCGGCGGAACGGACCCCCGTCGTCCCGCGCACGAGGACGGAGGAGGCGTCCAGGGCCCATTCCTCCGCGAGCGTCCCCCGCTCCGATCCCTTCACCTGAAGGGAGAGGAGGATCACGCACGTGCCGAGCAGCGTCGCGAGGACGAGCGCCGGCCGTGCGGGGGAGAGGGGCGCGGCCACCGGGGCCTCAGTCGACGGAGATCTTCCGGAGCAGGTCGACGTCCGCGAGCATCGCGCCCGTCCCGAGCGCGACCGAGTCGAGCGGAAGCTCGGCGATCGTGATCGGGAGCCCGGTCTCCTCGCGGAGGCGCCGGTCGAGGTTCTTCAGGAGCGAGCCGCCTCCGGTGATGACGATCCCCTTGTCCATGATGTCGGCCGAGAGCTCCGGGGGCGTCTTCTCGAGCGCGACGCGGACGGCGTCGACGAGGATGCCGACCGTCTCCGCGAGCGACTCGCGCACCTCGGCGTCGGTGAGCGTGAGCGTCTTCGGGATCCCCTCCACGAGGTCGCGTCCCTTGATCTCCATCGTGAGGGGCTCGTCGAGCGGGAAGGCCGAGCCGATCTCGATCTTGATCTGCTCGGCGGTCCTCTCGCCGATGAGCAGGTTGTACTTCCTCTTGATGTACTGAATGATCGCCTCGTCCATCTCGTTCGAGGCGACGCGCACGGACTTCGAGTAGACGATGCCGGCGAGGGAGATGACCGCGACGTCGGTCGTCCCTCCGCCGATGTCGACGATCATGTTCCCGGTCGGCTCCGTGATCGGGAGCCCCGAGCCGATCGCGGCCGCCATCGCCTGCTCGATGATGAAGACCTCGCTCGCGCCCGCCTGGAGCGCCGAGTCCTTCACCGCTCGCTTCTCGACCTGCGTGATGTCGGAGGGGACCGAGATGACGATGCGCGGCCTCACGAACGGCGAGCGGCCGATCGCCTTCTTGATGAAGTAGTCGAGCATCTTCTCTGTGATCTCGAAGTCGGCGATGACGCCGTCCTTCATCGGGCGAATCGCGACGATGTTCCCGGGCGTCCGCCCGAGCATCTCCTTCGCCGCGCCGCCGACCGCCTCGACCCTGTTCGTGACACGGTTGACGGCGACGATGGAAGGCTCGCGGACGACGATACCGCGCCCCTCGGCGAAGACGAGGGTGTTCGCGGTGCCGAGGTCGACCGCGAGGTCCGAGGAGAACCACGAAAACAGAGAGCGCAGGCCCAAGGGAGGTTCCTTTCGGCGTCGTGAGCGCCCCGGAGGGCGCGGGTTTCGGGCTAGTAGACCTCGATCATGACCGTCTCCCGCCGGAGGGTCTCGTTGCCGGCCCCGTCCACGGCGCGGACCGTGAGGACGTTGACCCCTTCCCTCTCGAAGGAGATCACCTTGCGGAAGAGGCCGGAGGCGTCGACATCGGCCGGCTCGCCGTTGACGGAGACCGCCGAGCCGGGCTCGGAGCGGCCCGAGAGGATGACGAGCGTCCCGTTGACCTGGGGGCGGGAGAGGACCAGCTCGGGGGGGACCGTGTCGGGCCCGCTCGCCCGTCCTCCGCCCGCGAGCACTTTGAAGCGGCGGATCGGCGACCACTCGGAGGAGACATTCCCCTCGGCGAGCGTCGCGACGCGCCAGTAGAACGCTCCCTCCTCGGTCACGGTGACGACGGCCTCAGGCTTCGGGCGGTCGTCGACGATGAGGATCGAGTCGGGGATGAAGAGGCGGCTCCGCGCGATCTGGAGGCGATAACGCGCCCCCCGGGCCGCCGGCGACCACTTCAGCGTCACTGGCTGGCGTCGGTTCAGGTCGAAGACGGCCGTGTCGTCGGGCGAGAGAGGCCGGGGGGGATCGGGAAGGACGGTCTTCGGGCCGAGGCCCCCCGCGCCGACGCGCGCCACCACCCGCTCGCGGTCCCGCAGGGTCACCGACCCGCTCTCCGTGGACAGGGTCACGCGGCCGCGGTAGGCCGAGATGCCGGTCGTCTTCGAGGTATCGACGTCGACTCCGACCGCCGAGCGCGAGGCGATGTCGGCCGTCGCGGCGTCGGTCCGGACGATCGAGCGGGAACCCTCGCCCGTGTCGACGTCGACGGTCCCGACGATGAACTTGATCTCGGACTGCCGTTGCGGGGCCCCTTCGGCCCCGCCGGGCAGGACCTTGCTCCGGTGGACCTCGAAGAGGGTCTCGGCCTTGATCCGGTAGAAGGTCCCGTCGACGGCCATCACCTCGGCGAGGCCGTTCGCGCCGGTCTTCAGGAAGTCTCCCTCGTAGAGCTTCATGCCGACGCGGGCCGTTTCCCAGGTCGCCCGGCTCGCGCGCTGGATCTCGACGCGGCCGCCGAGCTCCATGATGGCGGCGTCGTGCCGGACCGTCCCGGTCCCTGCGGTGATTCGGAGAGCCAGCTGCCGCGCCTCCATCGCCCGCTGGAGGGCTTCGGGGTAGCGCGCCGCGGCGAACGCCCCGCGGGCTCCCTCGAGCTTCTCGGCGGCGGCGGCGATCTCCTCGCGGGCCCGGGCGGCGCCGGGGGCGATCCGGCCCTTCGCGAGGAGCTCGTCGGCGGCGGCGATCTCGCGCCGCGCCCGCCCGGCGACGTCCTCGCCCCGGTTGAGCCAGAAATAGATGCCGCCCGAGACGAGAGCCGCCGCGCCGAGGACGACGAGCGCCCAGCGCCAAAGCGTCTCCTTGGAGACGTAGTACCAGTCGAGCTCGACCTCGAACCGGCGGCCGTCCTTCTTCCTCGACATAAACTTCGGGCCTTCAGCCGCTTACCAGCGAACTTCCATTTATACCACGCCCCTCCGCGCGGCTTGTCGGGCCGGAACGCCCGCGCTATCCTCCTGCGCTTGCGGCGCCGGGAGACCGATGCCGGCTCGGAGAGGGAATGCTCAAGACGTTCAGGGAAAACTTCAAGCACCTCAAGTGGGTCCTGTGGGCCGTCATCGCGGTCTTCGTCATTTTCGTCTTCGTCGACTGGGGGATGGGGGCGGCCGGCGGAGGGGGCGGCGGCGGCGTCGAGTTCGCCGCGAAGGTCGGCTCTTCGAAGATCACCGAGGCCGAGTTCCGGATGGAGTACGTGAGGACCGAGGAGCGGTACCGGGAGATGTACGGGCAGAGCTTCAGCCCGGAGCTCTCGCGCGCCCTGAACCTCCCGTCCCAGGTGCTCAACTCCCTCGTCGACAGGCGTCTCCTGAAGGCGGAGGCCGGACGGCTCGGCCTCTCCGTCTCCGACGACGAGGTGACGGCGCGCATCCTCCGGATGCGCGACCCGCAGGGGAATCTCCTCTTCGTGAAGGACGGGGCGTTCGTCGGGGAGGCGACCTACCGGCGGATGCTCTCGGGAGCGAACCTCTCGCCGGAAGGCTTCGAGGCGGAGACGCGCGAGCAGGTCCTGATGGAGAAGCTGAACCGCTTCGTGACCGAGGCGACGGTCGTCTCCGAGGACGAGCTGAAGACGGACTTCGAGGGGAGGACCGTGAAGGCGAAGATCGCCTACGCGCTGTTCCCGGCCCCGGCCCTCGCGTCCGAGACGATCTCCGACGCCGACGCGGAGGCGCACTTCCGGAAGGACCCTTCGGCCTGGCAGCTTCCCGAGCGCCGCAAGGCGAAGTACCTCCTCATCGAGAGCGCCCAGCTCCGCGCGGAGGTCGCGAAGAAGGTCACCGACGAGGACGTCGCCGCCGAGTACACGAAGAACTCCGCGACGTACCGGAAGGACGAGGAGATCTCGGCCCGTCACGTCCTCTACAAGTCCGACGGGACGCCGGCCTCCGACGCGTCCGCGCGGGCGAAGGCCGAGGCCGCCGCGAAGCGCCTGAAGGGCGGGGCCGACTTCGCCGCCCTCGCGCGCACCGAGTCCGAGGACCCCGGGTCGAAGGACTCCGGCGGCGACCTCGGGTCGTTCTCCCGCGGGCGGATGGTGAAGGAGTTCGAGGACGCCGCGTTCGCCGCGGCGCCGGGCGAGATCGTCGGCCCCGTCAAGACGCCGTTCGGCTTCCACGTCATCCAGGTGAGCGCGAAGATCCCGGCGCGCGTCCAGCCCCTGTTCGAGGTCGCCTCTTCGATCCGGGCGCGGATCGAGGAGGAGCGCGCGGGAGACGAGGCCCGGCGCCTGGCGCGCGAGCTCGCCGACCGCGTCACGCGCCTCGGCAAGTCGCCGTCCGACGACGAGCTGCGGAAGCTGACGCGCCCCGGCGTCACCTTCAACGAGACCGAGCTCCTGGCCCGCTCCGACGCGCCGGCCGGGATCGGTCCGAACCCCGCCTTCATGCAGCTCCTCTTCGAGCTGCCGGTCGGCGAGGTCTCCGAGCCGGTTGCTACGGCGCGCGGCGAGGCGATCCTGAAGCCCGTCGAGGTGAAGGCGGCCGGTCCCGCCGCGTTCGCCGACGTGAAGGCGCGGGCGAAAGCGGAAGTCGCCCGGGCGAGGCAGGAGGAGATGGCCATCGCGGCCGCGCGCGCCGCGATGACGCCGGGCGCGTCCGTCGAGGACGTGGCGAAGGCGGCGGGCGTCCGGCTAGAGACGCCCGAGGCGTTCCCGAAGGCAGGGCCGGTGCCGGGGCTCGGCGCCGGGAAGGCGCTCCTCGACGCGGCCTTCTCGGCCGCGGTCGGCGAGACGAAGGGCCCGGTCTGGGTCCCCGAGCGGGGCGCCGCGGTCTTCCGCGTTCTCGAGGTGACCCCGTTCGACGCCGCCGCGTTCGCGGCGCAGAAGGCGGAGGCCCTCGACCGGCTGCGCCAGCAGAAGGCGGGCCGGCTCTTCCAGTCGCTCGTCCAGAGGCTTCGCTCCGAAGCGAAGATCGAGGTCAACCGGGAGCTGATGGCCCGGTTCTCCGGGCAGGCCTGACCGGGACGTGATCGGGCGCCTCTCGGGAGTCGTCCTGGAGAAGCGGCCCGATCGGGCCCTCGTCGACGCCTCGGGCGTCGGCTACGAGCTGCACGTGCCGCTCCGGACGTACGCCGCGCTCCCCGCCGTCGGGGAGCGCGCGAGCCTCCACGTGCACACCCACGTCCGGGAGGACGCGATACTCCTTTTCGGCTTCGCGACCGTCGAGGAGCGGGAGCTCTTCGAGAGGCTGATCACCGTCTCCGGGATCGGCCCGCGGCTCGCGCTCGTCGTCCTGTCGGGGCTCCCCGTCCCCGAGCTCGTCGTGGCGATCGCCGCACAGGACGCGAAACGGCTCTCCTCCATCCCCGGCGTCGGGAAGAAGCTGGCTGAACGTCTCGGCCTGGAGCTGAAGGACAAGGTCGCCGGGATCGTCGCCGGGGCCGCCGCAGGCTCCCCGGGCGGCGCCGGGGGCGCAGCCGGGCTCACCGAGGACGCCGTCGGCGCCCTCCTGAACCTCGGGTACCGGAGGCCGCAGGCCGAAGCGGCCGTGAAGGCCGCGGGCGACGCGGCCGGACCGGCCGACCTTCCGACGCTCCTGTCGGCGGCGCTCCGCCTCCTCTCGCGCTGAAGGAGACGAAAGGACGATGGACGACCGCCTCCTCGCCGGCGTTCCGATCCCCGACGAGGGCGAGCCGGAGGCCACGCTCCGCCCGAAGGCGCTCGGGGAGTTCACCGGCCAGCCGAAGCTGCGCGAGACGCTGGGCGTCTTCCTGACGGCCGCGCGGAGGCGGAACGAGCCGCTCGACCACGTGCTGCTCTTCGGCCCTCCCGGCCTCGGCAAGACGACGCTCGCCCACATCATCGCGAGGGAGATGGGCGCCCAGATTCGCGTGACGGCGGGCCCCGTCCTGGAGAAGGCCGGCGACCTCGCGGCGATCCTGACGAACCTCGGCCCGGGGGACGTCCTCTTCATCGACGAGATCCACCGCGTGCCCCCGGCCGTCGAAGAGATCCTCTACCCGGCGCTCGAGGACGGGAAGCTCGACCTCGTCATCGGCACCGGCCCCGCGGCGCGGACGGTGGAGCTGCGCCTCCAGCCGTTCACGCTCGTCGGGGCGACGACGCGCGCGGGGCTCCTTTCCCAGCCGCTGACCGGGCGCTTCGGCATCACGCACCGCCTCGACTACTACGACACGGCCTCCCTGAAGACGATCGTCCTGCGCTCGGCCGAGATCCTCGGCTGTCCGATCGACGAGGACGGCGCCGGCGAGATCGCCCGGCGCGCCCGCGGGACCCCGCGCATCGCGAACCGGCTCCTCCGCCGCGTGCGCGACTTCGTCGAGGTCGCCGGCGAGAGCCGGATCTCGGCCGCGGGGGCGCGCTCTTCGCTCGACCGGCTCGAGGTGGACCATTTCGGCCTCGACGAGCTGGACCGGCGGATCCTCGGGATGATCGTCGAGCGTTTCGGAGGCGGTCCGGTCGGGCTCTCGGCGCTCGCGCACTCTCTCGGCGAGGACAAGGGGACGCTCGAGGACCTCTACGAGCCGTACCTGCTTCAGTCGGGCTTCCTGACGCGGACGCCGAAGGGGCGCGTCGCCACGGCGCTCGCCTACCGGCACCTCGGCCTCCCGCAGGGCGCGACGTCGGCCGGAACGCTCTTCGACGGGCCCGCGTGAGACGCGGCCTCCTCGTCTACAACCCCGCGGCGGGGGGACGCGACCGGACCGCGCAGATGGCGGCGATCGCCGGGCGTTCGCGCGCGCTCGGCATCGAGCTCGCCCTCCTCGCGACGGAGGGGCCGGGGCACGCGACGGAGCTCGTCCGGGAGCGCCTCGCGGAGCGCCCCGACCTCGTCGCGGTGGCCGGGGGGGACGGAACGGTCTGCGAGGCGGCCGCGGCGCTCGTCGGGAGCGACGTCCCGCTCGCGATCCTCCCCGCGGGGACGGCGAACGTCGTCGCCCGCGAGTACGGCGTCGGGATCACGCCGGAGGAGGCGGAGACCGTGCTCGGGTCGACGGCGACGCGGACGCTGACGACCTGGCCCTCGGCCGGGCGGACCTCGCTCATCGGGACGGGAGTCGGCTTCGACGCGCGGGTCATGGCGAACGTGAACCCTCTCCTCAAGCGGCTTTTCGGACGCCCCGGCTTCGCCTACACGTCGACGCTCGAGTGGTACCGGTACGAGTTCCCGCCGATCGAGGTCACGGGCCTCGACGCCGACGGTCGGCCGTTCCTCCGGCACGCGACGTTCGTCCTCTCGGCGAACACGCGCAAGTACGCGGGCGACGCCATCCTTTCGCCGTTCGCCGACCCGGACGACGACCTCCTCGACCTCGTTCTCTTCACGTCGGAGGACCGGGGGGACCTTTTCCAGTTCTACCGCCTCCTCCCGGGCGGCCGCGCCGCTCAGCTCGGCGTCCGCGGCGTCTCGCGGTTTCCGGTCCGGAGCTTCACGGCTCGGTCGCTCGCCGGGTACGAGCTGGAGGTGCAGGTCGACGGCGACGCGGCCGGGATGACTCCCGTGACCGTCGGCCCCGCGGGCGGAAAGGTCCGGATCCTCGTCCCGCCCCCCGCGCCCGCCTGAAGGGACGTGCGGGGCTGTGGCGCGCGCCGGTGACGCGCGTCACAGGGTTGGCCCTGTCGCCGGGCGAGGACAGAATCCGGACATGAGAGCCTCCGGTGCCGTCGTCGCCGCCTGCGCCCTGTGGGGCGCGGCCCTCCTCGAGACCGGCCCGGCCGCGGCCGCCGTCGAGCCGGTCCTCGTCGCTTCCGGCCTCGCGGCTCCGCTCCGGGTGACGGCCCCCGCGGGTGATTTCTCCCGCCTCTTCGTCGTCGAGCAGGGAGGGCGAGTCCGGATCGTGAAGGACGGGCTCCTCCTCGGCGGGAGCTTCCTCGACCTCTCCGGACGGGTCTCGAGCGGCGGCGAACGCGGGCTCCTCGGCCTCGCGTTCCATCCCGGGTACCACCGGAACGGCCGCTTCTTCGTCAACTACACCGACCCGACCGGCCGGACGGTCGTCTCCGAGTTCCGGGCGTCGGCCGACCCCGACCGCGCCGACGCCGGGAGCGAGCGCGTCCTCCTGCGCCAGGCGCAGCCGTTCGCGAACCACAACGGCGGGCACCTCGCCTTCTCGCCCCTCGACGGAACGCTCTGGATCGGCCTCGGCGACGGAGGGAGCGGAGGCGACCCCCAGGACAACGCGCAGAACGACGGGACCTGGCTCGGGAAGATGCTCCGGATCGACGTCGACGCGAAGGACCCGGGGAAGGAGTACGCCGTCCCTCCCGACAATCCGTTCGCGAGGCGGACGAGCCCGCTCCCCGAGATCTGGGCGAAGGGGCTGCGGAACCCGTGGCGCTATTCGTTCGACCGGGCGACGGGCGACCTCTTCGTCGGCGACGTCGGCCAGGGGGCGTGGGAGGAGGTCGACTGGCAGCCGGCCTCCTCGAAGGGGGGCGAGAACTACGGCTGGCGTCGGATGGAGGGAAGCCGCTGCTACGACCCGGCGACCGGCTGCCAGACCGGCTCGCTCGTCCTGCCGATCCTCGAGTACGAGCACGCCGGCAGCCCGCGCCGCTGCTCCGTGACGGGGGGCGTCGTCGCGCGCGGGCCGTCGGTGCCCGAGATCGCGGGGCGCTACCTCTTCGCCGACTACTGCTCCGGAGAGCTCCTCTCCGTCAGGCTCCTCGGCGGAGCGGCGACCGACCCGCGCAACCACCGTTCGGAGTGGGTGCCGTCCGGCGGCCGCTCCCTCGCGACCGTGACGGACATCGGCGAGGACGCGCGCGGCGACGTCTACGTCACCGACGCTTCCGGCGGGGAGGTCTTCCGCCTTACGACGACGACGCCTTCGGCGTCCCACCTCGTTCCGATCGTCCTCGACGCGAGCGGGAAGAACGAGTCGCGCTTCGGGACCGAGCTCGTCGTCGCGAACCGCGGCGCCGGCACCGCCACGATCCGGGCGACGTACACCCCGGCGTCCCGCTTCGGAGGGGGGGGCAGGGGGAGCGTCGCGGAGATTCTCGGGCGGGGCGAGCAGAAGACGTATCCCGACGTTCTCGAGTGGCTCCGGAAGAAGGGGCTCCCGATCCCCGACGGGTCCACGGGCTCGCAGGGAGGGACGCTCGCGATCGAGCTGACGGGCCTGGCATCCGCCTCCGACGGCGTCGTCCTCGCCCGGACGACGACCCCTTCCGGCACCGGCCGGGCGGGCCTCGCCTACCCCGCTCCGCGGGCGCAGGACCTCGCGTCGGAGACGGCCGTCCTCTACGGCCTCCGCGAGAACGCATCGGACCGAACGAACCTGGCCCTGCTGTCGGGCGCGGCGACGGGGACGACGACGCTTCGCGTCACGCTCGTCTCGGGCCTGACGTCGTTCGTCCTGCCGGAGGCGATCGCGCTCGAGCCTGGGGAGTGGTTCCAGCTCGACTCGGTCCTCGCGCGCGCCGGCTTCTCGAGCGGCTGGGCGGTCGTGGAGCGCGTCTCGGGCACGGGCCCGTTCTGGGCCTACGCGGTCTTCAACGACGCCGGCACGAACGACGGCTCCTACGTCGCGCCGAGCCGGCCCCTTCGTCCCGCGGGGACCCAGGTCGTCCCCGCCGTCGTGGAGACGCCCGCGTTCGAGAGCGAGCTCGTCCTCGCGAACCCTGGGCCGTCGGCCGTCACGGCGCGGCTCCTCTGGGTGGAGACTCTCGCGACCGGAAAGCCGAGACGCTTCGAGGCTGCCGAGCCGCTCGCGGCGGGGGAGCAGAAGATCCTCCCCTCGTTCGTCGACCGCCTCCGCGCGCGCGTCCCGTCGATCGGCGCGCGCGGGGGCCGCTATTCGGGCGCCCTCTTCGTCACGTTCGAGACGTCCGCCGGGCGGAAGGCCCAGGGCTACGCGGGGGCGCGCACCGCCGCGCCCGCCGAGGGAGGAGGCGCCTACGGCCTCTTCACGCCGGGAGCGGGGCTCGCGGAGTGCGCGTTCCGCGAGGCGTGGCTCTTCGGCCTGCGGCAGGACGAGTCGGCGAGGACGAACCTCGCTCTCGTGAACGTCGAGCCCGACGGCGGCCCCGTCACGCTCCGATGGGAGGCTTTCGACGCGACGGCGGGCCGGAGGATCGGGGCGTCGCGCGACCTCGTCCTGGGACCCGGTGAGTGGCGACAGGTGGACGGCGTCCTCGGCGACTTCCTCCTCCGGGCCGGCTATCTGAAGGTTTCCCGCGTCTCCGGGAACGGGCGCTTCCTCGCCTACGCAGTCCTGAACGACGGTCCCGCTCCCGGAGGCCCCGGGACGCACGACGGGAGCTACGTGCCGATGGAGGCGGCGGAATAGGGGGCGTCAGCCCTCGCCGACCGAGAACGACGCCTCCGCGTCCTGCGAGGCGAGGAAGAAGCAGGAGCGGGGAACGTCGACGAGCTCCTCCTGAAGCGCCTCGAGCCGTTCGACGCACGCCTTCGGCCCCGGCGCCTCGAGCGCCGCGAAGAACTCGGGGGCGCTCCCCGAGAAGTGGATCTCGGCGAGGCCGTCGAACGGCGGCGCCGAGCCCCGCCGGGCCTGCCACTCGGCGTTTGCGCCGACGGCGAGCGCGGCGCTCACCTCGACGCGCACCGCGCCGAGCTCGGCGCCCAGGGAGACGATCTCCTCGCCGTAGCGCTGCCACTGGCGGCGGAACTCCACGACGGTCAGGTCGGGACGGCGGCGGACGCACTGGACCCACTTGAGCACGGTCGGCCTCCTCGCGAGGACGCT
>CAYVPO010000049.1:0-14964 GCA_964453825.1 uncultured Holophagales bacterium
CCAGTCGAGGACCCCCTTCGCCTTCTGCGACCGGATGAGGCGCTTGCGCACCTCGCGACTGAAGCGGATCGGCGCGTCGGAGAGGGTCTCCGCGCCGCCGGCGACGACGACCTCGGCGGCGCCGCTCGCGATCGCCTCGACGGCCCCCGAGATCGCGACATTCGAAGACGCGCAGGCGGCGGTGACGGTGAACGCGGGGCACGAGGCCGGCAGGCCCGCGGCGAGCGCCGCCTCGCGCGCGAGGTTCGTCGTCCGCGGATCGGCGAGGACGGTGCCCATCACGACCCGGTCGACGGCGCCGGGGTCGAGGCCGGTCCTGTCGAGGAGGCCTCGGAGCGCCATCGCCCCGAGCTCGTAGGCCATCACGTCGGTAAAGGCCGTCCCGGCGCGGAGGAAGGGGGTCCGGCACCCGCCGGCGAAGACGACGGTCCGACTGCTCACGCTCTTCGCGGCCATGGCTCCTCCCTGTGCGGGAGGAATGCTACCGCCGGGCCCCCGACCGGGTCAGCCGACCCGGGCTCTCAATCCCCGCCCGCCTTCGACGCGCGGAGCGCCCGGGCGCGGCGGGCCGCGATCTCGCCGACGGAGTCGGGGAACGAGACCTGCTGCTCCTCCTCCTTCTTAGCGCGGCCGTACGCCTCGATCGCCTCGTCCACGAGGCCGAAGCTCTCCCGGATGCGTCCGACGACGAGCCAGTCGCCCGGCATCGGCTCGTCGAGCCCCAGGAGCTCCATGGAGCGCAGGACGAGGGAGTGCGCCTCTTCGTGCCGCCCGAGCTCGGCACAGATGGCGCCGAGCGTGTTCAGGACGGCGGGACTCGAGCGCCGGGAGCCCTCGACGGCCTGTCGCGCCTGGCTGAGGGCCTTCTCGTCCACCTTCCCCGCGACGTACCGCGCCCAGGCGGCAGCGTTGGCGTCGCTCGCCGACGGCGAGGGACGCTGCATCAGACGGTCGGCGGCCTCGATCGCCCCCTCCATGTCGCCGGCGGTCGAGCGAAGCGACACGAGCGAGGAACCCACGAGCCGGCAGCTCGGATGCGACCGGGAGTGCTCCTCGGCTTCGGCGAGGGCCTCCTCGACCCGTCCGAGCTGGGCCTTCAGCCCGATGCCGCGCAAGGCAGCCGTCTCGCTCGAGGCCCGGTCGGCGCGGATGACCGGCAGGAGCCCGATCGCCTCCTCGAGGGTCGCCCGGACCTCCTCTTTCGTCCGCTTCGAGTCGGCCCCGGTCCGCGCGGAGAGCGACCTGTGGAGAAGCGCCGCTCGGAGAGGGTCCTCGGGCTTCTCGCGCTGCGCGCGGCGCAGCTCGTCGAGGTGCGGTGTCGGAAGAGGCGAGCCGGTGAGGCCGGCGAGCGCGGCGAGGCGCAACTCCGAAGCGGGCGCCCCGGCACCCGGCCGAAGACGCGGGAGGAGGGGATCGAGGAGGAGGTCGCCTTCCTGTTCGTGGACCTCGACCTCGAGCGCCGCGCGCTCGAGCCAACGGCGCGCCTCTTCCGTCCGGCCGCGCGTTGCGAGGTCGAGCGCATACCAGCAGAGGAACCGGGAGCCGCCGTCGTCCGAGACGATCCGGGGGACCCCGTCCTCCTCGCCCACCCAGACGCGGATCTGACGGGGAGCCTGTCCCGCAACCGGGACCGTCCCCGAGACGAGCCATCCCTCAGCCGCGGTTCCGTCGGCGGTGAGCCCGGCCGCGAGGGCGCTGTCTCTCAGGAACGCGAGGGAGACCCCCGACGCCAGAGCGGATCGCCGGATGCCCTTCACCTCTTCCTCGAGGAACTTTCGGAGGAGAGCGGCCCCGTCCGCGTCACGTGCCGCCCGCACCGCCTTCACATAGAGCTTCTCGGCGGCATCGACTCCGCCGTCCGGGGAGAAGACCGCCGCCATGAGGGCATCGACGGCCGACAGGGCGTCGCCCGCGACGGGAGCCGGGACGGGACCGTCACGCTTCTTCAGGCGGCGGGCCGTATCGACCGGAACGGCCACCGGGGCGGCGCCGTCCCCTCCGCGCGCCGCTTCCTCCAGCAGCGCGGCGCCCTCGGGATAGCGCCGGAGGACGAGGAGGAGCGCGCCGACCTCGCCCGCGGCCTTGCGCCGTGCCGCGAGGTCCGGGTTCGCCTGCCGAAGCAGCTCGAGGGCGCGGGCGGTCCCGCGGGAGGCGGCGACGGCCGCGACCCGGAGGCCGAGCATCTGCTCCGCGTCCGATCGCTTCTCGAGGAACGCCGCGGCGTCGGCCGGACGGTCGGCGCGCAACAGGGCGAAGGCGTAGTTCCGGGCGAGGACCGTCGCGGCCGGCGCCTTCTCGACGAGCTTCCCGTACTCGCCGAGGGCGAGCGCGAGCCGCGCGGGATCGGCGTAGCGGAACCCTTCGAGGTCGTGCTCGAGGAGGATGGCGAGCTCGAACCACACCTCGAGGTTGTCGGGATCGAGCTCGAGGGACTTGCGAAGGGCGGCCTCGGCCTGGACCGGGTCCCACCCCTTGCGACGCAGCCGGCCCCAGGCGTCCTTCTCGAGGACGAGGCCGAGCTGGTACCAGGCCCGCGCCGAGCCCGGCTCCTTCCTCACGGCCTCGCGCGCCTCCCGTCGGGCGGCGTCCCCGACGCCGGAGGTCAGGAAGAGCCGGGCCAGCCGGCGGTGCGGCGCCGCCTTCGACGGGTCGCGTCGGACCTCCTCGCGAAGGATCTTCAGCCCGTCCTCGAGGTCGCCGCGGGCCGCCGCGACGGCCGAACGGTGCTCGAAGACGAACGACATCGGCTCCGACTCGCGCAGCGCGGCGAGCCCTTCGCGCAGTTCGCCGACCTCGGCCGGCGTCAGCCGCGCGTGCGTCAGCTCGACGGTCACCTCGAAGTCCGCGCTCCCGTCCTCCCTGGCCGTGGCCTTCCTGTGGAACGTCGCCGGACCGAGGCTCCGCGTCTCCTCCTCGGGAAGAAGCAGCGGCGCGAAGCCCTGCGGCGGGATGAACCGGTAGCGGAACTCCTGTCGGAAGGGAACCGCGGTCAGCTCGTTCTTCCGCTCGCCTTCCTCGGGGTCCGGCAGCTCGCTGAGGAAACCATCCGCGGCGAGGGCGACGACGACCCGCTCGTCGTCGGCCCGGACGAATCCGGGCTGCTCGACCTCGAGCTCGAGCGTGAACGGCCCGGAGAGATCGCGCGCCGGGGAGGCGACGCCGCGGAGGACCTTGCCTCCCCCGAAGCTGGCTGTCGTCCAGCGATCGAAGGCCTCCTTCATATCGGCCTCGCTCAGGCCGTCGAAGGCCTGCCTGCGGCTCGACTCGAACGCGCCCGCCCACGCCGTCTTTTCCGTCACCTTCGTGGGGCCCGCTTCCGGAACCGTCACGAGGACCTCGGTCTTCGAGGTGTTCGAGGAGGCCGGCGCGCCCGGGATCCGCGTCAGGCCGTTCGTCTCCGGCCGGCAGACGAGGGCGAGGCGCCCCTGGAGCCGGACGGGGACTTCGCCGAAACGCTCGAACCGGGAGGTGGTGTCGACGAAGATGCCGTCCGCCCGGAGCCCCGCGACGTGGACGATCGCGTGGTCGAAAGCGTCGAGGGAGGGAAGCGCCGGGGTCACGTCCGGATCCTCCCCCACGCGGAGGAGCGCCACGGCGGCGTCGAAGCCTCGCGCTCGGAGCGCCGCGACGAGGAGCGTCGCCTGGTCCTTGCAGTCACCGAACTTCCGGTGAAGGACTCCCGCGGGGGGAGACGGCACGATCGCCCCATCGCCGAACAGCAGGCCCGTGTAGCGGACTTCTCTCCGGACCCACTCCGCGAGCGCGGCCGCCTCGTGGAGGCGGCTCGGGAACGGCCCCGGCGGCAACGCCCCGGCGGGAAGCGGCCCGGCGCCGAGACGTTCCTCCACGACCGCCCGGTAGCCCGTCGCCACGTCGCGCCAGGACACGCCCGTCGCGAACTCGACGAGCGGGTTCGCGGGGACTTCCGGTGGCAGATCCGACTCGACGTCCTCGAGAGGCGGAACGGACGTCCGCTCCCAAACCCGGACGACGCGGCCGGAAGCGAGCGAAGCCTTCGGCGCGAGATCGATCCCTGTGGCTTTCCAGACGAACGGCAGCGTCGAGGGCGCTTCGACACGGAGACGGATGCGTCCCGCCGGATAGGGGTAAGCGAGGAGCTGGCTCCCGAGCGTGCCCGACGGCGGGGGGCTCGTGAGAGTGGTCACGACCTCCCATTCGACGACGGCCCCGGGCTCCATTCCGGGAAGCGGGGCACGAAGGACCTTCCGGTCGTCGAAGAGGAGCGGATCGGACGATGCCGGGGACTCCGCAATCGTCTTCTCATCCAGGACGAGGACGGTCCCGTCCTTGCGGATGACGCGTGCTCGCAGGATCGGCCTCTCTTCGTTCCAGGGCTTCCAGCTCGCGGCCACGGAGCCCATCTCCTCGGCCCCCTCGTGGGAGAGGACCCGGAGGACCCGCCGACGGGTCATGGTGTAACGGCCGTCCGATTCGAACGTCCAGCGGGACTCGTCGAGGAGGAGCCGGTACCAGGCGGAGTTCTCCTCCGTTTCACCGGGGAGCTTCTTCTCGGACGCGCGAAGTACGGCCGCGGCCTCGGCTCGAAGCGGCGCCTCGAGCCAGGGCTCCTCCGCCGAGACAGTCCCGGTCGCGACGACGAGACAGACGAGCAGGATGCGAACGATTCGACCGGCCACGGAACCTCCCTCAGACGCGTCCGGGAAATCCCCATGCCGCCGCCCGAACGCTGGATCAGGCGATTATGCCTGCGCAGCGATCGAGCGGTCCCTTTGGTCCATACGCGCGAAGACTTCGCGTGGCGGCGGGGCCGCCCCCCCACCCCGCTCCGCGCCCCGCGCCCCGCGCTCACCGGGACGACGCCGGGACGACTCCCTCAGTCGGGCGGGTCGTACGGTTCCCCGGCCACGTAGCTCCCGTCGCCGGTCCTTTCTCCGGGGGCGGCGCCGTCGTTCAGGACGCCGTAGGCGCCGAAGACGCCGCCGGGAGACGTCCTTCGGACCCGGACGAACCCCTCGGTGACGCCGGCGCCGAAGAGGACGCGATCGACCTGGCTCCATGCGAGCGGCGGGAGGTCGACGGGTGCGGAGGAGAGGACCCTCGCCCCGGTCGCCCCGTCGTGGACGTCGTACGCCAGCGAGACCGGCACCGTCGCCGACGGGTTGAAGAGCGCGAGGTTCGAGCGGGTCGTCGCGGTCTGGCGGAGGCCGTCGACGACCACCTCGACCGAGGCGGCCGCGGCGGCGGGAGCCGCGGTGTAGAAGAGGCCGAAGCTCCCTCTCCCGGCGCACTCCCCGCTTCCCGCGGCCGCGGTCTTCGCACCGGCGAGGCCGGGGACCAGCGCCGCGAACGGGGACTGGAAGAGGACCTGGAGCGTTCCGGCATACGACGCGGCGCCGCGGGGACCGAGCGGGAGACCGAGATCCCGGAGAGTGTCGAGCGCCTGCGGGAGGATTCGCTGCTCGAACGGCGCGAGCTCGATCGAGACCGCTCCGATCCGTCCCCGCGGGGTCGCGAGCGACTCGGTGTAGGTCAGCGAGACGACGGCGGGCACCGCCTCGGGGTTGAAGAGGACGAGCTCACTTTCGAAGGCCGGCGTCTCGACGACGACTGGCAGGACGAGCTCGCTCCCGAACGCGTCGTCCGGGACGGCCGGCACGAAGGAGCCGTCGTGCGAGAGGTTGTCGTTGAAGACGGCGTAGGCGCCGAGCGGCGCCGTGCCGGCCGCGCGGCTGACGAGGGCGGTCGCCTCGGCGAAGCCCGCGGCCCGGAGGAGGTCCGCGTCGTTCACCTGGCGCCATTCGCCGGGAGCGAGCGGCGGCAGGAGGGCGGCGGGGACCTCGTAGACCGAGGCGCCGTCGCCCGACCGGAGGACGATCCTCGGAGTGACGGTCCCCTCCGTCCCCGTGTTCACGACGGCGAGGTTCGATCGTTCCGCCGGACCGCTCCGGAGTCCGAAGAGGCGGAGCGGCGCGGCCGAGCCCCCGCCCCCCCTCCACGCGGCATAGGAGAGCCCCGCGGCCCCGCCGCAGGCCGCGGCCGTCGTCCGCACCCGGGCGGAGACGACGCCGGATGAGGGCGAGAGGCCGGTGAGGACGAGGCGGAGCGAGCCGGCCTGCCCCGGACCCGTCGGGATCGGGAGCCCCTTCGCCGTCCGGAGCCACGCGATGGCGTCGGGGATCACGCGCTGCTCGCCCGGCGCGAGGGCGTCGACGACCGTGCCGCCTCCCGCGGGTCCCGGAAACATCCCCGTCGCCGGGGTGTAGGTCGCCTCGAGGCGCGCCGTCGTCGTCCCGCGGTTCGTGAGCGTCAGCTCCGAGAGGAATCGGGCCTCGCCGACGCCCAGGACGTCGAGGACGACGGGGAGGAGGAGCTCGGCCCGCGCCGTCCCCGCCGGAGCCGACCGGAGCGCGGCGAGTGCCGCCGGCCCGTCGATCCTGTTCCGCGTCACGCCGTTGCGCGGGTCGACGATCGCCTTTCCGGTCCCGCGCAGCGCGGCCTTCACCTCGCTCGGCCGGCGGTCCGGCTCGGCGCCGAAGAGGAGCGCGGCGACGCCGGCGGCGTAGGGGGCGGCAGCCGAGGTCCCTCCGAAACATGAATGGGTCCCGCCTCCGTTCCGCGGCGCCGTCGCGCAGTGTGCGGGGGCGAGAACGTCGAGGCGGTCGCCGGAATCGGAGTAGCAGGCGATCACGTCGGCCGCCGGGGAGGCGTCGCTGCACCCGGCAGGGAGGCAGTGCCCCCGGCCGAAGGCTTGCGGACTCACGGCCGCGTCGTAGACGGCCCCGACGGCGAGCGCGTTGCTCACGCACGCGGGGAGGACGATCCCGCCGGTGCAGCCGCCGTTCCCGCTCGCGGCGACGACGAGGATCCCCGCCTGCGCGAGGAGGTCGAAGGCGGCCTTGTAATCAGGGGCGAGGAGATCGCAGCGCCCCGGGCCGGGCGGCGCCGCGTCGTCGAAGTAGCCGCCGAGGGAGAGGTTCACGACGCGGATCGCGTGAGGGTTCCCTTCGGCGACGCTCGCGAGGACGGCGTCGATCCCCTCGAGGACCTGCGCGTCCGACCCCTCGCCCCGCGTGTCGAGAACCCGCACCGCGGCGACCTTCGCCCCGCGCGCCACGCCCGACGTCAGGCCCGCGATGATCCCCGCCACGGGTGTCCCGTGGCCGTAACCGTCGCGCGCGTCGCCGTCGTGGTCGATCGCGTCGTAGAGGTTGACGACTTTCGTCCCGAGCGGCAGCTCCGGGTGTGTGTAGTCGATCCCGCTGTCGAGGACCGCGATCGTGACGCCCGCACCGTCGACGCCCGCCGCCCGAAGCTCGGGCACCCGCATCAGGCCGTCCCCTTCGGCGTCGAAGGCCCGCACGCGCCCGTTCGGACGGACCCGCTCGATGCGCGGGTCCCCGGCGAGAGCTGCCACGGCCGCGCGCGGGGCGCGGAGGAGGAGCGCGGGGACGAACGCGAAGGCCCGCTCGACCCGGGCGCCGAACGGCGCGTATTCGGCCTCCAGGTCGTCCGCGAGGCGGGCCTGAAGCGCCCTTCTCGCGCCGCCCCGGGGCGAGCTCGCTCCGTGGGGCAGGACCTCCTCCGGGAGCCTGAGCGTCACGAGCACCTCGAGCTCCTCCTCGCCGGGCGCAGCGGGGACGAGCAGCCGGGGGTCGGCCTTCTCGATCGGACCGCGCGCGTCGGGAATCGCCCGGAGCCACTTCTCGGGAAACGGCGGTGCGGCGGCCACCGGCACGGCGGAGACGAGCGCGAAAAGCGCGACGACCGCGGCGGTGATGAGCGGCTTCATGGTCCCGATCGTAAGTGACGAGGGCCCGTCCGGCCTCACGGGACGCGGCGGTTCGAAGAGGCACGGAGCGGCCACGAACGGGCCGCCAGGGCGCCGACGAACGCAGCCGCAGGGACGACGTCTCGGAGCGGACGGAGCCGGTCCACCGGGGTCGGGCGGCTCTCTTTCGACGGGACCTGATGAAAACGCATCAGTCGAGATGCCGTCCCAGGACCATTCCGGTGCCTTTACCCGATTCCAAGGAACGCGCGCGCGAGAGATGATGCACGGGCCGCCGCGGGCCCTTCGCTGCCCGCGCGCGATCCCACAGGAGGATGTCTACATGACGACGAGACCGATGGTCACCCTGGACGGGAACGAGGCAGTCGCCTCGGTCGCCCACAGGGTCAGCGAGGTGATCGCGATCTACCCGATCACCCCGTCATCCACGATGGGCGAGTTCTCCGACGAGTGGTCCGCCCAGGGCCGGAAGAACGTGTGGGGCACCGTCCCGCTCGTTTCCGAACTGCAGTCCGAGGGCGGCGCGGCGGGCGCGGTCCACGGGGCGCTGCAGGCGGGAGCGCTGACGACGACGTTCACGGCGTCGCAGGGGCTCCTCCTGATGATCCCGAACATGTACAAGATCGCGGGCGAGCTGACGCCGTTCGTCATGCACGTCTCGGCGCGCTGCGTCGCGACCCACGCCCTCTCGATCTTCGGCGACCACTCCGACGTGATGGCCTGCCGCCAGACCGGGTTCGCGATGCTCGCCTCGAGCAACCCTCAGGAGGCGCACGACCTCGCCGCCGTCGCCCACCGGGCGACGCTGATGGCGAAGCTCCCCTTCATCCACTTCTTCGACGGCTTCCGCACGTCGAGCGAGGTCTCCAAGATCGAGCTGCTCGCCAACGACGACCTTCTCGCCATGGTGAGCGAGGACCTCGTCTCGACCCAGAGGAAGCGCGCGCTCACCCCCGACGCGCCGGTCCTGCGCGGCTCGGCCCAGAACCCCGACTGCTTCTTCCAGGCCCGCGAAGCGTGCAACCCCTACTACGACGCCTGCGCCGGCAAGGTGCAGGAGGCGATGGACGCCTTCGCGAAGCTGACCGGCCGCGCCTACCGCCTCTTCGACTACGTGGGCCACCCGGAGGCCGAGCGGGTCATCGTGATCATGGGCTCGGGCGCCGACGTGACGCACGAGACGGTCGAGTACCTCCTCGCGAAGGGCGAGAAGGTCGGCGTTCTCAAGGTCCGCCTCTACAGGCCCTTCGACGCCTCGGCCTTCATCGGGGCCCTCCCGAAGAGCGTGAAGGCGATCGCCGTCCTCGACCGGACGAAGGAGCCCGGCTCGGTCGGGGAGCCGCTCTTCCAGGACGTCGTCACGGTCCTGCGCAACGCGCGCGAGGACGGCACGTCCCCCTTCGCCGTCGAGCCTAAGGTCGTCGGCGGGCGCTACGGACTCGCCTCGAAGGAATTCACCCCGGCGATGGTCAAGGGCGTCTTCGACGAGCTCTCGAGCGCGAAGCCGAGGCGCGGCTTCACGGTCGGCATCGTCGACGACGTGACCCACCTCTCGCTCAAGTGGGACCCCGAGTTCGACATCGAGCCCGCCGGCGTGACCCGCGGCGTCTTCTTCGGCCTCGGGGCCGACGGGACGGTCGGCGCGAACAAGAACTCGATCAAGATCATCGGCGAGGAGACGGACAACTGGGCGCAGGGCTACTTCGTCTACGACTCGAAGAAGTCGGGCGGGATCACGATCTCGCACCTGCGCTTCGGGCCGAAGCCGATCCGCTCCTCCTACCTCGTCAAGACCGCGAGCTTCGTCGCCTGCCACCAGTTCGGCTTCCTCGAGAAGTACGACGTCCTCGAGTACGCCGCGCCGGGCGCCGTCTTCCTCCTCAACTCCCCGTACGGGCCCGAAGAGGTGTGGGACAAGCTCCCCGTGGAGGTCCAGAGCTCGCTCATCGAGAAGAAGATCCGCTTCTACGTGATCGACGGGTACGAGGTCGGCGACCGGACCGGCATGGGCCGGCGGATCAACACGATCATGCAGACCTGCTTCTTCGCGATCTCGGGCGTCCTCCCCCGCGAGGAGGCGATCGCGCAGATCAAGAAGTCGATCGAGAAGACCTACGGCAAGAAGGGCGCCGAGCTCGTGCGGAAGAACTTCGAGGCGGTCGACCAGACGCTGGCGAACCTCTTCGAGGTGAAGGTCCCGGCCGCGGCGACGTCGAAGCAGACGATGCCCCCGATCGTCCCGCAGGAGGCGCCGGACTTCGTCCAGAAGATCACGGCGATCATGCTCGCGAACAAGGGCGACCTCCTCCCGGTCTCGGCCTTCCCGGTCGACGGGACGTTCGCGACGGCGACGGCGCGCTGGGAGAAGCGGAACATCGCGATCGAGATCCCGACCTGGGACGAGAAGCTCTGCATCCAGTGCAACAAGTGCGCGATGGTCTGCCCGCACGCGGCGATCCGCGCCAAGGTCTACGACCCCGCGCTCCTCGCGAACGCGCCGGCCACCTACAAGTCGGTCGACTACCGCGCCCCCGAGTTCAAGGGGATGAAGTACACGATCCAGGTGGCCCCGGAAGACTGCACCGGCTGCAACCTCTGTGCGGTCGTCTGCCCCGCCAAGGACAAGGGGAACCCGAAGCACAAGTCCCTCGACATGGTTCCCCAGGCGCCGCTGCGCCAGGCCGAGCGAGAGAACTTCAAGTTCTTCCTCGACCTCCCCGAGCCGGACCGGACGAAGCTGAAGGCCGACGTCAAGAGCTCGCAGTTCATGCAGCCCCTCTTCGAGTTCTCGGGCGCCTGCGCCGGCTGCGGCGAGACTCCGTACATCAAGCTGGCCACGCAGCTGTTCGGCGACCGGATGGTGATCGCCAACGCGACCGGCTGCTCCTCGATCTACGGCGGGAACCTGCCGACGACCCCGTACACGGTGAACAAGGACGGCCGCGGCCCGGCCTGGGCGAACTCCCTCTTCGAGGACAACGCCGAGTTCGGCTTCGGGATGCGCCTCGCCCTCGACAAGCAGGGCGAGCACGCCCTCGAGCTCGTGAAGGAGCTGGGCGGTCACCTCGGCGACGAGCTCGTCACCGGCCTCCTGACGGCCGACCAGGGGACCGAGCAGGGGATCGCGCACCAGCGCGAGCGCGTCGCCGCCCTCAAGGCGAAGCTCGCCGGCGAGAAGGGCCTCCCGGCCCGCCGCCTCCTCGACATCGCCGACTACCTCGTGAAGAAGAGCCTCTGGATCATCGGCGGCGACGGCTGGGCCTACGACATCGGCTACGGCGGCCTCGACCACGTCCTGGCGATGGGCCGGAACGTGAACGTCCTCGTCCTCGACACCGAGGTCTACTCGAACACCGGCGGCCAGGCCAGCAAGTCGACCCCGATCGGCGCCGTGGCGAAGTTCGCGATGGCCGGAAAGTCGGCCGGCAAGAAGGACCTCGCCCTGATGGCCATCGCCTACGGCAACGTCTACGTCGCGCGGATCGCCTTCGGGGCGAAGGACGCGCAGACGGTGAAGGCCTTCCAGGAGGCCGAGAGCTACGACGGGCCGTCGCTCATCCTCGCCTACAGCCACTGCATCGCGCACGGTTACGACATGTCGCTCGGTCTCGAGCAGCAGAAGCTCGCGGTCGACTCGGCCTACTGGCCGATCTTCCGGTGGGACCCGCGCCGCGTGGCCGAGGGGCAGCCGGGCCTCGTCCTCGACAGCTCCGCGCCGAAGATCGACGTCGGCGCGTTCATGGCCAACGAGACGCGTTTCCGGATGCTCGACAAGACGAACCCCGAGCGGGCCAGGGCGCTCCTCGGGCTCGCGCGGGAGCAGGTCGCCTCGCGCTGGGCCGTCTACGAGAACCTCGCCCGCGGGGCCGACCCGGTCACCGCGGTCGCCGCCGCTCAGACCACTCCGAAGGCCAACTGAGGACGAGGAGCGACAACCATGGATCTCTCCACCACCTACCTCGGGCTCAAGCTCCCCCACCCGATCATGCCGGGGGCCTCGCCGATGGTCGACAAGATCGACCTCGTCAAGCGAATGGAAGACGCCGGAGCGGCCGCCATCGTGATGCACTCCCTCTTCGAGGAGCAGCTCATGAGGGAGGAGCTCGCCACCTACCACCACATCGACGTCCACGCCGACTCGTTCGCCGAGGCGATGACCTACCTGCCGCGGCCCGACGAGTTCAACCTCGGGCCGGACCAGTACCTCGAGCAGCTCGTCCGCATCAAGCAGTCCGTCGAGCTGCCGGTCATCGCGTCCCTCAACGGCTTCACGTCGGGCGGCTGGATCCGCTACGCGAAGCTGATGCAGGACGCGGGTGCGAACGCTCTCGAGCTGAACGTCTACTACCTCGCGACGAACGCGACGGAGACCGGCGACGAGGTCGAGCAGCGGACGATCGACATCCTGAAGGCGGTCAAGCAGGCCGTCTCGATCCCGGTCGCCATCAAGCTGTCCCCGTTCTTCTCCTCCATGGCGAACATGGCGAAGAGGCTCGACGACGCCGGCGCCGACGGCATGGTCCTCTTCAACCGCTTCTACCAGCCCGACATCGACGTCGAGAGCCTCGAGGTCGAGCCGACCCTGAAGCTCTCCGACTCCAGCGAGCTGAATCTCCGGCTCCGGTGGCTCGCCGTCGTCTCGGGCCACGTTCGCGCGTCCCTCGCCATCTCGGGCGGCGTCCACACTCACATCGACGCCGTCAAGGCCGTCATGACCGGGGCGCACGCCGTTCAGGTCGTCTCCGGCATCCTCCAGCAGGGACCCGACGTCATCCGCCGCATCCGCGAAGGCCTGACGCAGTGGCTCGAAGAGCACGAGTACGACTCGCTCGAGCAGATGCGCGGTTCGATGAACCTCCTCCGCTGCCCCGACGCCTCGATGTTCGAGCGCGCCAACTACATCCGCATCCTTCAGGGCTACAAGGTCTGACGACCGGTTCGCCGGTCACTCGACGACGGGGGCGGCCGAAAGGCCGCCCCCTTTTTCGTGGCCGCCCTCCCCGAACGGGAGGACGCGAGGGCCGCGCGATCAGGAACGGCCCGGGGGCGACGGCTCCCGCGCGGCCTTGCGCTCGACGTCGGCGAGGAGGTTGCGGGCATGCTCGGCCAGGGGTGACGAGGGGGCCCGCTCGAGGAGGTACCGATAGACCCGGATCGCCTCGAGCGGTGCCTTCGCCTTCTCCAGGTGGTGATCGGCCACCCGGAGCAGCCCCTTGAACGCCTTCGCGTCGCCCGGTTCCGCGTCCAGCGCCTGGGAGAAGGTCCACGCCGCGGCGGCGACGTCCCCGTCGCGCAGGAGCTGGTCGGCCAGGAGGGAGAGGGCCGGCCTGTCGAGGCCGAGCGCATCCAGCCGGTCGAGGTGCTGCCGGTAGATTCCCGCCGCGGCTTTCGGCGAACCCTTCGCGAGGACGGCAGGGATCGCCGCCCGCGCCGCTTCGAGCGCGCCCGGAAGGTCTCCCGCAGCGAGGCGCGCCTGCCAGATCGCCTGGAGCGATTCCGGATCTGAAGTCGCGGACCCGGACGGCTCCGGCGCGGGCGGCGCGACCGAAGGCGCCCCACCCTGCGGAACGGCCTCCTCGACCGGCAGCGGCTCGTCGGCCTCCTCCGCGAGGCTCGCGGCGGCGAACGCGCCGCAGAGCTTTCCCTGGAGCGTCAGGACCATCCCGACCGCGTAGAGCAGCAGCGGGACGAACGCGGTGAGGGCGAGCTTCGGCTGCCGCGGCGCGAGCGCGCCGAAGACCGGCAGGACGACGAGGAGGATCGTGAGCGGCGGCCCGAAGACGCCGGCGATCGCGAGGAACAGCTCCCCGAGACGGCCGCCGAACAGGGTCCGCCAGAGCGCCGGCGAGAAGAGCGACCCGAACCCCGGAGCGGCCACCGCCACGGCGACGAACGCGAAGGAGAGGACGACGCCGAGGCCCGACCAGACCGACAGGAGGAACGGCACGCGCGGAAGGCCGAGCGGAACGAAGCCGAAGACCGGGACTCCGGCCCCCGACCCGGCCCCCTTCAGGAGCTCCCACGCGACGAACGGGACGGCCCAGGCGACCCAGAGCACCAGGAGCCTCGTCGCCACCCGCAGCGTGTCGCCCCAGGGACCCGCGGCGCTCGAGAAGAGCCCCCCTTCGGTGTCGCCGGCGACACCGACCTGCGCGAAGCGCGAGACGAAGACGAGGACGGTCCCCATCCACGCGACGAGGACCGCGACCGCGTCCCCCTGCGTCCGGGGCCCGCTCGCCGCGAAGAGGAGGACGAGCCCGGTCGGGAGCGCGGCGAGCAGCCCCGTGAAGAACGACGTGATCGAAAAGGAGTCGTGAACGATCTCCCCGAATACGCGCGGGAACGCCGTGCGGCTGGCCATGAGACCTCCTGCCCCGCTCCCCGGGGGCCCGGGTCGTTCCGGATCGACGGACCGATTCTAGGGGGACGAGGCTCCGGGGCCATCTGCTATAAAGCCCGGATTCGTAGGGAATCCGCCGAAGGAACCGCACGAAGGAGACACGCGATGAAGCTCTGCCCGACCCTCCTCCTCGCCGCCGCGGCGCTGGCCACGCCGGCGTACGCCCAGTTCGAGACCCCGCAGCCGAGCCCGAAGGCGACCCTGAGCCAGCGAGTCGGCCTCACGGACGTGACGATCTCCTACAGCCGTCCGAGCGTCCGCGGCCGGGCCATCTGGGGCGACCTCGTCCCGTACGACAAGCCGTGGCGGACCGGCGCGAACGCCGCCACGACCCTCACCTTCTCCGACGACGTGACGATCGAGGGGCAGAAGCTCGCCGCGGGCACCTACTCGCTCGTCACGATTCCCGGGAAGGAGGAGTGGACGGTCGTCTTCAACACCGACACGAAGCTCTGGTGGGAGACGCAGTACGACGCCGCGAAGGACGCGCTCCGCGTCGAGGTGACACCCGAGGCGGCACCGATGACCGAGACGCTCCACATCGGCTTCCCCTCGATCTCCGCTTCGGGCGGCGTCCTCGCGATCGAGTGGGAGAAGGTTCGCGTCCCCGTGAAGCTCGGCGTCGAGGTCGACGGGAAGCTCGCGAAGGCCCTCGGCGCCGCCGAGGCGAGCGCCTGGCAGTCGCCCCTGATGGCGGCCCGGTACTACTGGGAGCAGCGCCAGGACCGGGCTGAGGCGTGGAAGCAGCTCGAGAAGTCGATCGCCGCCAGCCGGAACTGGGCGAACGTCTCCC
>CAYVPO010000049.1:15064-18297 GCA_964453825.1 uncultured Holophagales bacterium
TGGAAGCAGCTCGAGAAGTCGATCGCCGCCAGCCGGAACTGGGCGAACGTCTCCCGGAAGGCTCGCTTTCTCGCCGAGGAAGGCAAGACGGCCGAGGCCGTGAAGGCGGGCGAAGAGGCCCTCGCCCTCGCGAAGGCCGACCCGGCGAAGCCGAACACGTCCGCCTTCGAGAAGACCCTCGGAGAGTGGAAGGCGAAGAAGTAGCCACGATCCGTCCTCCGGTACTCGCGACGCGGGCCGAGAGGCCCGCGTTCGCGTTTCCGGCGATCGCACGTTCCGCCGAACGGCCACTCCCGCTCGACGCCGTTCCGAAGTCCGCGCCCGGCGTCCCGTCGTAGAGGGCTCTGAGGGAAGACGTGGCTGCGACGAACCAGGCCCCCGAAACGACGTCCCGGACGCACCGGCTCGAGCGGGAGCAGCTGCTGCCGGGCTCCCCGGAAGAAGTCTTCCCGTTCTTCGCCGATGCCCGCAACCTCGAGGCGCTGACCCCTTCCTTCCTCGGCTTCCGGATCCTCACGCCCCTGCCGATCGAGATGCGGGAGGGGGCTCTCATCGACTACTCCCTCTCCCTCTTCGGCCTCCCCGTGCGCTGGAAGACCCGCATCTCCGTCTGGGAGCCGGGTCAGCGCTTCGTCGACGAGCAGATCTCGGGCCCGTACGCCCTCTGGCGCCACACGCACTCCTTCGAGCGCCGCGGGAACGGGACCCTCATGCGGGACGTCGTCCAGTACCGAGAGCCGTTCGGCCCGCTCGGGGCCGTCGCCCACCACCTCTTCGTCGCGAGGACCGTCGAGAGGATCTTCGACTACCGCCGCGGGGCGGTCGACCGGCTCCTCCGGAGGGCCGCGTGAGCGCGCCCGCCGTCGACCTCGAGCTCTTCTACGACGGCGCCTGCCCGCTCTGCGCCCGCGAGGCGCGCGCGCTCCGGCGGCTCGACCGGCGCGGACGCCTGAAGCTCACGGACCTCGCCGCCCCGGGATTCGACCCGGGCGAGGCGGGCGTCCCGATGGAGCGCCTCCTCGCGCGAATCCACGGGCGCCTCCCGGACGGGACGATCGTCGAGGGCGTCGAGGTGTTCCGGAAGGCCTACGAAGCCGTGGGCCTTCGCCTCCTCGTCGCGCCGACGCGCCTGCCGGGAATCTCGTGGATCCTCGACCGGGCGTACGACGTGTTCGCACGGAACCGGCTCCGGCTGACCGGCCGCTGCGAGGACGGCGCGTGCGGCCGGGGCGCGCCTACGGCGCGGGCGTGACCGAGCCGACGTCGATCGACGGCGTCCGCCACGTGACCGGGTCGACGACGATCTTCCCCTCGTAGTCGAGGACGTCGAGCTTCTCCGGAACGACCTTCACGAGGACGAGGTTCTTCAGCCCCGGGAAGGACGTGTCCCAGTAGGCGCGCTTCCTCTTCAGGATCTCCGCCTTGTCGTCGACGAGGACGGCGCGCCCGCTGAGGGAGACGTAGCCGCTCGCCTTCGCGTGGTCGGCGTAGTAGAGCGTCACGCGCGGGTCCGCGCGCATCTCGGCGACCTTCCGGCTCCGGTCGTTCGTCGCGAACCAGACGGTCAGGCCGTCCTCCGGAGGGAAGGGGTTCATCGTCCGGACCGAGGGGCGCCCCGACGCGTCGAGAGTGATCAGCGCGCAGTAGGTCTGCGAGGTCATCACTTTCCGGGCGGCGGCGACGAGCTCGTCTCGGGTCGGAGGCGGCGCGGGCTTCTCGTCCGCGGCGGGGGCACCGGTCGTCAGGAGGGCCGTCAGGGCGAGGATCGAGAGGCGGAGCGACCGCCGGGCCTTCGAGGGCATTGGGGTTCTCCTTTCGGGACGGGGCTGCTCGCAGCGTACCGTCGAGGTCTGGGCGGCCCGGCCCCGTACGGCAAGAACCGCGGGCTTCAGGCGGGAGAGGACTCCGGGGCCGCCCCGTCGCGCCCCGAGCGGAACGAGGAGACGGCCAGCGCCCCGGCGACGACGACGGCGCACCCCAGCGCGTTCAGCCAGAGGAAGGAGACATCGGTGAGGAGCCAGGTCCCGACGACGACCACCTCGCCCGCGAGGGCGCCCCAGAACGCGGCCCCTCCCTTCACCTTCGGGAGATAGAAGGCCGTCAGAAAGACGCCGAGGATCGTCCCGTAGAAGAAGGAGCCGAGGATGTTCACCGCCTCGACGAGCGTCCCGAGGCGGCCCGCGTACTGCGCGAAGACGATCGCGAAGCCGCCCCACGCGACCGTGAGCCACTTCGATATCGTGACGAGCTTCGCGTCCGGGGCGTCCTTCCCGAGATACCGGCGATAGACGTCGACGACGGAGGTCGTGGAGAGGGCATTCAGCTCGGCTGCGGTCGACGACATCGACGCCGCGAAGATCGCGGCCAGGACGAGGCCGACGACGCCCGTCGGGAGGACCTCCAGGACGAAGCGGAGGAAGACGTAGTTCGTGTCCTTCCCCTCGCTCCTCGGGACGCTCTCTCCGACGAGCGCCGCCGCCTTCGCCTTCACCGCTTCGGACCGCGCGTGCGCCGCTCGGAGCGACTCCTTCGCGGCGGCGAGGGCCGCCTCGTCGCCCGACTTTCCCGCCGCGACGAGGCGGAGCGCCTCCGTCCGGCGCGTCTCGAAGGCCTCTACGTGGGCGGTCTCGAGAGCGGCCATCTCGGCGCCGCGCGCCTCGGCGGCCTTCTTCGCCTCGACCGGATTGAACCAGAGGGGCGGGGCGACGAACTGGTAGAACGCGAAGACCATCGCGCCGACGAAGAGGATCGCGAACTGCATCGGCACCTTCACGAGGCCGTTCGCGAGGAGGCCGAGACGGCTCTGCGCCACGGAGCGTCCCGTGAGGTAGCGCTGGACCTGCGACTGGTCGGTGCCGAAGTAGGAGAGCGCGAGGAACGCGCCGCCGATCAGGCCCGACCAGAGGTTGTAGCGGTTGTCGAGGGAGAACGCCGTGTCGACCGCGTTCATCCGGCCGAGCGCGCCCGAAACGAGGACCGCGTCGCCGAAGCCGACCCCCTCGGGGAGGACCCGGAGGAGAGCGGCGAGAGCGAAGCCCATCGCGACGAGGATGACGGCCATCTGCCACGTCTGCGTCTCGTTGACGGCCTTCGCGCCGCCCGTCGCGGTGTAGACGACGACGAGGCCGCCGATGAGGAGCGTCGTCACCTGGATGCTCCAGCCGAGGAGAACCGAGAGGACGAGCGCCGGGGCGTAGATCGTCAGGCCGCAGGCGAGGCCCCGCTGGAGGAGG
>CAYVPO010000049.1:18307-19618 GCA_964453825.1 uncultured Holophagales bacterium
AAGAGCGACGCCGTCAGCGTCCGCGTCTTCGCGTCGAAGCGTCCCTCGAGGTACTCGTAGGCCGTGTAGACCTTCAACCTGTGGAAGAGCGGGACGACGGTGACGCAGAGGATCACCATCGCGATCGGCAGACCGAAGTAGAACTGGACGAACCGCATCCCGTCGGCGAACGCCTGGCCGGGCGTCGAGAGGAACGTGATCGCGCTCGCCTGCGTCGCCATGATCGAGAGCGCGACGGTCCACCAGGCCTGGCTCCGTCCCGCGAGGAGGTAGCCTTCGAGCCCCTTCTGCTTCCGGCTCCGCCACGTTCCGTAGCCGACGATGAAGAGGAGCGACGCGCCGAGGACCGCCCAGTCGAGCCCCTTCATCGGAACGACTCCGCGAAGAGCCAGAAGAGGAGGACTTCCAGGGCGAGCGCCCCGAGGACGACCGCGTAGAGGGCGCCCCAGCGCCTCCCGAGCGGCGGCGGCTCGTCGGCGACGGGTCTCTCGTCAGCCACGCGGAGTTCCGCCCGAGACGAGGTTCGCGAAGAGGCGGATCGCCCCCGGCACGCCGGCCGGGAGCTGACGGAAGAACGAGAGTCCCGTGTACACGTAGGTCCCCTTGCCGTGCTTCGCGACGAGGAGCGAGCCTCTCGTCTCCTTCTCTCCCGGGTCGGACATTCCGAGGAGCGGCGTGTAGCGCTCGTCCCAGGTGGTTGGGAAGTAGAGGCCGCGCTCCTGGACCCAGCCCTCGAAGTCGGCGGGGCCGATCCGGTTCGGCGTCGTCAGGAGCGGATGCTCCGGCGCGAGGAGCGTCACGGGCGCCTCCTCTGTCGTCACGCGCTCGCGGCCGAGCTTCAGCGGGAACGGGCCGAGCCGATCGGTCACCTGCTCGAAGCTCGTGTTGTACTGAAGGACGAGCGTCCCGCCCGCCTCCACCCAGTCGAAGAGCCGCGCCATCGCGTCCTTCAGCTCGGCGCGCGTGTTCGCCGCGCGGATGCCGAGGACGACGGCGTCGAACCGGCCGAGGTCTCCGCGAAGGAGGTCGTCGGCTGACAGGAGCGTCACGGCGTAGCCCATCTGGCGGAGGACCCCGGGGACCTCGTCACCGGGTCCGGAGACGTAGCCGACGCGCGACCGGCCGCGCGCGAGATCGACGTGGACCGCTCGCGCCTCGGCGCGCTCGAAATACGTCAGCGGCGGCAGGTGCGGGTACTCGATCCGGCGCTTCGTCAGGCCCCAGGAGTCACCCCCCGTCGCCGCCTCCGCGGCGATCGTCGCGACGGCGGGCGTCTCCGGGGAGCGGAGCGTGAACTCGAACGTCGCGCTC
>CAYVPO010000050.1:0-9620 GCA_964453825.1 uncultured Holophagales bacterium
AGGATCTGGTCGAACTTGTTCGGGTAGGTCAGGAACTCGTTGTGGTTGATCTTGAGGAGGAACGGGATCTTGTGGGCGTACCTCCGCGCCACGGCTCCGAGGACGCCGAGCGTCGAGGCGACGGCGTTGCAGCCCCCCTCGACGGCGAGCTTCACGATCCCTTCGGGGTCGAAGCAGGAGGGGTTCTTCGCGAAGCTGGCTCCGCCGGAGTGCTCGATCCCCTGGTCGACCGGGAGGATCGAGAGGTAGCCGGTGCCGGCGAGGCGGCCGTGGTCGACGAGCTGCTGGAGGCTCCTGAGGACCGGGATCGGCCGGTCGGACATCGACCAGATGCGGTCCACGACGTCGGGACCCGGGAGGTGGAGCGTCTCCTTCGGGATCCCGGAGCAGGTGTGCTCGAGAAGGGATTTCGCCTCGGCGCCGAGGGCGGTGGTGATGGTGTCGATCGTGGTCATGTTCGGGTCTCCTCGCGTGTCGTTGCGGGACGGGAGGCATCCTATCGCCCCGTGCGCCGGGACGACAGGGCGCCGGGCGACCTGCGGGAAACGCGCCACCGGGCGATAATGGGAGTTCGGCGCGCGGCGACCCGCTCGCCCGCGGGCCGCGACGCGACATGAACCTCGACACCTTCCGAACCCAGTTCTTCGCCGGCGCCCCCCGCTACGAGTGGCTCGAGGACCTCGGCCGCGGCGGGATGGGGGTCGTCTTCAAGGCGAAGGACCGGGACCTCGACGAGGTCGTCGCCATCAAGGTCCTCTACGGGCACGTCGGGGACGACGACGGGGCGATCCTCGCCCGCTTCAAGCGCGAGATCAGCCTGAACCGCCGGGTCAAGCACCCGAACGTCGCCCGGATGTACGACTTCGGGAGCGGCGGCGGACACCCCTACATCACGATGGAGTTCGTCCCCGGCCAGGACCTCCAGACCCTCATCCTCCAGGAAGGCCGGATTCCGCCGGAGAGGGCGATCCGGATCCTTCGCCAGATCTGCCAGGGGACCCAGTCGGCGCACGAGCAGGGGATCGTCCACCGCGACCTGAAGAGCCAGAACATCATCGTCGGGGCCGGGGACGTCGTCTCCATCCTCGACTTCGGCCTCGCGCGGGGCGCGGTCGACGAGAAGCTGACCCAGGAGGCGGTCGTCCTCGGGACACCGCACTACATCTCGCCCGAGCAGGCGATGGGCCAATCCGCCGACGCGAGGAGCGACCTCTACTCGATCGGGATCATCGCGTTCGAAATGCTCTCCGGCGTCCTCCCCTTCACCGCGGATTCCGCGCTCGGAATCGCGATGAAGCAGATTTCCGAGCCCGTCCCGGGGAACCTTTCGCTCTATCCGGAGATCCCGCAGCGCCTCCGGGACGTCGTCCACGGCGCCCTCGCGAAGCGCCGGGAAGACCGCCCGCCGACCGCCGCCGCGCTCGACGCCGCCTTCGCCCGGGCGGCCGGTCGTCCGGACGCGGCCGGCGCCGAGGACGAGGAGGCCTCGCTGGCGCGAGCGATCGACGCGGCCCTCGGCGGCCCGGACGGCGGTGGGTGGCCGCAGCGCCCCGTCGACTCGCTCCGAAACGAGGACCCCACGCCCGTCGTGCCCCACCGGCCGCGCCCACGTCCAGCCCCCGTGGCCGACCCCGGGTCGGCCCGGATGCAGACACCCTTCCCTTCGACGCGCCCCCCCTCGGGCGTCTCGTCGCCTCCTGCCGCTCCCGCGCCGCGGCGGCCTTCCGGCCGGCCCACGGTCTTCGTCGTCATGGGAGACGGGGCGGATCGGATCGCGGCCGGCCAGGCGTTCGCCGAGTCGGGCTGCGACGCCGTGGAGGCGCGGAGCGGCGAGGAGATCCTCGAGCTCCTGATGTCGCGGGTCCCGGACGCGGTCGTCATGGACATCGCCCTCCCGAAGGCCGACGGGTTCGAGGTGGCGCGGATCCTCAAGGCGACGCCGACGTTCACCGAGGTCCCCGTCCTCCTCCTCGGGACGCGTGTGGACCGGGCGCAGGAGCATTTCGCCCGCCAGGTCGGCGCGAGCGAGATCCTCGAAAGGCCCGTCTCCGACAAGGAGCTCGTCGAGCGGACCTGGCGCCTCCTCGCGACGCGCGGCTACTACCGGGACGAGGCTCCCTCCTCGCGGATCTCGCGGTCGACGACGCCCGTACCGCCCCCGATCGACCCCACACGGTCTTAACGCGGCGGCGCTACGATTCCGGGCTCTCATGACGAAGCCCGAACCGCCCCGCCCTCCCCTCCGCGCCCCGGTCCTGGCCCGAAGGCTCGTGCTCCCCCTGCTCCTCGGGCTCGCGGGAGGCCTCGCGGCGGGCGCCATCCTCGGACGGATCCTCGAGGGGGCGATCGCGGGCCGGACGAAGGAGACCGCCTTCTCGCTGCTCGAACGGGTCGGTCCGGACGTCGAGGCGGTTCTCGCGACGGGCGGGGACCCGAAGGAGGCCGTCGACCGGATCGGCCGGCAGCTCGCTCTCCGGGCCACGCTCGTCGCGACCGACGGCCGGGTGCTCGGGGACAGCGGCGTCGACAACAGCCGGCTCGGCGCCCTCGAGAACCACGCGGGCCGTCCCGAGGTGCGCGACGCGCTCCGCACGGGGCGGGGGGTCGAGGCCCGCTTCTCCTCGACGCTGGGGCAACGGCTCGTCTATGCGGCGGCCCGCCTCCGGAGCGGCCAGGTCCTCCGCCTGGCCTTCCCCGAGAAGGACCTCGCGGCCTGGGAGGCCCCCTACCGCCGACGCGTCCTCGCGGTCTGCGCGCTGGCCGGCCTGCTCGCCGGAGCGATCGTCGTCCGGCTGCGATTCCGACACGCCGGCGAGCTCGGTCTCGTGCTCCGCGCCGTGGAGGCCGTCGGGCAGGGCCGGCGGCCGGCGAACCCGGGCGCGGTCTCCGAGGAGACGGCCGCGGTCCACTCGGCGCTCGGCGACCTCCTGGAGCAGACGAGCGAGCGGAACGAGGCGGTCCTCCGGCAGGAGACGGTCTCGCGGGCGATTTTCGAGGGAATCCCGACCGGACTGCTCGTCGTCGACAGCGAGCTCTCCCTCCTCGAGGCGAACCCCGCGGCCCTCGGCCTCCTCCACCTTCCGCCCGGCGCGCTGCGGAGGGGGGAGCACGTGCTGGAGCTGGTCCGGGAGAAGGCCGTGACCGACCTCCTCCACGAGGCCCTCGAGACCGGCCGCGCGGCCGGTCCCCTGCGGCTCGCAACCGGATCGGGAGACCTCGAGCTCCGCGCCGAGGCGATCCGCGTCTCCGGCGAGGCGGCCGCCGGCCGCCCCGCGGCCGTCGCGATCCTCCGCGAGGCGACGTCCCCCCGGCCGGACTGAGCCGTCGGGCCCCGGGGCGTCGCTGCAACGCGGCGGCTGATAACCTCCTCCGTCCGGAGGAGAGTCCCCGATGCGCCTGTTCCCCCGAGAAGAGACCTTCCTTCCGCAGTTCGCCCGCGGAGCCGCCGTGATCCTCGAGGCGGCGCGGGTCCTCGACGCGATGGCGTCAGGCCTCGTCCTCGACGACGAGCGCGCCGCGGAGATCAAGCGCCTGGAGCACCAGGGCGACCAGATCGCTCACGAGACGTTCGACCTCCTGAACCGCACCTGGATCACCCCGATCGACCGAGAGGACATCCACGTCCTCGTCAAGAATCTCGACGACGTCCTCGACTTCATCGACGCGGCCGCGGCCCGCATCGTCCTCTACCGGATCGCCACGTCCACCCCCGAGCTGAAGAAGATCACCTCGATCATCGTCCAGTCGGCGCTGGCGATTCAGAAGGCGATGGCACTCCTGTCCGACCTCAAGCACTCGAAGCAGATCCTCGAGGCCTGCGTCGAGATCAACCGCCTCGAGAACGAGGCGGACACGGTGGCGCAGCTCGCGATCGGGAGGCTCTTCGCCGAGACGAAGGACCCGATCGAGGTCATGAAGTGGAAGGAGATCTACGACATCGTCGAGGGGGCCACGGACCGGTGCGAGGACGTGGCCAACACGCTCGAGGCGATCGTCATCAAGTCGACCTGAACGCCCGTGGCCTACGTCGTCCTGATCATCGCCATCGCCCTCGTCTTCGACTTCATCAACGGCTTCCACGACGCGGCGAACTCCATCGCCACCGTCGTCGGGACGCGGGTCCTCTCGCCGAAGATCGCGGTCGTCTGGGCCGCCTTCTTCAACTTCGCCGCGGCCTTTGCGCTCGAGACGCGCGTTGCGCAGACGATCGGGAAGGGGATCGTTCACTCCGACGTCGTCGACCCCGACCTCGTCCTCGCGAGCCTTCTCGGGGCGATCGTCTGGAACCTCCTGACATGGTGGTGGGGCCTCCCGTCCTCCTCCTCCCACGCACTCATCGGCGGCTTCGCGGGCGCGGCGTTCGTGAAGGCCGGCGCCGGGAGCCTCGTCGTGAAGGGGCTCGTCGTCACCAGCGCCTTCATCGTCCTTTCTCCCCTCCTCGGCCTCGCGCTCGGCTTCCTGAACTTCCTCGGCGCCCAGTGGGCTTTCCGCCGCTGGCGTCCCGACCGAGTCGATCGCGTCTTCCGCCGCGTCCAGCTCGCCTCCGCGGCCGCGTTCTCGTTCGGCCACGGAATGAACGACGCGCAGAAGACGATGGGGATCATCTTCGCGCTCCTGCTCTCGACCGGCCACCTCACCGGGGACCACATCCCGTTCTGGATCGTCCTGCTCTGCTTCAGCGCCATCGGCCTCGGAACCCTCTCCGGCGGCTGGCGGATCGTCCGGACGATGTCGATGCGGATCACCCCGTTGAAGCCGATCGGCGGCTCCTGCGCCGAGTTCGCCGGTGCCGTCACGCTCGTCGGGGCCTCGCTCGGCGGGATCCCCGTCTCGACGACGCACACGATCACCGGAGCGATCATGGGCGTCGGGGCGAGCCGCAGCCTCTCCTCGGTCCGGTGGGGCGTCGCGAGGAACATCGTCGGCGCCTGGGTCCTGACGATCCCCGCGTCGGCCCTCGTCGCCGGCCTGACATGGAAGCTCTTCGACTTCCTCCGGGGGTGACCCGGGACGGAATGGAGGAGCCAGCGGGGCGGAGTCCGGTGCAGAATCCCCAGCAATGGGGAGCGGAACGGTGCTCGGAGGACGGCATTCCTCGTCGGGATGGCGCATCCCGCGCCCGGCGAAGCGGGAGGGACCTGTCGTCCCGGTGAGCGAACGGGACCTCGACGACGCCTGGAAGCTCCGGTTCCGCGACCCCCTCGTCGAGACCGCCTTCCGCGAAGAGCAGAAGTCGTCGAGCGCCCGCATCCTCCGCCCCTCGGTCTTCGTCGCGCTCGCGACGATCCTCGCGTTCGGGGTCCTCGACCCGATCGCGTTCCCCGAGACCTGGCGGAGCATCCTGCTCATCCGTCTCTTCGCCCTGGCCCTCCCGGTCGCGGTCCTCGCCTTCCTCGCCACGCTCCCGCGCTTCGCCCGCTGGACGCGGCCGCTCCTCGAGGTGGGGAGCGTCGGCGCCGGGTGGGCCGTCGCGGCGATGATCGCCGTCGGGCAGCCTCAGGAGCCCGGGACGACCGTCTACTTCGCCGCCCTCAGCTTCCCGCTCGCCTCCGCGGCGATCGGTCTCCTCCCCTCGGGCTTCGCCGCGAGCGTCGTGAGGGCCGGGCTCATCGTCCTCGCCTTCCCCGCCGTCGCCCTCGTTCGCAAGCTCCCAGGCTGGGGGCCGCCTCTTCCCGCCGACGTCGTCGTCGTCTCCCTCGGGACGCTGCTCCTCCTCTGGTTCTTCTTCTCGGTCGCCGGCTACTTCCGGGAGGCGTGGCAGCGCAGGACCTTCGTCACGATGCGGCTCCTCGAGACCGCGAGCGAGAAGGTGAGGAGCGTCGCCGCCGACCTGAAGCGCCTGAACGAGGAGAAGAGCACGTTCCTCGGGATCGCCGCCCACGACCTCCGAAACCCGCTCGGCGTCATCCTCGGCTACGCCGAGATGCTCCGGGACGAGGAGTTCCCGAGGAAGGAAGCCGCCGACATGGCGGCCAAGATCGTCGTCTCGGCCGAGCGGGTCCGCGACCTCGTCGCCGGGCTCCTGGAAGTGAGCGCCGCCGAGGCGGGCCGCGTCGCGCTCGAGAGGCGGCCGTGCGATCTCCTCGGGATCGCGCGACGGGTCGTCGAATCGCAGCAGGAGCCGGCCGCCCGCAAGGAGATCGGGATCCGCCTCGACGGGTCGCCGGTCGTCGTGACGGGCGACCCCGGAGCGATCCAGCAGGTGCTCGAGAACGTCGTGTCGAACGCCGTCAAGTTCTCGCCCTGGCGCTCCACCGTCGTCGTCTTCGTCCACGCCGACGGAGGCGCCGGCCTCGTCGACGTCGAGGACGAGGGTCCCGGCGTGAGCGAGGCCGATCGCGCCCGGCTCTTCGCGAAGTTCGCCCGCCTCTCGGCTCGCCCCACGGGCGGTGAGTCGTCGACGGGCCTCGGGCTCTCCATCGTCAAGACGCTCACAGAGGCGATGGGCGGCGAGGTCTCCCTCGAGAGCCCGCCGGGACGCGGCGCCCGCTTCCGCGTGAAGCTCCCCGTCTAGGAGCCGAATCCGTTCGCCGGGGCGCCCCCGCCGCGGCCGGCCTGTTCTATCCTTCCGTCACGTGAGCTCGCGCGCCGCCAGCTGTCCGTCCTGCGGAGGAGAGGTCCTGTTCCGCGCCGGGTCGTCGGTCGTCACCGTCTGCCCGCAGTGCCGCTCCGCGGTGTCCCGGAAGGGGGCGAACCTCGAAGCTCTCGGAATCGTCGGGGAGCTCCTGCCGACCTCGTCGCCGTTCCGCATCGGAATGTCCGCGAAGCCGAAGGCCCAGGGGCTGAAGCCGTTCCGGATCGTAGGCCGGCTCCAGCTCTCGACGGGCGAGGGGACGTGGGACGAGTGGCACGTCTCCTTCGAGGACGGCCGCTACGGCTGGCTCGCCGAGGCGCAGGGGACCTTCTGGGTCACCCGGCCGCTTCCGGCGCCGACGAACCCGCCCCCGCCGGAGTTCCACCAGATCGCGCCCGGGCAGCGCCTCTCCTTCGGCGGCTACGGGGAGTTCACCGTGACCGATCGCCGCCAGGCTCTCTACGCCTCGGCGGAGGGGGACCTTCCGTTCGCGGCGACTCCGGGCGCCGTCTTCATGTACGCCGACCTCTCGGGCGCCGACGGGAACGTCGGGACGCTCGACTACGGCGACGACCCGGGAGTCGACGCCTTCTTCGTCGGGAGGCCCGTTGCGCTCGCCGAGCTGGGCGTCGAGGGGCTCGAGGGGTGGAGCGAACGGAAGGTCGCCGCCCGCGCCTCCTCGCTGAACTGCCCCGCCTGCGGCGGGGGGCTTCAGCTCAAGGACCCTGCGAACAGCGTGCGGGTCGCCTGCACCTACTGCGGCTCGGTCCTCGCGACCCCGCAGGAGGGGGCCGCCTCGGCGAAGTTCGAGGTCCTCGCGAAGCTCCAGCAACTTCCGTTCAAGCCGCTCCTTCCGCTCGGAGCGGAGGGCACCCTCCGCGGAAAGACCTACGCGACTCTCGGCGCGGTCCTGAAGGCGTGCACCGTCGACGGCGTCGACTACTTCTGGCGGGAGTACCTCCTCAAGGAGACGAAGAGCGAGGCCTACCACTGGCTCGTCGAGTCGAACGGCCACTGGACGCTCGTGGAGCCGGCCGCCGCGGGCGAGGTCTCGACGGCGCCGCGTCTCGCCGTCTGGCGCGGGACGCGCTACAAGCACTTCCAGTCGACGACCGCCCGCGTCGAGGCCGTTCTCGGCGAGTTCTACTGGGAGGTGAAGAAGGGGGAGTCGACCGAGGTCGCGGACTACGTCGCCCCGCCGAGGATCCTCTCCCAGGAGCTCTACGCGAACGAGGTGACGTGGTCGGAAGGGTCGTATGTCCCGAAGGAGGAGCTCGAGACGGGCTTCGGCCTCGGCGCGCCCCTGCCGGTGCCCGAAGGGGTCGGCTCGAACCAGCCGTGGCCGCACGCCGTCAGCGCGCGCGGTTTCCTCCGCACCGTCGCCCTCTTCGCCGGGATTGCCGTCTTCCTCTTCGTCTTCTTCAACATCAAGGCCGACCGGAAGGTCGTCTACCAGAAGCGGCACGACCTCTCGCTCGCCGCCACCGACCCGACGATCGCTCCCGACGCCTTCTCCGAGGCGCTCACCGTCGTCACGGAACCGTTCGAGGTCCCGCACGCCGGGAACCTCGAGGCGCGGATCGACGCGCCGACCGACAACTCGTGGGTCTACGTCGGGGCCGTCCTGCTCGAGGAGGCGACCGGGCAGGCGTACGGCTTCGGCCTCCAGTCCGACTACTACCACGGCGTGGACGGAGGCGAGAGCTGGAGCGAGGGCTCCCGCTCGCGGACCGTCTACGTCGGACGCGTCCCCGCCGGGCGCTACGTCCTCCGCCTCGAGCCGGAGCTCGAGCGCGGCAAGGCTCCACCCTATTACGACGTCCGGCTCCGGAGCGGCGTCCCCCGGTTCGCGCACCTGATGGCCGTGCTCGTTCTCCTCCTGCTGGGCCCGGTCGCTCTCGCGATCTCGAAGGCCCGGTTCGAGGGACGACGGTGGGCCGAGAGCGACTACGGCGGGGGAAGCGGCTCGGACGACGACGAGTGAGGACGACATGCTGAAACGCGGATTCCAGGTCTTCGGAGCTCTCCTCCTGACGGCCTACGCCTGGGCCGGCTTCGCCGGGTGGGAGCTTCCGACGAACGCGAAGAAGGGCGTCGTCGCCGCCGGGGCGCGGAGCGCGACCGGATTCCGGGCCTACAGCTTCTGGACGGGAGGGAAGTGATGAACTGGTGGCAGCTCCATGCGGGACAGGTCTGGTCGGCGCTCGTCTTCTCGGCGATCGGGATCGCGGTCTTCGGGCTCTTCTTCCTCATCCTGCCGCGAATCCTCCCGTTCTCGCTGAAGAAGGAGATCGAGGAGGACCAGAACGTCGCGCTCGGGATCGTGATCGCGGCGGTCGTCCTCGGGATGGCCTTCATCATCGGATCCGCCATCGGCTCGTGACCCGGTGAGGCCGAGCCCGGTCCGGCCGGGGCCGGTCTACCTGACCGTCCTCGTCATCGCCACGTGCGGGCTCGTCTACGAGCTCGTCGCCGGCGCGCTCGCGAGCTACCTTCTCGGGGACACGATCACCCAGTTCTCCCTCGTCATCGGCATCTACCTGACGGCGATGGGGGCCGGCGCCTGGCTCTCGAAGTTCATCGAGAAGGGCGTCGCCCGGCGGTTCGTGGAGATCGAGATTGCCGTCGCGTTCCTCGGCGGCTTCTCGGCGCTCATCCTCTCGTTCGCCTTCCTGTCGCAGCGGTGGTTCCACCCGGTGTTCTACGGCCTCGTCTTCGCCGTCGGGACGCTCGTCGGCGTCGAGATCCCTCTGATGCTCCGGCTCCTGCGGCGGTCGGTGGCGTTCAAGGAGCTCGTCGCCCAGGTCCTGACGTTCGACTACCTCGGGGCGCTCGCCGCCTCGCTCCTCTTCCCGCTCGTCTTCGTCCCGACGCTCGGCCTCTTCCGGACGTCGCTTCTCTTCGGACTCCTGAATGTCGCGGTCGCCTTCACGTCGATCCGGCTCTTCCGCGACGAGATCGGCCCCGCCGGCGGCCTCCTCGCGAAGGCGGGGCTCGTCGCGGCGCTCCTCCTCGGAGGCTTCGTCGCCGCCGACCGGCTCTCCGG
>CAYVPO010000050.1:9720-19605 GCA_964453825.1 uncultured Holophagales bacterium
CTCCTCTCGCCGAAGGTCTCGGTCGTCAACGACGACGCGATGAAGTGGCTCGAGACGGAGACCGGTCTCTTCGACCTCGTCTTCGTCGACTTTCCCGATCCGAACAGCTTCGCGGTCGGGAAGCTCTACACGAGGCGCTTTTACGACCTGCTGAAGCGGCGCCTCGCGCCGGACGGAGCCTTCGCCGTCCAGTCGACCTCTCCCCTCTTCGCCCGGCGTTCGTTCTGGATCATCGACCGGACGATCGCCGCCAGCGGCTTCGAGACGAGGCCGTACCACGCCGCCGTCCCGTCCTTCGGCGAGTGGGGCTTCGTCCTCGCATCGCCCCGCTCCTTCGACGTCCCGTCCGACGTCCTCCCCGGCCTCCGCTTCCTTTCGCGAGACACGCTCCCCGCACTCTTCTCGTTCGGACCGGACATGGCGCCGTGGACCGAGGCGCCCGTCAACCGCCTCCACGACCAGGTCCTCGTGAGGACCTACGAGAGCGAGTGGCGGAAGTTCGAGTGACGTGAGGCCCTCCCGCCGCGAGGCAATCGCCGCGCTCGCCGGCCTGCCGGCCCTCTCGTCCCTCCTCGCGGCCTGCCGGGGGGGCCCGGACGACCCCGCCTACTCCGGCGCGATCGTCGGGGCCGACGTCCTGCGCGGTCACAGGATCCGGACGGGCGAGGTCCTCTCGCGCCCCGTCGCCCGGCGGGAGAGCGTCGGCGTCGCGATCCTCGGCGCCGGGATCTCGGGCCTCTCGGCCGCGTGGACCCTCGCCCGCGCAGGCTTCACGGACTTCCGGATTTACGAGCTCGAGGACGAGCCGGGCGGCCACGCCCGCTCGGGCGCGAACGCCGTCTCCGCGTTCCCGTGGGGGGCGCACTACGTCCCGGCGCCGCTCACCGGCAACCCGGCCCTCGAGACGCTCCTCGGCGAGGTCGGCGCCGTCGCCGGCCGGAACGCGGACGGCAGCCCCCAGTGGGCCGAGGAGATGCTCTGCGCCGAGCCGGAGGAACGGCTCTTCTTCCGCGGCCTCTGGTACGAAGGGCTCTACCCGCGCGCCGGCGCCTCCCGGGAGGACCGCGAAGAGCTCGCCCGATTCGAGCGGGAGATGCACCGCTACGCGACGCTCCGCGACGCGAAGGGGCGCCGGGCGTTCGCCCTCCCCCGCCGGCTTTCTTCCGACGACGCGGAGTGGACGGCGCTCGACCGGGTCTCGATGCGCGAGTGGCTGACGCGGAGCGGCTACCGCGGCGCGCGCCTCTTCTGGTTTGTCGAGTACGCGACGCGCGACGACTTCGGCTCCTCGCTCGACGACACCTCCGCCTGGGCCGGCATCCACTATTTCGCCTCGCGCCTGCGCGGGACCACCCCGGACGGCCCGTTCGAGGAGCCTGCCCCCTTCCTCACCTGGCCCGAGGGGAACGGGCGCCTCGCCCGGCACCTCGTGAAGGCGGCGGGCGGACGAATCGTCACGGCGGCCGTCGTCTTCGACGTCGTCCCCCGCTCCGGCGGCGCCACGCTCCGCTGGCTCGACGCGCCCCGGAACGAAGTCGTCGAGGTGGCCGCCCGGCACGTCGTCTACGCGCTCCCCCGCTACACCGCCGCGAAGGTCCTCGCCCCGTGGCGCGAGAGCCCGCCCCCCTTCCTCCGGGCGTTCGAGTACGCGCCGTGGCTCGTCGCGAACCTGACCCTCTCGGGGCGTCCGGCCGACCGCGGCTTCCCTCTCTGCTGGGACAACGTCCTCTACGACTCCCGGGGGCTCGGCTACGTCGTCGCGACCCACCAGGGAGGGCGCAGCCACGGCCCGACCGTCCTCACCTACTACCTCGTCTTCGCGGGCGAGGAGCCGAGGAAGGCCCGGGAGAAGCTCCTCTCCGCGACCTGGAAGGAGCTCGCGGAGGCGGTCCTAGCCGACCTCTCCCGTGCGCACCCCGACCTCCCCGCCCTCGTCACGAACGTCGACGTCCACCTCTGGGGGCACGCCATGGCGCGCCCGCACCCCGGCTTCGTCTGGCACCCCGACCGGGCCGCGCTGGAGCGGCCCGTCGGCCGCGTCCGCTTCGCCCACGCCGACGCCTCCGGGCTCCCGCTCTTCGAGGAGGCCCAGGACGCAGGGGTCCGGGCCGCCGAGTCGATCCTCTCCGAGGAGGGAGAGCGCTTCCGGTCGCTCCTCGGTTAGGGCGGCCTCGGCCGGTCAGTCGTCGAGGAGAGGCCCGGGCGCCGTCGCCGGGGGCGCGACGGCTTCCTCGCCGACCACCCTCTTTCCGAACGCGAGGTTGAAGACGGGGAGGGCGGTCAGCGTCGTGACGATCGCCATCACGACCATGATCGAGAAGAGCGTCGGCGTGATGACGCCGCGCTCGAGGCCGATGTTCAGGATGATCAGCTCCATCAGGCCCCGGGCGTTCATGAGCGCGCCGATTCCGACCGCCTCCCGGTGCGGCTCGCCGCCGAGGCGCGCCGCCGCGTAGCAGGCGCCCCCCTTGCCGAGCGTCGCGGCGAGGAGGACGAGGAGCGCGAGGCCCCAGAGGGCGGGCGTGTTCACGAGCCCGATCCTCGTGTTGAGCCCCGAGTAGACGAAGAAGAGCGGCAGCAGGAGGTTCACCGTCAGCGGCTGGACCTGCGCCTCGATCCGCTTCGCGATCTCGCCGCGCGGCATCGCGGCCCCGAGGACGAACGCGCCGAAGACGGCGTAGATCCCGACCATGTCCGTGTACCAGGCGGCTCCCGCGAGGAGCATGAGGGCGCCCGGGAGAGCGAAGCTGTCGTACGCCTGCTTCCGCTCGACCCACGCCCCGGCGCGCGCGAGGAGCGGCTTGAGGACGAAGAACGCGAAGAGCCCGAACGCGAGGCCGCCTCCGATCGCCCAGACGGCGATCGACGCCTGCCCCGAGAAGCTCGCCAGGACGACGGCCAGGATGCACCACGCGGCGGCGTCGTCGGCCGAGCCCGCGGCGAGCGCGAGCGTCCCCATCGAGGTCCCCGAGAGGCCCCGCTCGTAGATGATCCGGGCGAGCATCGGGAACGCGGTGATCGACATCGAGGCGCCCATGAAGAGCGCCGCCTCCCCGGTCGAGACCCCGGCCGCGAAGAGGTCGGTGTCCCCGTGGATGCCCCAGGCGAGGAGCGCCCCGAGCGCGAACGGGGTGAGGATGCCGGCCCACGACACGGTGACGGCGCTACGGGCCCGCTTCCGCAAGAGCTCCACGTCGAAGTCGAGCCCGACGAGGAACATGTAGAGGACGAGCCCGACCTGCGCGACGACGTAGAGGACCGGCATCGCCGCCTTCGGGAAGAGGACCGCCTGCGCCTGCGGCGCGATCCAGCCGAGGAGCGAGGGGCCGAGGAAGACTCCGGCGATCATCTCGCCGACGACCTGCGGCTGCCCGACGTAGCGGGCGAGGTACCCGACGAGCCGGCAGGCGAGGAGGATCGCAGCGAGCGCCAGGAAGAAGACGATCGACAGCTCGTGGTTGGACACGCGGCGCGCACTCTACCCGGAATCCCGGTGATGATCGACACCGGCTTTTCGACCGGCGCCTCGGGAGGGGTCCCGGTGGCTCCGCGGACCGCTAGACTCCGCCGGCAATTCCGGGAGGAGTCGGGCGTGGCGAAGGCGCCGAAACCGTCCGAGAATGTCCCGCTGCGGAGGTTGTCGACGTCATGGATTCCGTGCTGGCTGTCCGATCCCCCCAGATCATCTCCGAGATCCTGGACGGCGAGGCCGTCATCATCGATCTCGAGACGGGCACCTACTACAGCCTCGACCCGATAGCCTCGAGCATCTGGGACGCCATCACGGCGGGCGGCTCGACGGCCACGGCGATCATCGAGGGAATCGGGGCCGCCTACGGGAAGAGCGCTCCCGAGGTGGAAGCGGCCCTGACGCCGTTCCTCGCCCGCCTCGAGGCCGAGCGGCTCGTCGTTTCCGTCCCCGGAACCCAGGCCGCGCCCGCGCCCTTTCCGAAGGTCTCGACCAGCCTCACCGAGCCGACTCTTTCCCGGTTCGACGACATCCAGGACCTCCTCCTTCTCGACCCGATCCACGAGGTCGAGGAGGCCGGCTGGCCGGCGCGAAAGCCCGACCCGGGGGGCGAGCCTGCATGACGAAACGCGCGGCGAAGCCGCCCGCTTCCCCTCCAGGGACGACCTTCGAACGGATGACGGACGCTTTCCGCTGCGCCGCGCAGGCCGCGGGAGGCGAGGAAGCGCGCGCGTTCATCATCGGCGGCCAGCGGCTCGTCCTTCGGACCGCCGGCCCCGCGATGCTCCCCGTCCTTTCGCCCGCGCTCGCGCACCTCGTCGCGGCGCGGGGCGAACCGGCCGCCCTCGAGGTCTTCGCCTGGGATTCCGCCTCTACCGGAGTCGAGCTCCCCGCCCCCGGGTCGTCCGGGGACGACGATCGGCACGTCTGGCAGCCCGGCGTGGGGATCCTGACGGTCCTCGACGACTCGCGCCGACGCGCCGTCGTCTGGGTCGCGTCGGCCGCGGACGTCCCGTCCAACGAGGTCGCCGCTCCGCTCCGCTCCTTTCTGCACCTCGCGTTCTTCGAGCTCGGGGCCCAGTTCGTCCACGCGGCTGCGGTCGGGAGGGCCGACGGCGGCCTCCTCGTCGTCGGTCGAAGCGGTGCCGGGAAATCGACGACCGCGCTCGCGTGCCTCGGCTCCCCTCTCGGCGTCGCGGGGGACGACTACGTGCTCGCTACGGACGGGCCGGAGCCCCGAGTCCACTCGCTCTACAGCTCCGCCAAGCTCGAGCCCCACCAGCTGAAGCGCTTCCCCCATCTCTCGGACGGCGTCGTGAACCCCGGCGCTATCGGGGAGAAGCCGATGATCCTCCTCTGCCCCCGCTGGGCCGCGTCCGTTTCGGCCGGCTTTCCCCTCCGCGGAGCGGTGACGCCGCGAGCCGTCGGTCGCGGGCCGACGCGGGCGCGCCGGGTGGGCGGCGCGGCGCTCCTCGCCGCGCTCGCGCCGAGCACGATCTTCCAGCTGCCCGGAACCGGCCGGCACACGCTCGCGAGGATCGGGAGCCTCCTCCGGCACCTCCCCAGCTGGGAGCTCGAGCTCGGCGAGAATGTCTCCGAGATCCCGCTCGCGCTCGAGAGAGTCCTCGAAGAGGCCCGGTCGTGAACAGACCCGTCGTGACCATCGTCCTCCCCGTGTGGAACGGCGAGCGCTTCCTCGGCGAGGCGCTCGAGAGCATCGGCCGCCAGCGGTGGCGCGCCTTCGAGATCGTCGTCGTCGATGACGGCTCGACGGACGCGAGCGCGGCGATCGCCGGCGCGTATCCTGGCGTGCACTTCCTCAGACAGGCCCGCGCGGGCGTCGCGGCCGCCCGAAACCGCGGGGTCGCCGTCGCCCAGGGCGAGCTGATCGCGTTCCTCGACCAGGACGATCGGTACACGCCCGACAAGCTCGAGAGGCAGGTCGGGGCGTTCCAGGCCGATCCCGCGCTCGACCTCTGCTTCGCGCACCAGCGGCTGTTCCTCGACGGGCTCTCGACGCCGCCCTCGTGGGTACGGCCCGGCTGGCTCGACGGGCCGCTGCCGGGCCTGCTGCCGGGGACGCTCGTCGTCAGAAGGCAGGCCTTCGACGCGGTCGGACCCTTCGCGGAAGGAGAGCCGATCGCGAGCGACTCCGACTGGCTGATGCGCGCGAGGAGCCGCGGTGTGCGGGAGCTCCTCCTCCCGGACGTCCTCCTCGAGCGCCGCATCCACGCGGCGAACCAGTCCGCGAACGTCGCCGCGGGCCACGTCGAGCTGCTGCGGGCCGTGAGGCGGGCCGCGAAGAGAGGCACGCCGCCGGCCGGAGGAGCGTCCGCGTGACCGGCGGGGGCCGGCGGATCTCGGTTCTCGTCCCCGTCTTCGGCGCCGAGAGATATCTCGGCGAGGCGCTCGATTCGGCCCTGTCGCAGTCGGTGCCGCCCTCGGAGGTCGTCGTCGTCGACGATGGCTCCCTGGACGGAAGCCTGCGGGTCGCCTCGTCGTTCGGTGAGAGGGTCCGTGTGGTCCGCCAGGCCCACGCGGGCATCGGCGCGGCGCGGAACCGCCTCGTCTCCGAGGCGTCGGGAGAGTGGCTGGCCTTCCTCGACGCCGACGACCGCTGGACGCCGACGGCCCTCGCCGGGCACCTCGCGGCCCTCGAGGCCCGGCCGCGCGCGGACGCGGCGCTCGGCCGCGTCGTCCATTTCGTCTCGCCGGAGCTGCCCGAGGCGGCCCGCGCGCTCCTCGCGTGCCCGGAGGGGCCGATGCCGGGCGCGTCCCCGGGCGCTTCCCTCCTCCGGAAGAGCGCCTTCTCTCGCGTAGGTCCCTTCCGCGTCGACCTTCGCGTCGGCGAGTTCGTCGACTGGTGGATGCGGGGGCTCGAAGCGGGTCTCGACGCGGCGTCGCACGACGCGGTCGTCCTGGAGCGACGGCTGCACGAGACCAACACCGGTCGACGGGAGAAGGCCGCGGTGACGGACTACCTCAAGGTCGTGCGCCAGGCGCTCGTCCGGCGTCGGAGCGGCGCGCCGTGAGCGCGACGGCTCCTCCCGCGTCCGTCCGCCGCACGGGTGGGTGCTGGCCCACGCGCGAGCAGACGTTCCTCCTGCGCGCGGCGCTTCTCGCCGAGCCCGAGGCCCGCGCCGCCTACGCCTCGTGGCGGGAGACCGCCGACATCGAGCGGGTCGATCCCGCTTCCTACCGGATCCTCCCGCTCCTCGCCCACAACCTCGGCGGCGTCGACCCGGTCCTCGCGAGAGCGAGGGGTGTCCTGCGGCACACCTGGTCCCGGAACCAGCAGCTCTTCCACGAGGCTTCGGGCGCCGTGAAGGCGCTCCAGGCGACGGGCATCCCGGTGATGCTGCTGAAGGGGGCCGCGCTCGGGCTGCGCTGCTACGAGAGCCTCGGGCATCGTCCGATGAACGACGTCGACGTCCTCGTCCCTCCCGAGAGGTCGACCGAGGCGCGCGCGGTCCTGGACCGCCTCGGCTGGCGTCCCTCCTACCACGTCGTGCCCGGACATCTCCCCTACGTCCATGCCGTCGGGCTGACGATCGGGCCGGGCCTCGACCTCGACCTTCACTGGCACGCCATCTACGAGCGCCGCCGGCCCGAGGACGAGCGGCCGTTCTGGGAGAACGCGGAACCGCTCCGCGGCCGGGCCATCGACGCTCTCGCCCCGAGCCCCACCGACCTCCTTCTGCAGGTGGCCGCGCATGGCCTGAGGTGGAGCCCCAGCCCGCCCCTGCAGTGGGCGGCGGATCTCGTCGTCCTCCTGAGGGCCGAGGGCGCACGGGTCGATTGGGACCGCCTCCTCGCGCGCGCCCGGGAGGCCGGCTTCGTCCTCCACCTCGACGCGACGCTCTCGTTCGTCCGCGGGGAGCTCGGCGCGAACGTGCCGGCGGCAGTCCTGTCGGACCTCCGTTCGACCCGACCGACGCGCCGGGAGCGGCTCGAGCTCGCCGTCCGCTCCTCGTCGCCAGGCCTCCTGCCGGGACTCGTCGCCCATTGGCTCGACTTTCGCCGTGTCGACCTCGAGGCCGCCCACGGGAGCCGCTTCCGGAGGTTCCTCGTCTATCTCGCGACGATCTGGGGGGCGCCGTCGCTCGCGGCCCTGCCGCGCTTCGCCCTGGTCAAGTCGACGAGGCGCCTCCTCCGCTCGCGACACGCGTCGTCCGGACGTGCGACGGGCCTATAGACTCGACCTCCGGTCGTGTCCTCGCCCACGTCATCCCCGTGGCTCTTCTCCCGCCGCGCCGACGTCCTCCTCTTCGGCGGGCCGGCTCTCGCGTCGATCCTCCTCCTCGTCGGGGGCGCGCGGACCCGCCTCCTGGAGGGCGACCTCCCCGTCGCGCTCTGGCTCCTCCTCGTCGTCGGCGTCGACGTCGCGCACGTCTGGTCCACGGGCTGGCGGGTCTACGCCGACCCCGAAGAGCTTCGCCGACGACCGGCGCTCACCCTCGGCCTCCCGGCGGCGGCGTACGCGGCCGGGGTGATCCTCTTCACGGCGGGGGACCTCGTCTTCTGGCGCGTCCTCGCCTACCTCGCGACGTTCCACTTCGTGCGGCAGCAATACGGCTGGGTCGCGCTCTACCGGAGGAAGTCGGGCGAGAACGACGAGCCGGGGGCCACGTGGGAGCGCCGCCTCGACGCGGCGACGATCTACGGTGCGACACTCGCGCCGCTCGTCTTCTGGCACGCGCGCCTTCCGAGGCGCTTTCACTGGCTGATCGCGGGGGACTATGCGGCCGGCCTGCCCCCCTGGCTCGGTCCGGCCGCCCTCGCCGCGTTCGTCGCGATCGCCGCGCTCTGGGCCGGGAAAGAGGTCCGCCGCGTCGCCTCAGGCCGCCCCGTGTCCTGGGGGAAGATCCTCGTCGTCGTCACGACGGCCCTCGTCTGGCACCTCGGGATCGTCGTCTTCGATTCGGACTACGCCTTCGCGGTGACGAACGTCCTCGTCCACGGCGTCCCGTACTTCGGCCTCGTCTTCTTGTCGGCTCGCTCCTCGGCCGCCGCGCGGGCCGCGGCCGGCCGGAAGCCGGTCCTCGCGGACTTCGGCGCCCGCCACGCCGCGCTCTTCCTCGCCCCGCTCTTCCTCCTCGCCCTCCTCGAGGAGTGGGGCTGGGACCGCCTCGTCTGGCACGAGAACGGCGCCCTCTTCCCCGGAGGCGCGCTCGACCCCGGCCCGCTCCTCCTCTCGCTCCTCGTGCCGCTCCTTGCTCTCCCCCAGGCGACGCACTATCTTCTGGACGCGTGGCTATGGAAGGTGAAGCCGGAGAACCGGGCGGCCGCGACCGCGGTCGGCCTCGAAGCGCCCGCGGAAGCGGACGCGGGGTGAGCGCGTGAGCCCGCTCGGGACGCATTTCCTCCTCGATCTCGCCGGAGCGCCGTTCGCGACGCTCGACGACCTCGCCGTCGTCGAGTCGGCCCTCGTCGAGACCGTCGCGGCGATGGGCGCCCACGTCCTCGGCGTCCACCTCCACCGCCTCGAGCCTCAGGGGATCTCCGGCGTCGTCGTCATCACCGAGTCGCATCTGACGATCCACACCTGGCCGGAGCGGGGCGAGGCGGCGGTCGACCTCTTCACCTGCGGCGATCCGGAGAGAGCGCGCGCGGCCGTCGCGGCGCTCGTCGCGCGCCTCGGCGCGGGCGTCTCGACCCTTCGGGAAGTCTCCCGGGGCGCCGCCGGCTGACGGCTCCCCGGCGGCCGGCTCAGCCGGGCTCGCCCTGCTTCGCGAGCTTCTCGAGCGACTTCTTCGGGCCGAAGACGATCAGGGTGTCTCCGCGCTCGAGTGGCGTCGCCGGCGAGGGGATCCCGAGGATCCGCTCGACCATCCGCGTGCCGAGGCCGAGGATGCGCGTCTCGGGGACGATGCGGCGGATCGTCACGAGCGAGACGCCGTAGTCGGCCGCGAAGTCGACCTCACCGACCTTCTTGCCGAGGAGCTCCTCGGGGATCGCGACCTCGCCCACGGCGTAGTCCGACGAGAGCGCGAAGGAGTCGTAGAGGCCCTCCACCATCAGGCTCCCGGCGAGGCGCGTGACCGTCTCGTTGACCGGGAGGACGACCTCGTCGACGCCGAGAGTCTCCAGTATCCGCTCGTGCCTCACCGTCGTGGCCCGGACGATGAGCCGCCGCACGCCGATCTGCTTCAAGACGGAGACGGTCAGGAGGGCCGCCTCGAAGTCGCTCCCGAAGCTGACGACGACCGCGTCCATCTCGGAGAGACGCTGCTCGGCGAGGGCCCTTTCGTCGGTCGCGTCGACGCGGACGGTGTGGGTGACGTGGTCCCTCAGGTCGTCGACGGCCTCCTCGCGCTCGTCGATCGCGAGGACCTCGGCCCCACGGTGGGTGAGCTCGGCGGCGAGCTGGGAGCCGAAGTTCCCGAGCCCGATGACGGCGAACTGTCTCGGCATGG
>CAYVPO010000051.1:0-19364 GCA_964453825.1 uncultured Holophagales bacterium
CGTCGGCCAGGTGCGGGACGTGGAGACCGAGCGAGGGGTCGGCGATTCGGGCCGCGATCGCGCGGCCGCTCTTCGTCCCGAGCAGGAGCTCGACGAGGGCCGACGCATCGAGGACGATCACCGGGCGTTGCGCTCCGTCCGGATCACGGCCGCGGCGGACCGTCGGAGCCGGCGCACCGGACCGGCCTGGAGCCGATCCAGGAGCTCCGTCCGCGTGGGCCGCTCGAGCGCCTTGCGGACCTCGCGCAGAACGTAGTCCGACATCGTGAGCCCTTCGACCGCCGCCCTCACCTTGAGCCGACGGTGCAGGTCAACGGGGACATTCCTGATCTGGACCATGGTCGTCGGCATGGGAAAACGATAGAAACCTCAGAACAGCATGTCAACGCTGTGATGCCCCGCGGTGAGCCGCCGAGCCGCCTCTCATCCCTCCGCCTCGTACCCGAGGTTCGGGGCGAGCCAATGCTCGGCCTCGTGGAGCGGCATCCCCTTGCGGCGGGCGTAGTCGGCGACCTGGTCGCGGCCGAGGCGGCCGTCATCGAGCCGGACCACGGCTTTCTCTTCGTCGCCGCCGAGGGCGAGCCGATCGCGCCGAAGACGCTCAGCCCGTACGTGAGCCGGTACGTGAAGGCGTCCGGCGCCGCGAAGACCGGCTCGCGTCACCTCTTCCGGCACGCGATGGCGACGCTGATGCTCGAGAACGGCACCGACGTCCGGATGATCCGGGCGATCTTCGGGCACGTGGAGCTGACGACGACGGAGATCTACACGCACGTGGCGATCACGAAGCTCAAGCAGGTCCACACTGCGACGCACCCCGCGGCCCTGCTGCTGCCGCAGGCGAAAAGGGGAAGGACGCGAGCGATAGAATGGAAGGCGTGACGAGACAGGACCTACTCGCCGAAGCCCGCAAGCTTCCTCTCGACGACCGAGCCGAGCTGGCTGCCGAGATCCTCAAGACGCTGGACGAGGTCTCGGAGGCCGAAAGCGAGGCGCTCTGGAACCGGGAGGTCGATCGGCGCATCCGGGCGGCTCGCGAACAGGGCATCCCGGCGATCCCCGGCGAAGAGGTCCTCGCGCGTGCCCGTACGTCCACCCCTTCCTGAATGGGGCTTCGATCCCGCGGCGGCGCGGGACTACAACGACGCGCGGGACTACTACTACGATCAGAGGCCTGACCTGGCCGTCGCCTTCGAAGCCGACTTCCATCGGGCGGTCGACCTCATTCGGGCCCACCCCGAAGGCTCACCCGTCGTCACCGAGGAAGGAGCCCGCAAGCGCCTTCTCCGCCGTTTCCCCTACAACGTCTACTACACGATCGAGTCGGAACAGATCCGTATCTGGGCCGTGGCGCACGAGAAGCAACGCCCGTACTACTGGCACGAACGGCTTCAGCCGTAGCAGGCCTCCTTCAGGGACGAATGTTTGGTTTGGGCGCCGGTCAGGCTGATGGCCGAAGCGGGCTCGGAGGCCGCCCGGGGGCGGCACCGCGGCGATGCCGCCCCCAAGCGCGAGCGCTCGGGGATGGGCTGTCGGTTTCCGGAGCCGGTTCTCCAGGAGGGCGAGGCATGCTTCTGCTTCCCGGACCGTGGTGAAGACGAGGTTCGACCGTGCGGCTGGCGCCGGGTCGCTGTCGGCGCCGAGCCGGCGGGGGATCGGGGGAATGCGCGAGCGGTGGAGGCGGCGAGAAGCGGTGCACGGCCCCGGATGGCGCGGCGTGCTGAGGCGGCGGGGTGGTCGAGGATGCGGCGGATGACGCGGCCTTCGGTGATGAAGGCGACCATCCGCATCACGCCCGGGCAGCGGGGACAGACGAGCGGATCGACCTCGTGAACCCTGCGGATGAGCTGGGCCTAACGGCGCCGAAGAGCACCTGACGAGGGGGACACCGAGGCGGGCGGCAGCGGAGGTTGAGAGGCCGGTTCGGAGGCGAGCGACTCTGTTTGCCGGGCGTGGCTCTGGGCCCTCCGTTTCCCGCGTACGACCTTCGAACAGGCGCCGGTGCAGAAGGGCCTCGAGTACAGAGGTGCCGTGCCCGCAGGAGGATCGACGACGACAAAACCAGTCGATGCTGACGGGAATGCCTGTCGGCGCCCCCGAAGTACGTCCTGCGCCCCCGCTCAGCTCCCGGCCACCTCCGTTTCGTACCCGACGCTTCTCGGGTCTGTAGACCCGCGCGACTTCGGAGGCCGCAACAGATCGATCGTGGCATAGCTGGCCGGGCGCAAACTCCCGCTCCGTCAAGGCGAGATCCGACACAGTCAGGTCCCGGCGGCCGCAGAGCGTGCGACCCAGCCGGGCGTTGGCGCGGTCCAGCCGCCTCGGATGCGGAGGTTGTGGTCGTGGTGGTCGAGGATGTTGGTTCCCGAACGGCTGCACCCGCGTGATGTGGCGACCATCCCGAGCCGAAAGCCTTCTCCTCGCCGGACGCCGCGGCCAGCATGCCGTGGTCGGTCCGGCAGGGCGCGAGACAGGGTGGGGCGAGGAGCTCGCGGTGTCTGCGCGAAGCAGGGGTGAAGGCGTTCCCGTAGAGGGGGACGTGGCCGCGCTTGGCCGACGTCGGCGCCAACTCGACCTTCTCGAACGCCGCAAGCTCGGCGCTGCGATTAGCCTCATAGGGAGTGCAGCGTCCGCCGTCCGCTTCGCGAGACCCCTCCAGGCTCCTCCCGATTGATTCCCCCCCCCCAATTACCATGAACCCCCGGTACCAATTGACAACTCCGCGGGGGGGGGGGGGAGAATCCTCCGTCCTCGGCGACGAATCGACCCTTACGTCTCGGTGCAGCCCGGAGCAGTGCGAGGCCGAACAGAGGCGGGCGTGCGGGCAAGGCCGTGTGGCGGGGCCGAAGAAGCGGGCGCCGAGAGGGAGGATAGAGGATGAAGTTGGTGCGGTTTCTGATCGGTTCGCTGCTCGTGGCCGGAATGCTCGCGGTGGCTCCCGCCGCGTTCGCCGAGGAGGACGACGGAGGGGGAGGCCGTGGCGGGCCCTTCAACCAGGAACCGTTTCCGGGGGACCCGTGGGGGGGTGGGGGCGAGACGCAATGCTGGAGCCCGACATGCGCCGCCAGCGCCTGGAATCAGGACTGGCAGGATTGGGGTTGCGATTACTTCCCTCATAATGGCAAGTGTTACTGCGAATCCATGACGACGCCCGAAGGCGGCAATTGCGAGGCCACCTGATTCCGCGGGTCGGGGTCGTCGCTCTGATCGCGGCGGCTCTCGCACAGCATGGCCTCGCGCGCGAGGTATCGGTCGTCGTGCACGGCCCGCTCCCCAGGGGCCAGGTCGAAGTCCGGCTGATCTCCGAGCCTCTGGATGGTGTGAGAGCGGCTGCGGACGCGCGGCGCGAGGTCACTGCTCAGGTCGGTGGAGAGGGAAAGGTCGATCTCGGGCTGGATGAGGGCAGACGCTGGCGAGTCAGCGCCCAGGCCGAGGGCTTCTGGTCGGAGCCGTTGACGATCGAGCCGGGGAGTCGGTCCGGCGGCAGGCTCGAGCTCTGGCCCGCCGGCTTCGTCAGTGGCCGGCTCGTCCTTCGGTCGCGGGTCGACCCATTACCAGCGGCCATACAGATTCGATTCGAGCCGGCTGGCGTTCTCGGCCGCGAGCATGACGCGGGGCCCCCTTCCGGCGCGAGCGCCCCGTCGGGAATCGCGGAGTGCCCCCTCGAGAAGAGTCGGTGGCAATGCCTTCTTCCCGCGGGCTCGCACGATCTCCGCATCCGTGTCCCCGGTCGGTCCTCGACGTTCCGGTTCGGCGCGCTCGTCAGGGCGGGGGAACCTCTCGACCTCGGCGACCTCGAGCCCGCCACCGGCTCGTCCCTCATCGGGCGGCTTCACCACCCTCCCGTTCCGTCGAACGACGGAACGGGAGAGTCCGAGAGGCCGTCCCTCCGCGTTCTGCGGTCGGTCGAGCAGACCCTCGTCCCCGAAGGCGAGCTGGTCTCGGGCCCGGGCGGCGTCTTCGCTGCGACGGGCCTTCCGCAGGGGCGCTACGTCGTTCTCGCCTCGGGTGCCGGGTACCTGGCCGACCGGCTCGAGGTCGATCTGGGCGCCTCCGAGGAGATCGAAGTGCCTCCTCTGGAGCTCAGGCGGGCATGCCGGATCCGTGTCGACGTGACTCCACCGCTCGACCCCCGGGGGATGCCCTGGCAGCTCCTGCTCTTCGACCGCCGGCCCGGAAGAGGCCGTGTGCCCGTGCGCGAAGCCGCCGTCGACGCTTCGGGGAAGTGGACGTTCGATCGTGCCGCGAGCGGGCGCCCCTACAGGGTGAAGCTGAAGTCGAGCCTGGACGAACCCTGGTGGCTGGACGACAGCGACTTCACGGTGTCGGAGCCGGAGACCGTCCGCAAGATCGAGATGGACGTCGTGAAGGTGAGCGGGACGGCGCGGCTCGGGAAGCAGCTCCTGAGCGGTCGCGTCAGCTTCGAGGACAGGGGAGTCTCGGTCAGCCTCCCCATCTCCCGCGAAGGCAGCTTCGCGGGTTCGGTGCCGCGCCCCGGGCCGTGGAAGGCCCGCGTCACTTCCGAGGTGATGGCTCTCCGCCGAGACGTCGACGTCATGGTCCCGCGCGGCGGGGGTGAGGTCACCCTCGAGTTCCCTGCCACCGCGGTCGAAGGGGAGGTCGTCGACGAGAACGGCGTGCGTGTCCCGGGCGTCAGTCTCGTGCTGTCCCGCAAGACCCCCCCGGGACCCATGCCGGGGCACACACTGGATGACGGGGTCATCTTCCTGACGGGGCTCGCCCCCGGCGAGTACACGGCCTACGCCATGACTCTGCGAGAGCCCTATCGCGAAAGCCTCGTGTACGACTTCGCAGTGAACGAGGACGGCTCCTCGGAACCGTCCCCCCTTCGCATCATCGCGCCGGTCAAACGCGCTCTCCGCGGGCGGGTGGTGTCGCCGGAGGGCGAGCCGTTGCCGGGGGCGAGGATCCAGCGCACGGCCTCCGCGGGGGACACGCGCACTCACTTCTTCAAAGACTACCTGACGGACGCCGAGGGCCGATTCAGCATCGACATCAGAGACGACGAGCGGACGCCGTGCCTCGTCGTCCAGGCAGCCGCCCGTCCGGTACGCATCCTGCAGGTTTCGGATAGAGACCAGGAGCAGACCGTGGTAATGCCCGCAGCCGGCGGCGTGCTTCAGCTCAGCGCCGAGAAGACGTTGGGCCAGGGACCCCGTCCGGCTGGACAGACCGGAAAGGTCCTTCTGCGCGGCAACTGCTACTTTCCCGTGCCGTGGTTCGAGATCCTGCGCCCGGGCGCCACGTTCTCCATGATCAACGGCGAGAGCTACCTGCAGACCCCGCCTCTCGAGCCTGGCAGCTACACGCTCTGCGGACTGATGCCGGGCGAAATTCGGAACTTCTCCGGGGAACGACTGCCGTCCTCCAACTGCTCGACCGGAACGCTGGTGGGTGGCGGGCGCCTCCTGCTGGAAGTCCAGTAGGCCGAGCCGAAACCGGGCCGCGCTGGCCGGACTGCCTGTCGCCTCGGCAGGCAGTCCGGCAGCTGCGAGCCACTGTCCCTGCTGGATACGGAAATCGGCGTGAAGGTCGGCGGGCTCCCGCGGCGAACCAAGCGCCCCCTTCAGCTCCCCGTCCCCTCCGCCTCGTACCCGAGGTTCGGGGCGAGCCAGCGCTCGGCCTCGTGGAGGGGCATCCCCTTGCGCCGGGCGTAGTCGGCGACCTGGTCGCGGCCGAGGCGGCCGACGGCGAAGTAGTGACCCTCGGGGTGCGCGAGGACGAGGCCGCTGACGGAGGCCGTCGGAAGCATTGCGTAGCTCTCGGTGAGGGTGATGCCCGCGTTCGCGGGGGCGTCGAGGAGCGCGAAGAGCGTCCGCTTCTCGGTGTGGTCGGGGCAGGCGGGGTAGCCGGGCGCGGGGCGGATGCCGCGATAGCGCTCGCGGATCAGGTCTTCGCTCGAGAGCGCCTCGGTCTTGCCGAATCCCCACGCCTCACGGGCGAGCTTGTGGAGTCGCTCGGCGGAGGCCTCGGCGAGGCGGTCGGCGAGAGACTTCGCGAGGATCGAGCGGTAGTCGTCGTGGTCCTTCTCGAAGCGCTCGCAGAGGGCTGGAAGGCCGTGTCCCGCCGTGACGGCGAAGAGGCCGACGTGGTCGCGCCGTCCGGAGTCGCGCGGGGCGACGAAGTCGGAAAGCGCCTCGTACGGCGCGTCGCCGCTCTTCTCCTGCTGCTGGCGGAGCGTGTGGAGCGTCGCGAGGAGGTGGTCGCCCTTCGCGTCGGCGTAGAGCTCGACGTCGTCACCGACGGAGTTCGCGGGGAAGAGCCCCCATACGGCGCGGGCCCGGAGGAGGCGCCCCTCGACGATCTCGGAGAGGAGCTTCTGCGCGTCGGCGAAGAGCTCGCGCGCCTTCTCGCCGATCGTGGCGTCGTCGAGGATCTGCGGGTAGCGGCCGCGAAGCTCCCAGGCGTGGAAGAAGGGAGACCAGTCGACGTACGGGATCAGGTCGGCGAGCGGGACGTCCTCTTCGACGCGGACCCCGGTGAAGGACGGGACCGGCAGATCGGCCGCGGCCCAGTCGAACGTGCGGCGGCGGGCGCGGGCCCCGGCGAGCGGGAGGAGCGGTTTCGCCTGGCGTCCCGCGTGGTCCTGCCGGAGCTCGGTCTGGAGCGCGGCGTTCTTCGCGAGGAATGCGGGGCGCAGCTCGTCGGAGAGGAGGTTCCCCGCCACGCCGACGGCGCGGCTCGCGTCGGCGACGTGGACGACGGGCTGGGGGGAAGCCGGGGCGATCTTCACGGCGGTGTGCGCCGGGCTCGTCGTCGCGCCGCCGATCAGGATCGGGACGCCGATCCCCTCGCGGGAGAGCTCGCGGACGGTGTGGACCATCTCGTCGAGCGACGGCGTGATGAGGCCCGAGAGGCCGACGAGGTCCGCGCCCGTCTCGCGCGCGGCCTTCGCGATCCGGTCCGCCGCGACCATGACGCCGAGGTCGATCACCTCGTAGCCGTTGCACGCGAGGACGACGCCGACGATGTTCTTGCCAATGTCGTGGACGTCGCCCTTGACGGTCGCGAGGAGGACCTTCCCGGCGGCCTTCATCGTTCCGGCGGCTTTCTGCGCCTCGAGGTACGGCGTCAGGACGGCGACCGACTTCTTCATGACGCGGGCGCTCTTGACGACCTGCGGGAGGAACATCTTCCCCGAGCCGAAGAGGTCGCCGACGACGTTCATGCCGGCCATGAGCGGCCCCTCGATGACGGCGAGCGGCGCGCCGAGCTTTGCGAGAGCTTCCAGCGTGTCGGCCTCGACGAAGTCGGCGTTCCCCTTCACGAGGGCGTGGGCGAGGCGCTCTTCGACGGACGTCGATCGCCAGGCCTCGGCGTGAACGACGGCGTGCGCGGCGCCCCCTTCCTTCGCCTTCAGCGTCTCGGCGAAGGCGACGAGGCGCTCCGTCGCGTCGGCGTGGCGGTTCAGGAGGACGTCCTCCACCATCCCGAGGAGCTCCTTCGGGATCTCCTCGTAGACCGCGAGCTGGCCGGCGTTGACGATCCCCATGTCCATGCCTGCGGCGATGGCGTGGTAGAGGAAGGCCGCGTGCATCGCCTCGCGTACGGGCCCGTTGCCGCGGAACGCGAAGGAGACGTTCGAGACGCCGCCGGAGACCTTCGCGAAAGGAAGCTCGGCCTTGATGCGGCGGGTCGCCTCGAAGTAGGCGAGCGCGTAGTCGGCGTGCTCCTCGATGCCGGTCCCGACCGTCAGGACGTTCGGGTCGAAGATGACGTCCTCGGGCGGGAAGCCCTCCTCCTCGACGAGGATCCGGTAGGCGCGCCGGCAGACCTCGACCTTCCTCTCGGCCGTGTCGGCCTGGCCCGCCTCGTCGAACGCCATGACGACGGCGGCGGCGCCGTGGCGGCGCACGGTCCGGGCGCGCTCTCGAAACGTCGCCTCGCCGTCCTTCAGGCTGATCGAGTTGACGATCGACTTCCCCTGGAGGGACTGAAGGCCCGCCTCGATCACCTCCCAGCGGGAGCTGTCGATCATGACGGGGAGCTTCGCGATGTCGGGGTCGGCCGAGAGGAGGTTCAGGAACCGCCTCATCGCGGCGACCGAGTCGAGCATCCCCTCGTCCATGCAGACGTCGAGGACGTTTGCGCCTCCCTCCACCTGCTGCCGCGCGACGCCGAGCGCTCCCTCGTAGTCGCCCGCCGCGACGAGCTTCGCGAACTTCGGCGAGCCGGTGACGTTCGTCCTCTCGCCGACGACGATGAAGTTGGAGTCGGGGCGGATCGTGAGCGGCTCGAGGCCGGAGAGGCGCGTGAGCCGCTCGACCGTCGGGACGGCGCGGGGCGAGAGGCCCTTCACCGCCTCGGCGATCGCGCGGATGTGGTTCGGGTTCGTGCCGCAGCAGCCGCCGACGACGTTCACCCAGCCCGACTCGGCGAACGCGCGGAGGTCGTGCGCCATCGACTCGGGCGTCTCGTCGAAGCCGCCGAACGCGTTCGGGAGCCCCGCGTTGGGATAGGCCGAGACGAGGACGGGCGCGATCCGGGCGAGCTCCTCGATGTACGGCCGCATCTCCTTCGGGCCGAGCGCGCAGTTGATTCCGACCGAGAGGAGCGGGGCGTGGGAGACGGAGTTCCAGAACGCCTCGATGAGCTGCCCCGAAAGGGTCCGGCCGCTCCGGTCGGTGATCGTCACCGAGAGCATGAGCGGCACGGCCGTCCCGCGCTCGGCGAAGACCTCCTCGACGGCGACGAGGGCGGCCTTGCCGACGAGCGTGTCGAAGACGGTCTCGACGAGGAGGAGGTCGACGCCCCCGTCGAGGAGGCCGCGGACCTGCTCGGCGTAGGCCGTCACGAAGTCGGCGAAGACGTTCGTCCGCTTCCCCGGGTCGTTCACGTCGACGGCGAGCGAGAGGGTCCGGTTCGTCGGCCCGATCGACCCGGCGACCCAGGCGGCGCGGCCCGGGTTCGCCGCCTCGAAGGAGCGGACCGCCTCGCGCGCGACCCGCGCCGCCGCGGCGTTCAGCTCGCGCGCGTGAGCCTCGAGCCCGTAGTCGGCGAGCGAGATCGCCTGAGCGTTGAACGTGCAGGTCTCGAGGACGTCGGCGCCGGCGTCGAGGTAGGCGCGGTGGATCTCGGCGACGACGTCCGGCCGCGTGAGCGGGAGGACGTCGGCGCACCCCTGCAGCTCTCTCGGATGGTCGGCGAAGTGAGAGCCGCGATAGGCGGCCTCGTCCAGCCGATAGGGCTGGATCATCGTCCCCATTCCGCCGTCCAGGACGAGGATCCGCTCGGCGAGGGCCGCGGCGAGCGCGGGCGGGACCGGCGCGGGCGTCCTCATCGCCCACCTGCCGCGGCGTCGACGGCACGGGCGGGCTCCTCGCGCGCGGGCAGCGACGCGAGGACCCGCTGCACGACGTCGTACCGGGCCATCGGCATCAGGTGGAGGCCGCGCGCCCGCTCGGAGATCGCCTTCGCGAGCTCGATCCCGATCGCGACGCCCTCCTCGGCCTCGAACTCCGGGCCCTTCTCGGCCGCGCGTCGCATCCTCGCGAGGATCGACTCCGGAACGAACATCCCGGGGACCTCGTTCGCGAAGTAGAGCGCTTGCTTGAGGCTCTTCGGCGGGATTAGCCCGACGAGGACAGGGATGAGCCGGGCCTCGGGCCGCGCGAAGAAGAGGTCGAGGGCGGCGACGTCGTAGACGGGCTGCGTCTGGGCGAACGTCGCCCCCGCCTCGATCTTGGCGGAGAGCTTCGAGATCTCGACGTCGAGGTCGGGCGCGGCGGGGTTGGCCGCGCAGGCGATCGCGAAGGAGGTGGAGGTGCCGATCGGGGCGCCCGCCATGTCGACGCCGGCGTTCAGCCCCTTCACGATCCGGAGGAGCCCGAGCGTGTCGACCTCGCCGACGTGCCGCCCCTGCGGGTAGTCGCCGATCTTCAGCGGGTCGCCGCCGACGACGAGGAGCGCCTTGATCCCGAGGCCCGCCGCGCCGAGGAGGTCCGACTGAATGCCGAGGACGTTCCGGTCGCGCGGGGAGAAGTGGAAGACGGTGTCGACACCCGTGTCGTGCCGGATCATGTGGGCGACGGCGATGGAGGACATCCGGAGGCGCGCCATCGGGTTGTCGGTGACGTTCACGGCGTCGACGCCGTAGCTCCGGAGGAGCTGGGCCCCGTCGAGGGCGGCCGAGGTGTCCGTCCCCTTCGGCGGCTCGATCTCCACCGTGACGACGAGCGACCTCGGGTCGGCCAGCTTCCTCTTGAGCGGGGAGGTCTCGAGCGCCGCCTCCGGCGCCGGAGCGGCGGGAGCCGTCACGACCGCGCGGGCGACGCGGACGACCTCGGTACGCCGCTTTCCGACGACCTCCTTCGCCATGGCGGCGATGTGGGCGGGCGTCGTGCCGCAGCAGCCGCCGACGATCGCGGCGCCGGCCTTGACGAAGTCGCGGGCCACCTCGCGGAAGTAGTCGGGGGTGGCGGGGTAGACCGTCCGCCCGGAGACGTTCCAGGGGTAGCCGGCGTTCGGCATCACGGCGACGGGGACGCTGACCTGGGCGACGACCCTCTGGAAGACCTCGAGCGTCTCCTGCGGACCGATCGTGCAGTTCATCCCGACGAGGTCCGCCCCCGCCTCCTCGATCCGGGCGAACGCTCCGGCGACCTCCGTCCCGAACGTCGTCTTGCCGTCCGAGAGGAACGTCATCGAGGCGAGGATCGGGATCTCCTTCGAGAGGTCGCGGGCGGCCCGGATCGCCTCGATCGCCTCGAGCGTCGAGGAGAAGGTCTCGAAGAGGAGGAGGTCGACCTTCTCCTCGAGGAGGATCCGGATCTGCTCTGAGAAGAGCTCGCGGACCATCGTCTTCGTGAGCGGCCCGTACGGCTTGACGAGCTGGCCGAGAGGGCCGACGTCGCCGGCGACGAGGACGTACTCACCGCCGGCGGCCTCGTGGGCGAGGCGGACGGAGGCCCGGTTGATCTTCTCGAGGGAGTCGGCCCAGTCGAACTTCGCGAGCTTGACCCGGTTCGCGTCCCAGGTGTTCGTCTTGAGGATCTGCGCGCCGGCCTCGACGTAATCGTCGTAGACCTCCTTGACGAGGTCGGGCTGGGCGATCGAGAGGGGGGCCCGGGGGCTGTCCGGGGCAGCGCCGCGCGAGACGAGCAGCGTCCCCATCGCGCCGTCGGCGAGGAGGATTTCGGTCTTCAGGCGCTCGCGGATGTCTTGCTTCATGAAAAAACCCCTTCGAGGACGAAGGGGCGTTTCGCTGGGGATCGCTTCCGTTCGGCCTCGATTTCATCTCTCTCCGGCCGTGCCGGAGCGGGAATTGGCACCTGTCACCCTCCCCCCTCATCGGGGGTCGAGGAGCCGGTTGCCGCGGCATCGCAGGGCCCGTCCCTCCGCCGCTCGTGATGAAACCCGTACTCAAAGAGCCGGCCGGAGCCTACGGGAGCCGGCTTCCGGCCGTCAAGGCGGCCGGGGCTCCCGCCGGGTTCCGCCGCGGCCGGGTCCCCGGCGCGAGATCGGACTCGGGCTCGACCTCGGGCTGGTTTAGACTCGCCTCCCGTGAGAGTTCTCGTCGTCGGCTCCGGGGGTCGCGAGCACGCCCTCGTCTGGAAGCTCGCCCAGTCACCGCTGGTCACGGAGATCTTCTGCGCTCCCGGGAACCCCGGGATCGCGCAGATCGCCACCTGCCTTCCGATCGGCGTCACCGACATCGTCGAGCTCGCCGACTTCGCCGAGAAGATGAAGGTGGACCTGACGGTCGTCGGGCCGGAGCTCCCTCTCACGCTCGGCCTCGTCGACGAGCTGACGAAGCGGCGGCTCCTCGCGTTCGGCCCGAACAAGCTGGCGGCCGAGCTGGAAGGCTCGAAGGTCTTCTCCAAGGCCTTCATGAGGAAGTACGAGATCCCGACGGCGGAGGCCGAGGTGTGCACGACCCGCGCCGAGGCCGAGAAGGCCGTGAAGGCGTTCGGCCTGCCGTGCGTCTTCAAGGCCGACGGCCTCGCCGCCGGCAAGGGGGTCGTCATCGCCCGGGACGAGGCCGAGAAGGAGAAGGCGCTCAAGCTCTTCTTCGGCGAACGGGTCTTCGGCAGCGCCGGCGACCGTGTCCTCGTCGAGCGTTTCGTCACCGGCGACGAGGTGAGCTGCATGGTCCTTTGCGACGGCGAGCGGGCGATCCCGCTCGCGACCGCGAAGGACTACAAGCGGGTCTTCGACGGCGACCGCGGGCCGAACACGGGCGGCATGGGGGGGCACAGCCCCTCCGTCTTCGTCGACGCGACGACCGCGCGCGAGATCCTGACCGACATCGTCCACCCGACGCTCCGCGGCATGGCGGAGGAGGGACGGCCGTTCCGCGGCGTCCTCTACGTCGGGCTGATGCTCGAGAACGGCATGAAGCCGTACGTCCTCGAGTACAACGTGAGGTTCGGCGACCCCGAGACGCAATGCGTCCTGGTCCGCCTCGAGGACGATCTTCTTCCCTACCTCCTCGGATCGGCCCGCGGGAAGTTCGACGAGAACGCCAAGCCGGTCTGGAAGAAGGAGGCGGGGGCTGCCGTCGTTCTCTCGGCCGAGGGCTATCCCGGGCCGTTCGAGAGAGGGAAGCCGATCGAGGGGATCGAGGAGGCCACGGCCGAGGACGGCGTCTTCGTCTTCCATGCGGGGACGGCGAAGTCGGCCGACGGGAAGCTCGTAACGGCCGGCGGGCGCGTCCTCGTCGTGACGGCTCGCGCACGCGGGCTTTCGGAGGCACTCTCCCGCGCCGTCCAGGGGGCCGAGAAGGTCCGGTTCGAGGGGAAGCACTTCCGCCGCGACATGGGCTCGAAGGCGATGGAGATCCTGCGCGAGCGCACCGGCTCCGGCCTGAGCTGACATCTTGCGGGGGAACCCGCCGAGCGGGATTCCCCCGGGCCCCCTCCTCGAGGGGCGAGTTGAGCGCCGGGCGGGTGCCCCCGGACCCCCTCCTCGAGGAGCGGGAGGAGCGTTCGCTGCTGCGGAGGGTCCGGTCTCGGTTCTGCTGGTCCTGCGACCGGGTATAAAGTCTCCACATGAACACGGCACTCGCGGCGACGGTCGTCCTCTTCCAGCTCGTTTCCGCCCACGGCGCCCCGGCTCCCGCGCAGACGGCCGGCGGCCTCTCCTGGAGCGCGCCGAAAGGCTGGAGCGTCGCGCCGACGGCGTCCTCGATGCGCGTCGTCACGTACCGCGTGCCGGCGGCCGCCGGAGACGCGGAGGCGGGCGAGGTCGCGGTCTTCTTCTTCGGACCCGGGCAGGGGGGCGGGACCCAGGCGAACGTCGACCGCTGGATCCGGCAGTTCACGCCCGAGAAAGGGAGCGCCCCCCCGGGGAAGCCGGTCGCGCTGAAGGGCGCGGCGGTGCCGGTGACGATCGTGACGGCGGAAGGGACCTACGCCTCCGGCATGCCGGGCGGTGCGCTGACGCCGAAGCCGGGCTGGGCTCTCCGCGGCGGGATCGCCGAGGGGCCGCAGGGGCCGGTCTTCTTCAAGCTGGTCGGACCGAAGAAGACGGTGCAGGGCGCGGCGCCCGCGTTCGACGAGTTCCTGAAGACCCTGAAGAAGGGCTGAGCGCCGCTCAGGCCGCGCCGTAGGAGGCCGAGAAGGGGTCCTCTCCGGGCCTCCTGCGCACCCCGTGGTCGGGGTTCGCGGCGAGGTGCTCGAGGACCTTCCACGCCGTCTCGGCCCCGACGCCCGCCTTCTTCGCCCAATCCTCGGCCGTGCGGGACGAGCCGGATTCGGTCCGCATCGCCGCGAGGAGAGCCCGCTGCGCGTCGAGGACGGCCGCCGCGGCCTTCTTCCCCGCCTCGACGCCCGGCTGGTGGTAGGCGTTGATCCCGACGAGGAGGGCGTAGAGGCCGACCGTCCGCTCGAAGAGCGCGACGAGCGCGCCGAGGGACCGCGCCGAGACGTCCTCGACCGAGATCGTCACCGACCCGCGCCCCTTCTCGGTCAGCGCCTCGCGCGTCCCGAGGAGGAAGCCGTGGAGGTAGTCGCCCGAGGTGACGTCCTCCTCGACGGCGAGCGACGGGAGGCCGTCGCGCCGGTCCTTCAGGACCTCGATGAAGGTCGCGAAGAAGTTCGGGACCCCCTCACGCAGCTGCTGAACGAACGCGTGCTGGTCGGTCGACCCCTTGTTCCCGTAGACGGCGATCCCCTGGTGGACCGTGTTCCCGGAGAGGTCCTTCTCCTTCCCGAGCGATTCCATGACGAGCTGCTGGAGGTAGCGGGAGAGGAGGAGGAGGCGGTCCTTGTAGGGGAGGACGACCATGTCCTTCAGGCCGCGCCCTCCGGTCTCCCGGTACCAGGCGAGGGCCAGGAGGGCGGCCGGGTTCTTCACGGCGTCGGGGATGCGCGTCGCCGCGTCGCAGGCGCGCGCCCCCTCGAGCAGGCCGTCGACGTCGAAGCCCTGGAGCGCGGCGGGCAGGAGGCCGACGGCCGAGAGCTGCGAGGTCCGGCCGCCGACCCAGTCCCACATCGGAAAACGGTCGAGCCACCGCTGCCGTCGGGCGAGCTTGTCGAGGTCGCTCCCGTCCTGCGTCACGGCGACCGCGTGCCGGCCGAAGTCGAGCCCCTTCGCCGTGTAGATGGCCTGCGCGACGAGCATCCCGTTGCGCGTTTCCTTCGTCCCCCCCGACTTGGAGACGACGACGACGAGCGTCCGCCCGATCCCGCCGGCGGCGGCGATCCGGTCGAGCTCGCGCGCCATGCCGTCGGGGTCGGTGTTGTCGAAGAAGAAGGGCCGCAGGGGGTCGGAAGAGCCGCCGAGGGCGTCCGCGACGAGCTGAGGCCCGAGAGCCGACCCGCCGATCCCGACGAGGAGGAAGTTCTGGAACCTCCCGCCCGATTCGGGCGCGACCTTCCCGGAGTGGACGTCGGCGGCGAACCTCTTCACCTTCGCCACCATCTCCTCGATCGCCCGCTTCACCTCGGGGCCGGGAGCGAGCTCCGGCGCCCGCAGCCAGTAGTGCCCGACCCGGCGCCCCTCGTCGGGGTTCGCGACGGCCCCCGACTCGAGGGCGGCCATCGCCGAGAACGCGGACGGGAACGCCTCGAGGAGGAGCGGGTCGCTCGTCCGCGCGTGCGTGGCGAGGCACGTCCGCGACACGTCCACGAGGAGCGGGACGGCGGGGACGGCGGCGGAGAGGCTCCGGAGACGGGAGAGCGATTCGGGCACGTTTCACCTCGGGTCGGACGGGTTGCGATCCTCGTAGACTAACCTCAAAGGAGCGCCCGATGGCCGACAGCCGGCAGCTCGTCCTCGGAATCGACGTGGGCGGTACGAAGGTCCTCGCGGGAGCGGTCGACGAGGGCGGTCACGTCCTCGGCCGGGGGAAGGTGAAGAGCCCGTTCCGCGGCGGCCCGGAGGAGATGACCGCTGCGCTCGTCGCCGCGGCCGACGCGGCGCTCGCGGAGGCGGGCGCCCGGCGGGCCGACGTCTCGGCGCTCGGGCTCGGGCTGCCGGGGCCGCTCGACGCCGAGCGGACGACGCTCCTCCGCGCGATGAACCTCGGCGTGGAGCGGTGGCCGGTGGCCGCCGCCCTCGAGCCGCACTTCCCCGGGATCCCGAAGCGGCTCGAGAACGACGTGCGGGCCGCGGCTCTCGGCGAGGCGCGGTTCGGCGCGGCGAAGGGAGAGAGGCTCGTCGTGGCGATCTGGGTCGGGACCGGGATCGGCGGCGCCGTTCTCCTCGACGGGAGCCTCTGGCTCGGGCGCAACCGGAACGCCGGCGAGATCGGGCAGAGCTTCATCGACCTGAAGAAGGCCGGGAGCTTCGACGGGACGCTCGAGGGGATCGGGGCGAAGGTCGGGATGACGGCCTTCCTGCGCCGGCGGATCGAGCGCGGGGAGAAGACCGTCGTGGCGCGCTCGGTCCTCGAGAAGGACGGCCGCCTCAAGGGCTCGGAGGTGAGGAAGGCGCTCGCCGCGGGGGACTCCCTCGTCGAGAGGGCGATCGCCCGTTCGGCGCGCGCCGTCGGCGTGACGATCGGGACTCTCTGGAACGTCTTCTCTCCCGACCTCTTCGTCCTGGGCGGCGGCATCGCGGAGGACGTCGGCGAGCCGTACCTCGAGCAGGTCCGGGCGGCGGCGGGGCGCTACGCCTTCTTCACCGACCTCGCCGAGGTGCGTGTCGTCCGCTCGGCGCTCGGGGACGACGCGGGGATCCTCGGCGCCGCGGTCCTCGCGCGCGAGGGGCACGGGGAGCGGGCCTGAGGCCCGCGTCGCGGCGCCGTCCGGGCCCGGTTTGACCGGACGCGTCCGGATCGTGACAATCAAAGGTTCGTGAGCTGCGCCACCTGCTCCATCGGAACCCTCGTGAACCCCGGCGGCAACTACGTCGGGGCCCGCCTCGCCGACGCGACGGACGGGAAGGTCACGGTCGTCTTCACCGGCGAGGTCGGCGTCCGGACCGGCGAGCGGATCGTCGTCGAGACCGAGGACGGGCCGGAGTTCGCGGAGGTGACGACCCTCTCGCCCGTCCTGGCGAAGGCCTGCTCCCAGAAGAAGGCGAAGCGCTTCCTCCGGCTCGCCTCCGACTCCGAGTCGGCCGACTTCGCCGAACGGCTCGAGCTCCAGGACGAGGCGGCCCGGTGGGCCTCGAAGCGGATCGCCGACCTGCGGCTCCCGGTCAGCCTCGTGAAGTGCGTCGTGCCGTTCGACCGGCGCCGGATCACGCTCCTCTACTCCTCCGACGAGCGGGCCAATCTCCGCGACCTCTGCCGGGAGATGTCCGACCGCTTCCACCTCCGGGTCGAGTCGCGGATGGTCGGCGTGCGGGACGAGACGAAGATCGTCGGGGGGATCGGGCCGTGCGGCCTGACGCTCTGCTGCTCGACGTGGCTGAAGGGCTTCCACCCGGTCACGATCCGGATGGCGAAGCTCCAGGGGATCACGCCGAACCCGTCGAAGCTGACCGGCATGTGCGGGCGTCTGAAGTGCTGCCTCGCCTACGAGCTCGAGGGGGGGATCGAGGCGGCCCGGAAGATGGGGAGCAAGGGTCCCGACCGGCGGGACGCCGAGAAGAAGGGGCCGCCGGCCCCGCCTGCTCCGCCGGTCCCCGTGCCTCCCGCCGCCTGACGGCCGGCTCCGCCCGCGTCGGGTAAACTTCTTCCACGGTTCGATTCCCGAAACGGCCCCCCGCCCCGGAAGGAGCACCCATGGCTGCTGTCCGCAAGCCACCGACGCCGGCCCCGCCGGCGGGCGACCGCGACCCCGAGGGCGAGCTCGGGCCGCGAAAACTGATTCGCCCCGCCCTGTCGGACCTCCGACGGGACATGAGCCCGCGTGGCCTCCGAAAAGGGGCGCCTCCCGAGCAGACGAACGCCGAGTCTTTCTACTACCTCAAGCAGATGCAGGCCCGCACCCCGGTCGTCGTCCTCCTCGTCGACGGCGAGGAGCTGCGCGGCTGGATCGAGTGGTACGACAAGGACGCGATCAAGCTGAACCGGGAGCACGCCCCGAACCTCCTCCTCCAGAAGCACGCCATCAAGTACCTCTACAAGGAAGAGGAGGAGCGGCCGTTCCGGCGCCGGAAGGTCCGGGCGGAGCCCGACGGCGCCCCCCCGGGGGCCGGAGGCCGCTGAAGGGCTGCCGCGGCGCAGCGCACGCGCCGCACCGGAAGCGGAGCTAGACTCGCATCATGAAGACCGAGCAGCTCACGCGCGAAGCCCTGACAGCGTACGCCGCGGAGAATCGGGAGGCTTTCGAGGCCCTTCTGAAGGACTTCGTCGAGATCCCGAGCGTTTCCGTGGACCCGACGAAGAAGAACGCCATCCGCGAGAACGCCAAGCTCGCGGCCGATGTGATCCGCCGTTTCGGCGGCAAGTCGCGCATCCTCGAGACCGACGGTCATCCGATCGTCGCCGGCGCCTGGGGGAAGAACCCGCTCTGGCCGACCGTCACGGTCTACAACCACCTCGACGTCCAGCCCGCCTCGATGGAGACGGAGCCGTGGAAGACGGAGCCCTTCACGTTCACGAAGCAGGGCGACAGCTACCTTGGCCGCGGCACGACTGACGACAAGGGGCCCGCGCTGACGGCCCTGTTCGGCATCAAGGCCGCGCTCGAGGCCGAGCTCCCCGTGAACCTCCGGGTCCTGTGGGAGTTCGAGGAGGAGATCGGCTCCCCGAGCTTCGAGAAAGCGGTCGCCGCGAACGCCGACCTCCTCGCGACCGATTCCGTCCTCGTCTCCGACACGATCTGGATCGCGCGCGGCAAGCCCGCCTGCCCGGCCGGGCTCCGCGGCCTGCAGGGGTTCCTTTTCACGCTCCAGACGGGCGAGACCGACCAGCACTCGGGCGTCTGCGGCGGCGCGGCGCGCAACCCGATGGCCGAGCTGATGAAGCTCGTGAACGACTGCTTCGACGCGACGACGGGCCGGGTGAAGATCCCGGGCTTCTACGACGACGTCGTCCCGCCGACGAAGAAGGAGCTGGAGGACTTCCGGCGCTCGGGCTTCACCGTCGCGGGCTTCAAGAAGGACCACCTCTTCAAGTCGCTCCGGACGAAGGACGCCCTCGATTTGATGAAGCGGATCTGGGCGCAGCCGACGTTCGAGGTCCACGGGATGATCGGCGGCTACACGGGGCCGGGCGTGAAGACGGTCATCCCGCCGAGCGCCGAGGTGAAGGTCTCCTGCCGCCTCGTCCCGAACCAGACGGGGGAGAAGATCGCGAAGCTCGTCACGAAGTTCGTGAAGTCGAAGAACAAGGACGTCGTCGTCCACGTCAAGAACCGCCTCGACCCGTACCAGGGGAAGACGGAAGGCCCGCTCGCCGAGGCCGTGAAGCGCTCGATGAAGTTCGGCTTCGAGCGCGAGCCCGTCTTCGTCCGCGAGGGGGGCTCCATCGGCGCCGTCGTGACGATGGAGAAGGTCCTGAAGTGCCCGGTCATCTTCCTCGGCCTCTCGCTCCCGGAGCACGGCTACCACGCCCCGAACGAGAACTTCGACTGGGAGCAGGCCTCGGGCGGCATGGCCTCCTTCACCCGCTACTTCGCCGAGGTCGCCTCTCTCGGCAAGCCCTCGAAGATCGCGAAGCCCGGTCCGCGCCCGGCGAAGCCGGCGAAGAAGGCCGCGAAGAAGGGGAAGAAGTAGCCCGCCGTTCCGCGTCCTCCGGTCCGTCCGAACGAACGAAGCCCCCGCGACGAGCGGGGGCTTTCGCTTGGCGGGCGTCGATGAAGGGGGCAGACCGAGAGACCGAGAGACCGGGAGACCGGGAGACCGGGAGACCCGCAGGCCATTTCGTGGGGGCTCACGAGTCGCGGACGGGAGGGACGTCCCACGGCGAGCTCTGCGCGCGCGCGACCCGCATCGACTCCGCTGCGCGGGTCGCCGGCGCGGCCGCGAACTCCTCGCTGCGCTCGTCAAACAGCGCGTCCGCTTCCCCC